>JAJPJW010000009.1 GCA_021324075.1 Pseudomonadota bacterium | reverse complement strand
GCCGTCGTCGTGTTGGTCGTCGTATTCGTGGGCGTGAAGGTGGCCGTGGCCGTCGTCGTGTTGGTCGCCGTATTCGTGGCCGTATTTGTCGCCGTGAAGGTCGCCGTAGTCGTCGGCGTAAAAGTCGCCGTGGCCGTCGTCGTGTTGGTCGTTGTATTCGTGGTCGTGGCCGTCGGCGTATGGGTCGTCGTGTTGGTGGGGGTGTTCGAGGCCGTATTGGTGGCCGTAGCCGTCGGTGTCGGCGTCGCAAGGGCGACGATGATGTTGACGCCATTAATGGACAAACCATTGACTTTGACCGGACGCGAGGAGGTTTGGCCCGTTCCGTTGACGCTGCTGCTGAACTGGATGTTGCCCGAATAATTGTTCGGGCTTGTGGAAGCCGAAAAATCGTAGGTCACAAGGTAATTGGTCGAAGTTCCAATGGGAATTTGGTCCGGAGGCACGAGCCCCAAAGTGACGGCTGATGAATTCGTGAAGGTCGAACCGGTCAGGAGGCTGTCTCCGGCGTCGACGACCCCATTCGCATTGGAGTCCCTCCAAAGCTTCGCCGTTACAACTCCGGTTGGGTCCCCCGATCCGGCGAAGGTGATGACGATATAGTTCAGGTTTTCAACCTCACCGGAAGTGTTCGAGGCGTTCATTTGGAGGATCGGAACGTTGACGGCTCCTGGAATCTGGGTGGAACCGGATAACGGAGGAGTCGCACCCGGGGTGAGTTGGAGGGTAGGCTGGGTGGGTGTGGCCGTTGCCGTACTCGTCGGGGTGTAGGTTGGGGTGAACGTCGGCGTCAGGGTTGCTGTCGTCGTGGTCGTGTAAGTCGGGGTAAAGCTGGGCGTCAGGGTCGGTGTATTGGTTGGCGTATTGGTAGGAGTGCCGGTGACGGTGGGTGTCGGGCTGCAAGCCCCGACAAGGACATTGAAATTATCGACGATGGCCGTACTCGTAGCGGGGTCGGCCTCCGAAGAGGAGGCGATACCCACGAAATAGGTGCCCGGGATGGTTGAATTCGGATCCGTCTCCAGGAAATTCCAATGGACGCCGTCAGTGGAATAGGACCCCAAAAAACTGTTGCCTTGGCGGGCCAAACGGACATAAGCGATGGAAGGATTCACATAGGTTCCATCCGTAGTGGGGACGGGCTCATTCACCCCTCCGGCCCCGTCACGGTATTGGAACGAAAAAGTGCCGTTATCGGGAGAACCGGTTCCATTGACCGCGCAGATATAAACCATATTGGCGCTCGTGTTGGGAAACGCAGCGGGGTCCCTTACCATGATCCCGCAGGTTCCCAGGTTCGCCGAAGCGTTGGGAACAGCGTTGACTTGAAGGGTGACGTCAACGTCGCCGGTAACCTGCTGGTAGATATATTGGAAGGAATCGCCCCCAAAACCGATTCCCGTACCACCGACGGTCATGGTTAAGGCACCGCCACCAACCGCGGGAGGAAGACTGCTGTTATCGGGAGGGGGGTTATTGGTATTGACCACATTGGCGGTGAGCCAAAAGGAATTCAAGCCGGGCCCGGCCGAGGAAAAAGGGTCGCTTAAAATGCACTGGGATTGGGCCGCGCGGGGGAAAAAAGCCTGTAGGAAAACGAATAAGGTAAAAAGGTAAAAGTATTTTAAGGGCTTTGGCATAACAACCAGTCAGATGAAATGGATATGAATCCTAAAATTATACCCGCATTTCAAGTGAAACCACTAAAAAAGCCGGTAATTTACCTGTTACAAGCTTACTATTTGCCCTTTAAATCCGTGTATTTCGCCGTCAGCTCCTTCATATCCTCCCAAACATCTTTCTTATAGCCGTCAAATCGCAAGAGGGCGGCGGGATGGTAGGTCACCCGGAGCGGAATACCGGCGTAATCATGCCATTTGTTGCGCAGCTTCCCGACCGAATCCTTGGTTTTAAGCAGGGCTTGGGCGGCGCTGGCCCCCAACGCCATGATCAGCTTCGGCTTGATGATGTTGATTTGTTCCTCAAGATAAGGGCGGCATTGCTCCACCTCTTCCGGCAGGGGCGTACGGTTGCCCGGTGGACGGCATTTCAAAACATTACAAATAAAAACATCCCCTCTTTTCCACGTCTTTGTGGATTCAATGATTTTGGTTAAAAGCTGGCCCGCCCGCCCCACGAAGGGCAGCCCCTGGGCGTCTTCATCCGCCCCTGGGGCCTCCCCGACAAACAAAATTTCGGCTTCAGGGTTGCCGGTGCCAAAAACAAAGTTTTTCCGGGTTTTGCCCAGGGGACAGTTTTGGCATTCACAAATGTCCCGGTCAAAAGCCAGTAGTTCCATGGCCCGGAGAGTGTCAGGAGAGGCGGTCAGCCATTGGGGTTTTGCGCCGTCAACGATCGGGCTGGAAACCAGGGGCTTGGAAGCCGGCCGGACATCCTCCAGGACCGGAAGGGGGGGCCGGCTTTTTTCCGGAACCGCATCGACCGGAGCCCCGGTTTCCGCAAGGGTGGCCGCAGAGACATACCGAATGCCCATTCGGCGGCAAAACTCCAGGTAAGATTTTAGGTTTTTTATTTTTTCCATGGTCTAAAGGAACTTCCCCGAGATTTCCACTTGGTGCAAAAGGCCGCCCGATATGACCCTGTCCGTCAAAAGGGTGTAATTGAACTCCAAAAGGCCGTCACCTGAGGATCCGAGCGGCATCAATAGGCCGAACCCGGCCGTTGGATTGATCGAAACCGCCCCTCCCGAAGCGCCGCCGCTGAGATTGCCCGCCCAACAGCCTCCCCTCAAGGCCAATATTTCCACGGGCCGCCATTCGACGCCCAAGCGGGGCCGGAAACCCAGGTCCGCGCTCCATTCCAAGTCAAAATTCAATTTCGCATCCAGTTGGACGTCATGGTGGGCCACGCCTGCTTTGACGGTGATGGGGACTATGTTTTGAGTGGAGTTGTCGTAATTAAAAAGGGTGAAAGGGTCCTGGAGCATCAACCCGAAGGTGGTGTATTGGGTAAGGCGGTATTGGAGCCCCAAATCTTCCCCGAAACCAAACCCTGAGTAATTGTCGAAATCCTGCACCATGATCTTGATGTTTCCACCGATGGACCACCGGGGGCTCAACCGGAAGGCCACCGAGATGAGATAGGTCATTTCCAGGTCGGAAAACAGGCTGTCAGGGGCCAGGGACGGCCCCACCCGCGCTTCGATGTTCCCGCCCGCACTGTAAATGAACGAGGAAAGGCCGTAAAAGAAGAAATCGCGGAAACCGTTAGCCAGGGTGAAATAATTCAGCTGCTGTCCCAGCGGCAGAAGGGTGTATTGGTCCTGGATTTGGAACCCCCGTAACCCGCTCAATCCGGCGGGATTCCAAAACCCGCAGGCCGGGTCGTTGCGGTCCCCTACCGCGGCCCCCGCCATGGCATTTTGGACGTCACCTGCCCCCAGCTCCAGGTAGGCCGCAGGCCGTTGCCCGCCTTGCTGGTCGGCTTTTGCCGTCACGGCCGTTGCCATGAAAAGAAAAGCCATCGCGCAGCGCCGGGGCCAAAATCTCTTCGGGGATTTGGTTGGTTTCACTTGCTCCCCTGGATGAGGGCGATTTTGTTGCGGCCCACCTGGCCGTTGACCTTCACCGTGTAAAAATAGATGCCCGTCACCACCGGTTGCCCGGCCCCGTTTCGGCCGTCCCACGGAACATAATAGGATTTGAACTGGGGATTGGCGGGATTGTTGTTCAACTGGCCCGGATCATAATTCTTGTGGAGGACCAACTCCCCGGACGAGTCGCAGATGGTCAGTTCGACCGGCGCGGGTTGGCTGATGGCGACGGTGATGTTCGTCGAGCCGTTGGTCTTGGTGTAAAAAGGGTTCGGGCTGTTGAAGGTCTGCGTGTAGGAAGTCACCTGGCCGCCTCCGTTGCCCGCCCCCAAAAGCGCTTGATAGACGTTCAAGCGGCCGTAACCGGTTTGGGGGTTCCATCCCTGGTTGTTGTTGAGGCTGTCGGTGTTATTGATGATGGCCTGGACGACCTGCGTATTGCTCAAGGAAGGGTAAACGGACAGGATCAGGGCTGCCGCACCGGAGACGAAAGGCGCGGCCGCGGAAGTCCCGGCGGCGGTCCCAAAATTGGAGTCGCTGGCCATGGCGACAAACCCTCCTTCCTGGGATGCCGCCGATGAAAGCGGGCATAAAAAATCGCTGAAGACGTCCAAATCCGGGCGGAAGGCGGTGCCGCCGCTTAAGGCCCCTTCCCCGTAACCGCCCGGCGCTACGATTTTCAAATTCGCCCCGCCGTTGGAATAAAAAGCCAGCTGGTCGTTTTCGTCCGTCGCCCCCACCGCAAGGATGGGGGAATAGGCCGCCGGATAATCCACGGGTGCCAAATGGCCGCTGAAAGACTCGTTTCCGGCCGAAGCAATGACGACGCAATTATTGTCCAAGGCGTTGTCCAGGGCTTCCTGTTCCGCCGGATCCAACCCGCCCGTGGCGGGTGACCCCAGCGAAAAGTTCAAAACCCTGGCCCCGTGGGCCACGGCATAATTGGTCCCCGCCACGATGCTGTCGGTGGTTCCGGACCCCGTGCAGTCCAGGACCTTGACGGCGAGGAGGATGCAGCCCGGCGCCATCCCCGAATAACCGCTCGTCGTGCCGACCCCATACATGCAGCTTCCGCTTTCGGAATTTGGCGTCGATCCATTCCAAACCGCCCCCACGATCCCAGCCACATAGGTCCCGTGCCCAAAGTCATCCGCACTGGCGTAAGTGCTTCCAAAATCGGTTACGGACCCGCCACAAGGACAACCCGTACTTTGCTCGTGGACGGCGCATATCGCGTTGTAACCGATGGCGGGGACGGCTTTAAGGTCGGGGTTATTCCTCGAAATGCCCGAATCCAGGACCGCCACCGTGACGGAAGCGCTGCCGGGGGGGCAGG
>JAJPJW010000085.1 GCA_021324075.1 Pseudomonadota bacterium | reverse complement strand
CTTTCTCCGAGATGACCCGAGGCGAAGTGGATTGCGCAGCCTACCAGCTGATGCAATACGACGCGGTGGGCCTGGGGCCCCACGACTTCGATTTCGGAAAAAAAGCCCTGCTTACCTACCGAAAGACTTTCCGCATTCCCTGGGTTTCAGCCAACACCGTCGTTCGCAATAATTTCCAAAATTTCATGCGGCCCTATATCCTCAAATACGCGGGTGTCCGGGTGGGCATGATCGGTTTCAGCAACCTGGATACCCCCTCCCTGACACGCCGCGATAACGTTTCGGGCCTCATCTTCAACCCGCCCGGGGCCTCCGCCAAGGGGCTCCATTCGATCCTCAAGAAGGACGCCGATATCTTCGTCGCCTTGAGCCAATCGGGGCTGGAGGCGGACAAAAAATTCGCCAAAGACAACCCCTTTATCCACGTCATCGTCGGGGGATTCAGCCATACGGTAATGACCAAGCCTGTGGTGGACACCAAGGCCGACGGCAGCCCGGCGGGGCCCTTGATCGTTCAGGCGGGGGCCCAAGGCCTCTACCTGGGCCGGTTGGACCTGACCGTCGAAGGGCACCGGGACCCCAAAACTAAAAAAGAGGTTTATTCCATCGGCGGTTACAAATACGAGCTTATCCCGATTACGGCCGACCTACCGGAGGATCCTGCCATGGCGGCTCTCCTTCAAAACTACGGGGCCAAGCTCAAATCCAAGCCATTGGACGAGGTTTTGGCGACGGTGGCAGGGGACCTTACCGGTGAAAACCAGGGGGATTCCTTGATTGGTGAAATATCGGCCGACGCCCTGCGGAAATCCGCCCAGTCGGAGATCGCATTGTTGAACAACGGGTTCTTTCATGAGGGCTTCAAGGCCGGAAACTTGACCCGGGAAGCGCTTTACCAGGTTTGCCCCTTGGACAGTGAGATCACGGTAGTGGACGTACCGGGGCTTGACCTCAGGAAGGCCTTGGAATTATCCGCATCCCAGAAAGGCCAGGATGGCTTTTTGCAAATTTCCGGATTGAAGGTCCAAAAAGAGGGAAATGACTTGAACATATCCGTAGGGGACGAAGCCTTGAACGACCGACGGAAATACCAGGTGGCTGTAAACGATTTTTTGGGGGCGGGGAAAGGCGGCTACGATTTCTTCGGGAAGTTGAAATCCCGCAGGAAAATCCAAACAAGCCTCCGGGATTTGCTGGAAGAAAGCTTGAAGACACAACAAAAAATAACCTCTGATAATTTAGAAAAACGCTGGACCCTGCCCTAAGGCGAAATTTTCCAAACAAAACGATTTTTGCCGGGCTCTTTTTTCCTCTTTCCTTGACAGCCTTGACCCGCCCCCTATAATGCCGTCCTTGGTTTGTGACATTCGAATTGTCCAGGACTTCTATGCCGCGTAAAGCCGTTAAAAAGACCAAAACAACCCCCAAAAAATCACGCGAGGAAGCACGTCCCCGGCGTTCCTTGAAGATCCTCTTGGCGGCTTCCGAAGTCGTTCCTTTCGCTAAAACGGGAGGCTTGGCCGACGTGGTGGGGGCCCTTCCCCGTGCGCTCTTGAAACTGGGCTGTGAAGTCGCGGTCGTCCTGCCCAAGTACCGCAACATCTCCCCCGAAAAGTACAAGCTGAAGTTGCTTCACAAGGACATGCCCGTTCCCATGGGCATGGGGGAAATGACCGCCGACATCCTTTCCACCCGCCTGGGCAATACCCATGCGACGGCCTATTTCATCCAAAACGACAGGTACTTCGACCGGGAGGGTTTTTACGGAACTTCCGAGGGGGATTACCACGACAACGCCGAGAGGTTTGCGTTTTTTTCCCGCACAATCATGGAAATGCCGAAGGTTTTAGGATGGGTCCCCGACATCCTCCACCTGAACGACTGGCAAACGGGGCTGGCAGCCGCCTACCTCAAAACCCTTTACAAAAACGACCCGGCCTACGCCAACACACGCAGCCTTTTCACCATCCACAACATGGCCTACCAGGGGCTTTTCCCCAAATACATCCTTCCCATGACGGGAATCGGCTGGGAAGAATTTACCGCCGCCAAGCTGGAGTTTTACGACCAGGTGAATTACCTCAAAGCCGGCCTGGTTTATTCGGACGCCCTGAATACGGTTTCGGAGCGATATGCCCAGGAGATCCAAACCGATGAATTCGGGCACGGCCTCCAGGGCGTTTTGCGGTCCAGGACCTCGGATCTTTACGGCATCGTCAATGGGATCGATTACGACGAGTGGAATCCGGCGACGGACCGGGAAATCCCGGCCCAGTACACGATGAAAAACCATGAAAAAAAGACGGAGTCCAAACGAAAGCTTTTGGAGGAAATGGGCCTGAGGTTCAATGAAAAAACGCCGGTCATAGGACTGGTCTCCCGATTGACCGACCAGAAGGGGCTGGACCTGATCGCGGACGCCATTGAGGGATTCCTTTCCCTGGACGTCCAATTTGTCGTGCTGGGGACGGGTGAGCCCCGGTACCACGCCCTTTTCGAGAGCCTGAAACAGCGGTTTCCGTCCAAGTTGGCGGTGGCTTTGAAATTCGACCAACGACTTTCCAAGATGATCTACGCCGGGAGCGACTTGTTCCTCATGCCCTCCCGCTTTGAGCCCTGTGGGCTCGGCCAGATGATCGCCATGAAATACGGGACGATCCCCCTGGTGCGCCGAACTGGCGGCCTGGCCGATACGGTGGAAAACCTCTCGCCGGACGGTAAAAAAGGGACCGGGTTCGTTTTCGACAATTACCGCAGCGACGAGTTATTGGCCACCTTAAGGCGGGCGGTGGAAGCTTTCCACCAGCCCAAGCTTTGGAAAAGCCTGGTCCAGCGGTCCATGAAGGAAGATTTTTCCTGGGATGTTTCCGCCGGCCGTTACCTCGACCTTTACGGAAAAATACTGGCAAAGTAAAGCCAACGCCCTTCCGCCGCCCTGCCTTCCCGACCAATGGAATAACCAATGGAAACCAAACCCGACAAGCTCAGCCAGTTCCTCCAACGGCAGGAAGACGTACTCCAAGGCCGGTGGCAGTCCACGGTCAAACAACTGAGCGGCCGCCTGGAAGCATTGAGCCGCAACCCGGGTGTTTTCACCGAGGTGCGGGGCCTGCTGATGAACCTGGTGGCGGTCGTCGAGCGGTCGGGAAGCGTGGAGCAGGCGGTCGATGCCGGCTTCAACGAAATCCTCACCCACTTGAAGGCCCTCCAATCGGAACATCGGCTTTCCTCCACCGACATGGTTTTCCTCCTTTTCTCCATGCGCGACGCGGTGCGGGAAGCCGTGCGGGAGGTGGTGGACCTGGGGCCCGAGGGCCAGCACGGGGTTTCCCTGCATTTCCAGGCCGTCAGCCAGGTTTCCATGCTCCTCAACCGACTGGGGCTGGTCTTTTTCGAGGGTGACATGCGGCTCCGGGAGGAAGGCAGCGGGCAGGATGTGCTGGCCATTGAATACGCCCTGCTTTACGAGCGCGCCCGGCCGATGGCCATTACGGACCGGCTTACGGGCCTTTCCAATTTCGG
>JAJPJW010000177.1 GCA_021324075.1 Pseudomonadota bacterium | reverse complement strand
GGCATCACGTTTGGCCCTGAGTTCTTTGGCCTTTTCCACCATCTGCATCTTGGCTTTCTTTTCTTTATAGTCCTCCCGCGCTTCCCGGAAGGCGAAGGCGTTGGCCTTCAGCAGCATGGTCTCGGCCATATAGCTGCCCACGCCGAAGCTCGCGAAGGCCGGCAGCACTACCGACAGGGCCACCAGCAACAGAAGCCACAGGCTGCTCATGACTTGGAAGGGCCCCAACATGGGCTTGGCGTTGAGCCCGGCCCAAACCACCAGGGCCATCAGGGCCACAATGACGAAAACGAAGAACCCCAGCAGGCGGAAAGTGCCGCGGATCTTGTGGAAGGTCCTCTCCAGGTCGTCGGCGTAATCGGCGATGGAAACGCCGGTGGACTTGATGTTTTCCTCCCATTGGTCGTTCCACAACAGGATCTTACTGCGCAGCATCACGCCGAAAACTACGATGGCGAAGGTGATGCAGGAAGTCAGGAAGGTCAGGATGAGGAAACCCGGGGCCGCTCCGATATATTGGTTGAGCATTTTCGTTCCTTTCGAATTCTCTCTTTAAGAATGCGTCAGCTGGACGGTGGCGTCCAAGAGTTCCAACAGCCTCTGTTTGACTTCGTTCCATTGGGGCCCGCCGTCCCCGTTCTGCTTGGCCTGCTGCCAGACCATGACCAATTGGGTCAGGATCTTGTCCCCCTCGGCGATGAGGGCCATGCGCACCGCCAGGCGCCGGTTTTCCTCTTCCTGCTCGAAATCATCCTTCAATTTTTCCATCATTTGCTTCTGGGCTTCGGGGGAGGCCGCGGCCGCCTGCACGGTGGCCCTGATCTCCGCCTCCAGTTTTTGGCGGATGGAGGATTCCAGTACTTTTAAGAGCTCGTTTTGGTCCGCCGCCACTGTAATCGTGGGGGCCGCCTGGCCGGCTGCCGCGGTGGCCGGCGCCGCCGCAGCCTTCCAATCCTCTTCGGAGGCCAATTCGGTCTTGATGCCCTTGTTGTCCCCGAAAACCATGGAGGCGAATTCGCCTATCTTATCATGGTAAACCTTGAGGCCGACCTCGATCTCTTTTAAATCATCGGCCGTACGGGCGTAAACAATAATATTGTACTTGGTCACTTCCTTGATCCGCGCGGCTTGGAGGTGTTCGTGGAGCCGTGGCTCCCGGACTTGGACGAGCTTGAGAAAGGCTTCCCACTGGTTTTGGAGTTCGGGTGCGACGGCCATAGGGGCTCCGGATTGTTTTCTTTGATCTGCCTCAGCAGGCGCGGAAGAAGGGGCAAGAGGTCTCCCGCCAGCGCTCCGTCGGGCCCCAGTTTCCGGCCGGCCCTTTCGCCCGCCAGTCCGTGCAGGTAAACCCCGGCGGTGGCCGCCTCGAAGGGGGTCATCCGTTGGGCCAAAAGGCCTCCGATGATCCCGGAAAGGACGTCCCCCGTCCCGCCCGTCGCCAAGGCGCGGCTCCCCGTGGGATTGATGCGGACCCTTCCGTCGGGGCTGGCGACCACGGTGAAGCGGCCTTTCAAGACAGCCGTGACATTATAGCCCTCGGCTATTTGCTTCGCAACTTTCACACGGTTTTGCTCCACTTCGTTGATGGAGGTCTTTAAAAGCCAGGCCGCTTCCCCCGGATGGGGGGTTAAAACCGCCGGCGCACGCAAGGCCTTGAAGATATCCATTTGCCCCCCCAGCAAGTAGAGGGCGTCTGCGTCCACCACCATGGGCATGGTCAACTTCGTGAGAATCTCCCGGAGCAATTGGCCCGTCTCGCGGTGCCGCCCGATGCCCGGGCCGATGACCACCGCATTGACGTTGGTGGTCAGGTGGAGGATGCGCCCCGCGGCTTTGAGTGAAAGAAAACCGCCCTCCACTTCGGGGACCGGCGCGGTCATGGGTTCGGTCAATTTGGCGCCCAGGATGGGGATAAGGCTCTCCGGGCAGGCCACCGTCACCAAACCCGCCCCGATGCGCTGGGCACCGTAAGCGCTCAACGCCGCGGCCCCCGTCAAACCCGTGGCACCCGCCACGACAACCAGGCGTCCCCGGGTTCCCTTGTGGGTGTTTTCGTCATACTTGGGCAGGGCCTTTTGGACCATCTCCCGTTCAGTGACCTCGAGTTTTAAGGAAGGTGCATTCAACAGCGGGGGTGGAAAACCGATGTCGTCCACCACCACCCGGCCGGTGAAGCCGGACCCAATGGGTGTGTAAAAACCCGCCTTGGCCAGCCCGAAGCTGACCGTCAACTGGGCCGGCAGGGCTTCCCCCAGGGGAAAACCCGAATCGGCGGAAAGCCCCGAGGGAATGTCTACCGCCACGACCGGCTTGCCCAAGTTTTTCGCCGCCTGGATTAATTCCCGGCTGACACCTTCCGTCGGCCGGGAAAGCCCCGTGCCAAAGAGGGCGTCCACCAAAAGGTCGCATTCCTCCAAAGCCGCCCGCACGGTTTTCATCCCCTCGGAATCCAGGAGGGGGATGATGGGCACCTTGGCCGTCTTGGCCTTTTGGTACTGGGCCTTGGCCTCGGGGGAGAGGTCTTCTTCTTCGCCAGTGAGGATGACCACCACGCTGGCCTTTTTTTGCTTGAGCAACCGGGCCACTACCAAACCGTCCCCGCCATTGTTCCCTTTCCCGCAAAGGACGCCGATGGTTTTTTCCGGCAGGTCTAACCAGCTTTCACCTATGGCCTTGACCACGGCCATCCCCGCCGCTTCCATTAATTGGGCCACCGTCAACCCGTGGTCCCTGACGGCCAGTGCGTCAATTGTTCGCATGTCCTGGGCGGCGGCTAACTTCATCGTCTCCCCCGGTTATTTGAGGATTTGATAGACCCGGCTCCTGAAAAACTGCGGTTTGAAACGGAAGGCCGTGGAAGCCGTCCGATTCTGGAGGTTGGGGTCTTCCATCAGGTCGGTCAGAAGGGGCACCACCATGCTGGTCTCCTCCTTCAGCAGCTTGGCATCATGGACCTCGGTCAAGTGGCGGTCCACGTCGTTGATTCGGGGGATATAGCAACTGTGGAGGACGACGTAGTCACCCGGCTTGGGGTTGAACTGGGTGTTCTGGTAAAGATAGGGCATGAGGACGACCTTGCGCCCCGACCAGTATTGGGTTTTGGGAACCTCGTCCGTGTAAATCAGGGCTTCCGAAGGCAGGTTTTTTAGGAACTCCGAAGAGCGTTTGATATCCCCGAAAGAATCGTTCGTACCCATCAGGACCACGGATCCGAAAAGCGCGAGCCAGGCCAGGCAAAAGGTGAGGAGGCCGTTCTTCCAGAACATCAGGCGGATCGTTCCCCGGTGCCGTTCCAGGCTTTCAAAGAAGGATTCCAACTGGTAGCCCGCAGCCAGTACGAGCAAGGGAAGGAAAGGCAGCATGTGGCGGTCCTGATAGGTGGCCGGGATGAGGCGCGAGAGGAAAACCAGGATATAGACCTGGAGCAGGATTTTCCGGAAAGCCTCCCCTTCCGCACCGCTCCGGCGGGCCATTTTGGCCATCCCTAGGACCGCGAACCAAAAAATCAGGGGGGTAAAGACGTAAAGGGGTTGGGAAAGATAAGCGTAAAAATGGTCGATGAAATTGACGAAAGGAAACCGGATCCGTTCCGTTCCTTCGGTGAGGCCCATCCCTTCCTGGTAGGCGAAAAGAAGGGTCAGGACTTTGGGGTAGATGAAGTAAAGGGGCCCCGCCCAAACCAGGGCCAAACCGGCCAGTCTTTTCCAAACCGCTTCCTTGGAGAGGGAAACGCCGGAAACCAGGATCCAAGGCAATAGCAGGAATCCCTCGGGCCGGGTCAGGGCGGCCAAAGCCCCCCAGAGGCAGGCATGCCACCAGGCGGCGGGTCTCTTTTCGATATAAACCGTCGTCAATCTTTCCAGGCACCACCAGAAGGCCATCAGGAACAGGGTGTCGGGCATCACCCGCAAGGACCACTCCCACAGCAGCGGCGAAAAAAGCGCTATAACGCAGATGACACCCGCCATTTCCACCGGCACCCAACGCCGGGAAAGCTTCCATAAAGGGATAAGGAAAAGAAGGCCTGCGGTCATGGAGATAGCCCTTCCCCACAACCATCCCGGTAGCCCCACGGCCTGCCCTATCCACAATAAGGCCGGATAACCCGGCAGGATAACGAAACGGGGCGTCTGTACGAAATCCGATGAGAAATAGGTCAGGCAAAGGACGCCGTCGGTGGTCTCGGCGGAAAAGACTTTCAAGAACGGCAGCCGCGCCAGGAGCCCCATGAAGGCCAGGAACCAGGCCCATTGGGCGGGAGTCAGTTGGCGGGGTTGGTAAGGATGCGCTTCGGTCATTTTTTTCGGCCTTTGGGATCGGATTCAAAAATCACGGTGGCGGTGGCGTCCCGCTTGCTGTGCGCAATGGTCAGGTGCATGGAATTGATCTTTCTCTGGACCCGGAGTTTTTCCATGATGCCGGTGAGTTTTAAGCCCGGTTTGCCGCTCAGTGCCCGGACCACTTCGATCTGGGTCCATTTCCACCGGCCGCCGAACCCGTGACTGAAGGCCTTGATGACCGCTTCCTTCGCGGCGAAACGGCCGGCCAGGGAAGGATAGGGGTCGCTTTTCCTCAGGCAATATTTGGCTTCAGCGGTCGTAAAGAGCCGGTCGATGAAGCGCTGGCCGTGCTTCTCATGGGCCCGCTTCACCCGCTCGATCTCGATCAAATCCACACCCAAACCCACGATCATGTTGCATACCCTTTGTTACAAGAACACCAAAGACATTTTATCTTTCGCGGTTATTAAATCCAAGGTCGGGAAAGTGGGGAAATAAAAATCAATCAGAAGGGCTGAATTTCAGGGCTATTTCTTCAGGGATTTGTTTTCATCGGCAGCCTTCAAACGGGCCTCGGCGCGGTGGAGGGCCAGTTCGGCGGCCTTGAGGTCGGCGCCCTCTTTCTTTTCAGACAAGATTGCCTCGGACTGTTTTTTGGTCTTCTTGGCTTCTTCCACGTCGATTTCCCCTGCCTTGACGTATTCCTCGGCAAGGACAATGACGGAGGAAGCGTTCACCTCGGCGAACCCCCCCGCGATGAAATAAAGCTCCCGTTCGTGGCCCTTGATGATGCGAAGGGTGCCCGGTCTCAAGGCGGATAAAAGCGACATGTGGCCGGCCATGACCCCGAATTCGCCGACTTCGCCCGGCAGTTCCACCAGGGTCGGTTCTTCCGCGAGGACAGGTTGGTCCGGCGCCACGACTTGAAGCATGAAGGTTTTCGACATTTCTTTTGTTTCCCTTGCTGTTGACGGCCGACGGCCGTTTTACATCTTTTTGGCTTTTTCCAGAACCTCTTCGATGCTCCCCACCATATAGAAGGCCTGTTCGGGAATATTGTCGTATTGCCCTTCCACCAGCCCCTTGAAGGAGCGGATGGTGTCGGCCAGGGAGACGTAACGGCCGGGGGTCCCTGTGAATTCCTGCGCCACGAAAAAGGGTTGGGACAGGAACTTCTGGATGCGGCGGGACCGGTTGACGATCTGCTTGTCGTCGTCGGAAAGCTCGTCGATGCCCAGGATGGCGATGATGTCGCGCAGTTCCTTGTAGCGCTGCAGGGTTTGCTGCACCTTGCGGGCCACGGCGTAATGCTCGTCGCCGATGACCAGTGGGTCCATCATGCGGGAGGTGGAATCCAGCGGGTCGACCGCAGGGTAGATGCCCAGTTCGGTGAGCGCGCGGTTCAGGTTGGTGGTGGCGTCCAGGTGCGAGAAGGACGTGGCCGGCGCAGGGTCGGTCAGGTCGTCGGCGGGCACGTAGATGGCCTGGATCGAGGTGATGGACCCTTTCTGGGTCGAGGTAATGCGCTCCTGCAGGGCCCCCATTTCGGTGGCAAGTGTGGGTTGGTAACCCACGGCCGATGGCATGCGGCCCAGGAGGGCCGACACTTCGGACCCCGCCTGGGTGAAGCGGAAGATGTTGTCGATGAAGAGAAGCACGTCCTGGTTCTCCTCGTCGCGGAAATACTCCGCGATGGAAAGACCCGACAGGGCCACCCGGGCGCGGGCGCCGGGCGGCTCGTTCATCTGCCCGTAAACCAGGGCGGTCTTGTCGATGACGCCCGATCCCTTCATTTCCAGCCAAAGGTCGTTGCCTTCGCGGGTACGCTCGCCAACGCCCGCGAAAACCGAAAACCCGCCGTGCTGGGTGGCGATATTGCGGATCAGTTCCATGATGACCACGGTCTTGCCCACGCCGGCTCCGCCGAAAAGGCCGATCTTGCCGCCCTTTTGATAGGGAGCCAGCAGGTCGATGACCTTGATGCCCGTCTCGAGGATTTGCTTCTTCGTGGACTGTTCCACCAGCGGCGGCGCCGGACGGTGGATGGGGTAACGCTTCTCGACCTTCACTTCGCCCATCTCGTCCACCGGGTCGCCCAAGACGTTCACGATACGGCCCAGGGCCCCGCGGCCAACAGGGACGGAAATGGGGGAACCGGTATCGGTAACCACCGCTCCCCGGCGCAGGCCGTCCGTGGAACTCATGGCCACCGCACGCACCGTCTGGTCGCCCAAGTGTTGGGCCACTTCAAAGGTGATGTTAAGGCCCGCTTTTTCGTCCACGACCTTGACGGCGTTATAGATGGGGGGGACGCCTCCCTCGAATTTCACGTCCACCACGGGCCCGATGACCTGGACAATGGTACCGGTGTTGGCTTTGGTTTCCGTCTTGGCTGCGCTCATAAATTTCCTCGTTTCATTAAAGTGAAAGAAAACCCTGTCCCCGGCTTATTGCAGGGCGGCCGCTCCGCCCACGATTTCGGCGATTTCCTTGGTGATCATGGCCTGCCGGGCCCGGTTGAACTCCAGGGTCAGCTTGGCCATCATTTCACCCGCGTTCTTGCTGGCCGCCTCCATGGCGTTGCGCTTGGCCCCCATTTCGGAGGAGAAACTTTCCAAAAGGTAGCGGTGGATCTGGGTGGCCAGGTATTGGGAGATCAACTTCTCCATGATGGTCTCGATATCCGGTTCGAACTCATAGTCCCCTGCTTCGTAATCCTTCTTTTTCCCCTCCCCCGGCAGCTCCGCCACCTTGATGGGAAGCAGGGTATCCAGGGTCGTCTTTTGGGTGATCACGCTCTTGAATTCGGTGTAAAGGATCTTCACAGTCTTGAACTTTTCCGCCACGAACATCCGCTCAATCTCGTCGCGCATTTCCAAAACCGTCTCCATGGACACGCGGGGAAAGACCCCCAGCCATTCCCGGCGGATGGCGTATTTACGGCGCTTGAAAAAATCCCGCCCCTTTTTACCCACCGTCAACAGGACCGTTTCGGGGTTTTCCTGCATGAAATGATGGGCCTGGCGCAGCACGTTGGTGTTGAAGCTGCCGCAAAGACCCCGGTCGGCCGTGATGACCATGAGGGCTGTCGGGCCTTCCTTCCGGATGGCCAGGAGGGGATGGACTTCTTCCCCGGCCTTGGAAGCCAGGTTCTTCATGACATCCGCCATTTTGATGGCATAGGGCCGGGCGCCCAAAATGCGTTCCTGGGCGCGCTTCAGGCGGGCCGCGGCCACCATCTTCATGGCCTTGGTGATCTGCCCGATGTTTTTCACGCTTTTAATGCGGGTTTTGATTTCCTTGATCTGCGCCACTTAAAACCGGTCCTTGTTCTTTTAATGAATGTCAGGCGTTCGGAAGGCCGAAATAAAACGTCTTGGTGAATTCCTCGATGGCGGCCGTCAGTTTGGTCTTGGAGTCGTCCGTCAAATCGCCCTTGGCCTTGATCTCTTTCAAAACCTCGGCGTGCTTGGACTTCAGGAAGGACAGCATCCCGCTTTCGAAGGCCTTGACCTTGTCCAAAGGCAGGGGGTCCAGGAAACCGTTGTTACCCGCGAAAATGGATGCCACCTGCTCCTCCATTTCCATCGGGGCGTACTGGGCTTGTTTCAAGAGTTCCACCAGCCGGGCGCCCCGGTTGAGCTGGGTCATGGAAGCCTTGTCGAGTTCGGCGCCGAACTGGGCGAAGGCCGCCAATTCGTTGTACTGGGCCATGTCGAGCTTGAGCTTCCCCGCCACCTTCTTGGTGGCCTTGGTTTGGGCGTTGCCGCCCACGCGGGAGACCGAGATGCCCACGTTGATGGCGGGCCGGATGCCTGAATAGAAAAGGTTCGATTCCAGGAAGATCTGCCCGTCGGTGATGGAAATCACGTTGGTGGGGATGTAGGCCGTCACGTCCCCCGCCTGGGTCTCGATGATGGGAAGGGCCGTCAGGGATCCCCCACCCAGCCTTTCGTTGAGCTTGCAGGCGCGCTCCAAAAGGCGCGAGTGCAGGTAGAAGACGTCGCCCGGGTAGGCTTCACGTCCCGGCGGACGGCGCAACAGCAGGGATAATTCACGGTAAGCCACGGCCTGCTTGGACAAGTCGTCGTAGACCACCAGCGCATGGCCGCCATTGTAGGTAAATTCCTCGGCCATGGCGCAGCCGGCGTAAGGCGCGATGTACTGGAGGGGCGCCGGGTCGGCGGCGGTGGCGGAAACGATGATGCAATAATCGAGGGCCCCGTGCTCCTCCAGGGTGCGCACCACCTGCGCCACCGTGGATTGCTTCTGGCCGATGGCCACATAAACGCATATGACGCCCTTGCCCTTGAGGTTGAGGATGGCGTCCAGGGCCACGGCGGTCTTGCCCGTCTGTCGGTCGCCGATGATGAGTTCGCGCTGCCCGCGGCCGATGGGGATCATGCAGTCGATGGCCTTGATGCCTGTCTGCAGGGGCTCCTTTACCGGCTGGCGCTGCACCACGCCCGGGGCCTTGAACTCGATATGCCGGGTGGAGGAGGCCTTCAAGGGCCCCTTGCCGTCCAAGGGAAGCCCCAGGGGGCTGACCACGCGGCCCAGCAGTTCCTTGCCCGTGGGCACCTCGGCGATGCGGCCGGTCAGGTGCACCGGGTCGCCCTCATGCACCTTTCGGGTTTCGCCCATCAGGACTGCGCCCACCACGTCCGTTTCCAGGTTGAAGGCGATGCCGTATACGTCGTTGGGGAATTTCAGGAGTTCGCCGGCCATGGCATTCTTCAAGCCGTAGATAACGGCCACGCCGTCACCCACCTTCAGGACCTCGCCCACCTCGTTGAGTTCGGCGCCCGTCCTGAATTCCTCAATCCGGGATTTCAGGACCTTGGTCACTTCATCCGCTTGAATCGCCATACCAGCCTCCACTTAAGTTATTCGTTATTCGATATCGACTTTGGTGAGCCTTTGCTTCATGCGTTCCAGCTGCCCCAGCACGCTTCCGTCCATCCGTTGGTCGCCCAGGTAAACCATCATTCCGCCGATAAGGTTGGGCTTGACCTCTTCCCGGAGTTCCACGGCCACGCCGAACATTTGGGACAGTTTGTCGGTCAGGGTCTGCTTTTGGGCGGCCGGTAGGGGCATGGCGGTCAGGACCCGGGCCATGGCCTTTCCCTTCAGGCCGTAAAGGAGTTTTTCGTAATGGTCGGCCACAGCCTTCAAGTGTTTGATGCGCTTTTTCACCAGCAGCAACATGAGGAAGTTTTCCATGGTCGTGGAAAGCTTCTGTCCCAGGAAGCCCTGGAGGGCCGACAGCTTTTCGCCCGCCTTCACCCGGGGGTGTTCCAGGGTGTTCTTCAGGTCGGCGTTGGTTTCCACCATCCTTTGGATGGACTGGATTTCGGCCCCGATGGCGTCCACGGTCTTTTGTTCCTGGGCCACCTGCAGCAGGGCTACGGCGTATTTTTCGGCGATCACTGATTCCATAATTTCTCCGGCAATAGCGTTAGTTCTTCCGGGCTCCGAGTTCGCGGACGCCTTCCTGTACCAGTTTTTCCTGGGCCTTGGCGTCGACGGAACCGCGCAGGATCTTCTCGGCGATGGCGACCGACAGGGTCCCCACTTCCTGCTGCAGGGAGCGGGTCACTTCCCGGCGCTCGCTTTCGATGGCCTTGCGGGCGTCGGAGAGGATGAGCTCGGCCTCCTTGCGGGCCGCATGAATGACTTCGTCCCGGTGCTGGGTGGCTTCCTGGCGTGTGCGGTGAAGGATCTCGGCGGTGTTTTGTTCCAGTTCCCTCACTTTTTTCTCGAACTCGGCCTTCAGGGTTTCGGCGTCCTTCTGCCGTTTTTCGGCCGTGGCCAGCTGGTCCTCGATGCGTTTCTGCCGGTCGGTCATCCATTGGCGCAATTGGGGCAGGAAAATTTTGGAGCAGAGCCACATCCCGACGACAAACGTGGCCAGTTGGAGCCAGAATACGCTTTGGTCAAATTCCATGTTTCACCTTTTCAGAAAACCGGCCGGGAGGCCGGAGCCTCCCGGTCCGTAACCTTCATCAGTTCAGGAACAAGTCCTTGAACGGGTTGCCGTACAGCAGGATCAGCGAGATCACCAAGGCGTAAATCGCCAGGGATTCGATGATGGCCAGGCCGATGAACATGTTCACCTGCAGCTTGCCGCTCAATTCGGGCTGGCGGGCCACGGCTTCCTGGGTCTTGCCGACCGCGATACCCTGTCCAATCCCGGCCCCGATGGCGCCCAAGCCGATAGCCAGGCCGGCCCCCAAGGCCGTCATGGCGAAGAACCAGACCGAGGCATCCGAGGCCTTATGCGCTACCGTATCGGCGGCCCAAGCGCTTCCAGCCGCGCCCAAGACCGCCAGCAAAGCAACCGCAACCATTACCTTTTTCATAACCGCTCCTTCAAGTGGTAAAGAATCTCCCAAGGACAGGCGGGGGCAAGCCTTGGGGAATCCCGCTAGCGCGGGAACATCGTCTGTCAGTGCTCGGCTTGCTCCTCGTGGTCGTGTTCGGCCACCGCTCCCCCGATGTAAACCATGGCCAGGAGCATGAACACGAAAGCCTGGAGGAAAGAAACCAGGACGCCAAGGATCATGATGAAAACTCGCAGGAAAAAAGGCAGGACGGCCACGCTGTCCATCAGGGGAGACCCGCCGAGGATAATGAGCATCAGGAGGATGGAAACCGCCAGGACCTTTTCCTTGGCCATCATGTTGCCGAACAACCGCATGGTCAGGGAAACGGGGCGGACCAGTTCGCCGATGACATGGATGAGGGGCATCATCACGAGAAGTGCCAGGCTGATGGTCTTGATCATGACCTTCAGCCAAAGGGCCGCCCCTGGCTCCACCGGAATAGGTGGCGGCAGGAAGTGGGACAGGTATTGGAGGAGGCCTTTTTCCTTGATGCCCCAGATATGGGTCGAGAAAAAAATGATGAGGGCCATTCCCAAATTGATGTCCACACGGCTCGTCGGCGACATGGACCCGGGAATGAGCCCCATCAGGTTGGAGAAGAAAATAAAGATAAAAAGGTAAAAGAAAAGGGGAAAAAAGAAATCCGTATGTTTGCCCACCAAGGGCTCGGCCATCCCGTGGACAAAATCGTAAACCATCTCGAAAAAGTTCTGCAGACCGGTCGGGACGGTCTTGAGGTTCCGGATGACCAGGAAGAACAGCACGAACAACAGGAGTGTCACGAACCAGGATACGGTGAGCGCGTTGATGCCGTTCTCAAAACCGAAAAGGTGAAATGGAATAACGATGGGGCTCTCAGCGTGCTCCATGGAAAAACCTTTCTTTCAAACTCGAAGCGGCACGGGGATGAGGAAAAGAGGACGGGCGTCGAACCGGCGCTTTCACGAAAAAACCTTGTGAATTCCTTCACAAAGCGCGGGTAGTTTAATGATTTCCTAAAATTTGGTCAATCCTGGCTGGGGATTATTTAACTTTTTCTAACGCTTTGGAGGAGGCTTTGTCCGAAGCGGCGGCACGCCACCCTTGCCACCCCAAAACCGCCAAGGCCCACAGATAACCGCCCAGGGCGCCTAATAAACAAGAAGGCGAAATAAGGACCAAACCCCAGCAAACCAGCCCGGCCGCCGCCCAACGCAAGAGGGTCCAAAACCAGAAAACTTTCCCGCCCCTGTTGCCCGCCTTCAAAATTTTTCCTGTCAGGACATGCAGGGAGGAGAAATATAAGATGGAAAGCAAGGATCCCAAAAAAAATCCAAGGGCCAATCCCTTTTTCTGAATGAAAAAGGCAACAGCGGCTCCCATAAGGCCGCCGGCAAGGACCAACACGGCCGTTGTCTTGAGCCAATGACCGTTTTCGTCGAGCTTGGCGGGGGTTTTTTCCCGGTTTCGGTGCAATGCGGGGCTTGTCATGGGCGGGGAGGATCGTCCATGTCCCGGTTGATGGCCTTCAAGTCTTTAAAAAGGACGACATAGCTGGTGATGATGCCAAAGAGGGCCCCCGCGATGACCACCCAATCCCCCACGTGAAGGAATTTCCTGGCCAGGAGCCCCAGCCCCAGGCCTGCGAAGGTGCAGAGGACGAAATTTATGCCGAGGGTGGAGAGTCGTAGGAGAATGGCACCGGTGGATAGCTTTCCCTTATCCATTGTCCGTCCTTTTCAATGTGGAAGGCGGCCTTGATATAAACGTCCTCGGCGGGCAACAGGGCCTCGACCTTGGGCCGGTCTTCCTTCACGATCACCAACCCCAAGCCGCAGTCGTCCTGGATGTCGCGGGGCCTGGGTATCAGTTTAAACCGCATCCGGCGGTTTTTGAGTATGGATTCGGCGTGCATGGTCTCATGGGTGGTGTGGAAGAGCAGGACGAAATGCTTGTCGGTCAGGGCCAGGCGAGCCGCGCCGCTTTCGGAGGGCATGGGAACTCCTTCAACCCCGGGCCGGGAGGCTCAGGTCGGCCCCGGCAGGTTGAAGTCGGTGGGGGAAAGGTTCTCGAGGAACTTCTTGAACTCGCTCATTTCCTCTTTGTATTTTTCCTTGTCCACGATGGTGGCGTTCACTACCACCTTTTCAGCCACGAAGATGGGCGAGCCGGTGCGCAGGGCCAGGGCGATGGCATCCGAGGGCCTGGCATCCACTTCCAGTTTCTCGCCCCCATCGGGCATTTCGAGGAAAAGCCGGGCAAAAAAGGTGTTTTGGTGCAGGTCGTTGACGAGCACCTTGACCAGCTTGGCGCCGAAGGATTCCAGGATGTTCTTCAAAAGATCGTGGGTCATGGGCCGGGGAATGACCTGCTCCTGGAGCTGGATGAAAATGGCAGTTGCCTCCGCCACCCCGATGGGGATGGGGAGGTAGCGCTTTTCCTCCTCGTCCGTCAGGATGACCATGGGGATCTTGAGCCCCGGGTCCACCGCGATGCCGCGAACTTTCATTTCGATCATGGTTTGTTGGTTCCGGGGAAATTAAAATCGGTCGGCGAGAGGTTTTCAAGGAACTTCTTGAACTCGCTCATCTCTTCCTTGCATTTATCCTTGTCCAGGATGATGACCCCCGGGGCCACCACCACCTTCTCGGCCACGAAGATGGGCGAACCCGTGCGCAGGGCCAGGGCGATGGCATCCGAGGGCCGGGCGTCCACGTCCACCTTGTCGCCCGTGTCGGGGAACTCCATGAAAACCCGGGCAAAAAAAGTGTTTTTATCGATGTCGCTTACCAGCACCTTGGAGACCTTGGCCCCCAGGGCTTCGATGACGCTCTTGAGAAGGTCGTGGCTCATGGGCCTTGCGATCGTCTGGTCGCTGAGCTTCAGGAAAATAGCGGTGGCTTCCGCCACCCCGATCCAGATGGGCAAATAACGCTTTTCATCCTCGTCGGTCAGGATGACCGCGGGCTGTTTAAGGGTGGGATCAATGGCGATTCCCCGCACCTTCATTTCGATCATGGCTTTGGCTCCGTCCAAAAAGGCTTTCCCACTTAATCAAGGGGAGGGTGTCGTTGTTTTTCAAGGGCAGGGTTCAACCGACCGGATGACCGACAGGCAAACTTACCGTCACGATTCAATTATAAGTCCGGAAACCTTCCCTTTCAACGAGAGGGGAAAAAGAATTGCCCGTGGTGCCTTCCTATTTTTTCCTCAAGTCCGCTTCGCTGAAAACTTGCGCCTCAAAAGCGAAAAGGTTGATGTTATCGTCCCTCCATGCGTCCGCGGACAACCCCGCCTTCACACAGGTCTGTTCGACAAAGGTCTCGGCATCCCAGTGGTATTCCATGGCCACCTGGGGAAGAAGCAGCCCCGACCGGTTGCCCCGGCTGGCAATGAGTCCGTGGACACCCACTTGGACTTGGGAGCGATCGATGGCCTTGGGGACGGTCAATACCGAAATTTCGATTTCCAAGTGCGGCAATTCCTCAAGCCTTACGGGGGGGAAGCGTGGGTCCTGGAGGGCCGCGCTCACCGCGGCCTCCTGGACGGCCTCCGCCAGGGGTTTCACCGGATAGGGAAACCCGATACAGCCCCGCAGTTGGTCTTCCCAAAGGGTGACAAAGGTCCCCCTTTTCTCCCGCAAAAGGGGTGAAAGGGATTCCACCGTCGGCAGCCTCCGGCCCTTTTGGATGGTGGTTTGGATGGCATGACGGGCCAGGTCCAACAGCAACTGCCGGTCCTTTTCATCGACCATTTCGGAAGGATTCATTCGAGCCTCAAACCGCACCTCATTGGCAGAACGCCACCGCCCCGTAGCCGACCACCCGGGAGCGGTCGCCGGTGACGTCCCCCGAATTGCGGTAGTTCAAAAGCTGGATTTTACCGGCGCCTTTTTCCTTGGCGAACCTGAGCAGCGTGGCGACCGGCTCCCGCCCGCAATGGGTGCAATGGTAGTCAGGATAGCGTTGCGCCATGATCTTTTCATCAACTCCATCGACCTTTTTCCCGTCGCCGGTCAGGACGGCATCCAAAAACTGCCGGTCGGCTTTCACCGCCGTCTCATAACTCGGGTAATGGGAAAGGTCGGAGGAAGCCACAAAGAGGAACGATTTCTTTTGGGAAAGTGCCAAGAGGGCCCTGGTAAGGGGTTCCACGGCTTCTTTCACGCCCTGCCCCATGACGAGGGGGACCACCTTGGCTCCGGGCAGGTAGGTTTGGATCATCGGCAGGTGGACTTCCACCGAATGTTCCCGGGCGAAGGCGGGCAGGATTTCGGCGATACGGGGATCGAATTTCATCAGGAATTCGGCGGCTTCAACGTCCACCGGAAGTTCACCCAGGGGGGTTACAACCGATTCCCCCGCAAAGACGGAAACACCCCGGAAAGAAAGGTAATGGCTGGGGCCCGCCACGACGACGGTTTTAAAGGAAGAAGCAAGGGCCCGGTATCCCAGGGCGGCCACTTCCCCCGAATACAAGTAACCGGCATGGGGCAAAAGAAAGGCGAGGGGTTCGCCCGCAAGCCGGGGGGGCTCCGCCTGGCCGAAGGAATCCAAAGCCGCCTTGAGTTCCTGGCGGTTTCCCGGGTAAAAGGACCCTGCCACAACCGGTTGTAATTTCATGGATTCACCCCCGGTTCAGAAGGTGTTCAGTTAGGCGACGGGTTTTAGGCGGAATGAACGAGTTTTGAGATTTTGTCCCGTGTATAGGGCCAAGCTCCGTCCGGCAGGACCGGCATGGAACCAGCCGTGAACATGGACGTTTCCAGGGGGACCCAGCTCTTGCAACCTTCATAAGCGGGCTTTAAGGGCAGGTCCATGGGAACGGGCAGCGAGTAAACCCGGACGATAAAGACATAAACACCCTGCCAGTCGCCGTAATTGAAGCGCTTCTCGACCGCTTCGTCGCTCATCACCGTAAAAGGGATCAGCCGCTTGCAGGCCTCCCAATCGGTGACCTTTTCCACCTTTTCGGCGATCGCGTAAAGGCGGAAATGGATGCGCTTGGGGTCCTTGTTTTCCTTCTCAATGGCGGCCAAGCGGGGACGCCAATCAGGTTTGATGTCCGCGGGCGATTCATGCTCAAAGGTTGGGTAAAGAAAGAATTCGGGATGTTCGGGTTTGAATTCCCCTCCCTCTTCCTGGATTCCGCCCTTGCGAAGGAGGATCGTCTGCTTCCCTTCTTCCAAGGCCTTGAGGACAACAGCCCATTCTTTGAGCGCCATATTGTTTTGAAGTTTCATAAGGAGGAGATTATGAGTTTTTCAATGGGAAGTTTCAAGGATTAAAGGGCGAGGCGGCTTGCGGTTTAGTTGGACAGGGCCATCAAGATGACGCCTATTACGACAATCAGAGTCCCACTCACGACCTTGGGCCAAGCGGAGAGTGGAAATTCTTTAAAGACGAACAAGGACCAAAAGGCATAAACCAACCCGCTGGCATTCACGATCGGGATGGCCCGCGAAATTCCCAGGGCTTGGTTGGCCATCAGGAAGAACGCCGTCCCCGAAGCCCAAAGCACGGTTGTTCCCATCCCGGCCGCGATGTTCCGGGTCGTCCACAGCCCTTTGGGGCAAAAGGCGAACAAGGCCAAAGCCGGAACCGTTCCTCCCAGTATCATGCCGCTCAGGACATCCAACGAGGAGAGGGTGGGTTGGGGGTCCCAAACCTGCACGGCCTTCGTCGGAGAGAAATAGACGCCCCAAAAAAGTCCCGCCAACAAACCGTAGAGGATGCCTTTTTTAAGGTTTTCCCGCTGGGAAGAAGCCGGCGAAATACGGGCCACCCACCATGCGCCAAGGAAGAGAAGGATTCCGCCTCCCAGCAGAAAAAGATAAGCCCTTAAGCCGGAAGCTTCGTGGAAGACCAGAAGCCCGAAAGCGATATTGATGAAAGTATTGACGTTAAAAAGCACCGAGCCCTTGGCGAGGCTGACCTGTTCCAGGGTGATGTTGGCCAGGGTCTGCCCCGCGGCCCAAAGGACTCCCGCCAATACCGAACCCCAGAACCAGAGGGGGTGGGCCCAAAGCGCCGCCAGCGATGAAAACCGGAAAAGCAATACGACGGCCATTCCCAGCCCCATAAAGGGGAAGAATTGAAGCCCCTTGGCCGTGGCAAAGCGCACCGGCATCAGGTAACTGCCGATAAAAAGGAAGGCTCCAAAAGCGTACAGATAACCCGAGTCCATATTTATCTCCGTTCGGAAAGAAGTTTTGAAACGCGCCTTAAAAGGAAGAATCCGGCAATCCGCATGGCAATCATGGCCCAAAGAAGGGCTTCGGGGGAAATTTTCCCATAGAGGATGGCCCCGAGGGTCATGCTGGTAAGGCCCACCCGGATAAGGGCATAGGAAGCGGCCACAACTTTGGCCCGTTCCTTTTCCTGCATCTGGTTCATCCACATGGAAACATTGATGGAGTTATAAAGGGCGTTCCCCCCCGCGGCCAAGCCGGCCGAAAAAAGGCAGGCCAGCAAGGGGTTTTCGCCCCCCTTCCCCGCCAGAAGCAGCACACCCAAGGCCGCCAGCCCCAAAATCTGGTCGGCGCCCAGGATACGGATCATGAACCGCCGTGTGAGGTTCGGGATCAGGACGAAAAGGACGAGGATACCCACATAAGTGGAACCCAGTTGGATGACCGAAAGGTTGGAGTCCCTCACCCCCAGGCGTTCGACATAAAAAAGGGAGGCATAGGTCAAACTCCAGGTGGCAATGATCCATTCATCCAGGAATTTGGAGGCTAAAAGCTCTTTGGCGGCGGGCCGTTTGAGGAATTTGCCCAAGGCTTCCCGGTATTGCCGGAAGGCCCCCCATAAGGCCTGGAACCAGGACCGGGGCGCCTTCTCGTAAACTCCGGACTTGGGCAGCATCCGCCAACGTAACAAAATCCCCAGGGCCACCATCCCCGCAAAAAGCGAGTACATCTCATGGTTGGCGGCCAGGAATCCCCGGTTGGCCACCCAAAGCCCCCCCAAAAGGGGAAGGAAGAGGGCGAAGGGCGCCTGGTTTACGATCTGGAGCACGCTGAAAACGCTTGTGCGTTTCGAATCGCTGATGGATTCCGAAAGAAGACCGAAATAGGCGGGCACCGAGGCCGAAACCATGGCGGTAAAGAAGAGGGCCGCTACCGCCCACCATTTCCCGGAAGCCAGCGCGAGGGAAAGGCAATAACCGCCCCAGCTGAAAGAATCGAAAAGAACGATGGCCCGGTGCCGCCCCCAAATATCCGCAACATATCCGCCGATGAAATAACCGAGAAGGCCCACCAGGTTCATCCAGGCGCGGTAAACCCCCAACTCGGTGTCCGACAATCCCAGCCGGACCATATAAAGGCTTTCGAACTGGCTGGCCACGGCGATGGGGACGACCCAAAGCAGGCCAACATAGACAGCGATCGCCTGGCGCCGGGGCATCCAAAACATGGACCCGACCTTTTTGCCGTGGCTGCCCAGCAAAAAAAGCGGCCGCTTCAGGAAGGTTTCATAGCCTTGCTCGGTGGCGTCATAGACATTGGAAAGGATGGTTTGAACCGGCCTGAACATGGGGATCCCCGATAGGAAATAGAAGGCGGTATTCTAGCAGGAAGTTGGGAATTGCAAGGAAGCGGTCCGAATCCTGGAAACGCTTTCCCATCCACCGAATCGCGAAGGAATCCCTAGGGCATTTCCTTGATCATCACGATGGCGTCTTCCTGGTTGTCGCTGTAGTACTTCTTGCGGATGGCCACCACGCGGAAGTTGCATTTCTCATAAAGCCTTTGGGCGGCTGCGTTGCTTTGGCGTACTTCCAGGGTGGCCAGCTGGGCGCCGCGCTTGGCGGCGTAATCCAGGCAGTGGTCCATCATTTCCTGCCCCAGGCCCCGATTACGGAAATCCGGCGCGATAGCCAAGTTGATGATATGGGCTTCCTGGGGCGCTTCCCAATAGCCCATATAGCCGGCCACCTTGCCGTCTTCTTCCACCACGAAATAATGGGCGGCGGCACGCTTGAGTTCCTCGTCAAAGAGTTCTTTGGACCAGGGCGAGGGCATGGAGGCCTTTTCGATCTCGACGACCTGGTCCAGGTCCGCTTCCAGCATGGGCCGGAAGGTCATTGGGGATTCGCCTTTTCATCGACTGCGGGCAGCCTGATATAGAGGGGTTTTAGCTCCATATAAGAAGTCCTCGCTCCTTCCCGCCATCGGCGGTAGGCGATGCGGGCAACGCTCATGGCCTTGGGCTGGTGCAGGCTGTTGAAAGCGAACATGCCTTGGGTGCCCAGGCTTTCGCGGAGCTCTTTTTCGTATTTCAATGCGCCCGGTCCCACCACCCAGGCCTTTTCCTTCAGAAGCGGAGCCAGCCTCTCAAAACCCAGTATCTGGGGCGGTTCGAGTTCGCGGAAACCCTCGGCTTCAATACGGTAATGGCCCACAAAACACTCCCCCCTTTGGGCGTCCACCAGGCAGAGGGCTTCCCCCATCATTTCGGCGGCCCGTAAATTCTCGGCCAGCCCGTCCAGGGTGGAAACACCGAAGGCCAGCAGATTGGACGGCATACAGAGTCCCTCGGCGGTGGCAATACCCACCCGGATGCCCGTGAAGCTTCCCGGCCCCACCGACACCGCCACGGCGGCCAGGTCCTTGGCTGTCATCGCCTTCTGCTCGAGCAGGGTCTCCAGGGCCGGCAGCAAGGTGGCCGAACTTTCCCAGTCGCCCGGCAGGGCCACCTCGGAAAGTTCCTCGCCCGATACCAGGTCCAGCAGCGCCACACTGGAAATACGCGTGGAGACTTCTATAGCGGCCAGCATTTGATCAGTTCCTCCACTCGCGGGATGCTGTCCGGGTGGGATGCTTCCACGATCACCCGGCGGCTTTCTTCCGAGATAAATTCAAGGATAAGCTTGAGCGTGGCTGGCGGGAAAAGCTTGGGGAACTTGTCGCCCCATTCCACGGCCACCACACCGCCGCGGTTGGTCCATTCCATCCAGCCCAGGTCTTCCACTTCCCTCGGATTCTCCAACCGGTACCAGTCGAAATGATAGAGGTTCAGGCGGCCTTCATAAATGGACTGCAGGTTGAAGGTGGGGGAGGTGACGGGGCCCTCGAAGCCCAGGCCCTTGGCCATGCCCTGGACCAGTTGGGTCTTGCCCGCCCCCAGGGGGCCCGAGAGGGACCAGATGTCGCCCGGCTGGGCCTGTTGTCCGATCAATTGTCCCAATTCAAAGGTCTGTTCCGCCGTGTCGCAGGTGATGCTGGTGGTGAGCAAATAGTTTCCTTAAATAAGTTTTGAACTTACCCGTAATAATCCATCTGCCGTCGTATCTTTTCCTTCACGTCGAAACCCGCGAATTTCTCGCAGAGGTGGAGTCCCATGTCGATGCCGGCCGTCACCCCGCCGCAGGTGATGACGGGGCCGTCCTCCACGACGCGTTGGTCCACCACCTTTTCACAATACTCGGCAAGTTCTACCCGGGCGGCGGGATGGGTCGTGGCCTTCCGCCCCTTCAGGAAACCCGCGGCGCCCAATAGCAGGGCTCCCGAACACACCGAAGCTTTGAAGGGGCAGGGTTCCATGCTTTGGAGCCAGTGGATAAAGGGGCCCTCGTAACGGATTTGGCGGGTAACGAACCCTCCGGGCACGACCACCAGGTCGAAGCGTTCCAAGGATAATCCCACCTGGGTCGGGGTGAAAACCAAACCCCGGTCATCGGTGACTTGCTCCGTAGGGGCACAGACTTCCCAATTCATGTTTTTCAGGAATCCCATGCTCTTCAAGCGGGTCAAAGGATCATAGGCTCCCAGGAAATCCAGGGAGGTCATCCCGTCGAAAATGACAAATGCGATCTTCATGCGGCACCCCTAACCCGGACTAGCCGGAACTCGTGGGGAAAACATCCTCAAGTCTTACTGGCGAAACCACGGTGGCAGGGCCCGGTCCCTCAGGTTCGGAAATTTTCCTGTTTTTTAAAAAATTTCGCAACTGGGGGCTTAACGGGCGAAGTGGTCGAACCCCTTGGCGGCCAGGGGTTTCCTTTCACCTTTGCGGGTAATGAGGGTGATCCCCTTGGCTTTCGGCACCATGCGGCCGATCGACTTGACCGCCACACCGGTTTCGGCGGGAAGTTTTTGGACCGCCTCGGAGATACGGGACAGGGGGACGGTAAACAACAGTTCATAGTCCTCCCCGCCATTGAGGACAAAATCCAAGGGGTTCAAACCTATCTCCCCGCAATAATGGTCGAGGAAGGGGGAAATCGGCAAGGCCTCCTCATGGATTTCAGCGCCCACGCCCGATTCCTCGCATAAATGGCGAACTTCGCTGGAGAGGCCGTCGGAAATGTCGATGGCGGAAGAAGCCAGCTTTTTGCCGGCCAAGGAACGCCCCACGTTGAAGCGCGGCACGGGGGTCAGGTGCCGCTTGATGAGATGGGCCTCGGAATGCTTTGCCTCATCTTTCTTATTGGAGGGGTGCTGAAGGGCGTAAAGGCCTGCCGCCGAATCCCCCAGGGTGCCGGTGACGAAAAGGGCCTCGCCCGCCTTGGCGCCGGAGCGCCGCAAGGCCTTGCCGGATTCCACTTCGCCCACCAGGGCCACATTGACGACGAACTTGTCGCTGCCCACGGTGTCGCCCCCCACCACCTGGGCGCCATACTGCTCGCCCCATCCCTTGAGGCCGTCGTAGAAGGCTTCCAGGTCCTTGACCGGGAAGTTGGAGGGGACCCCCAGGGACACTACCGCCGCCGTGGGCTTGGCCCCCATGGCCGCACAGTCGCTGATGTTGACCGCCATGGTCTTGGCCCCCAATTCCCAGGGACTGATCCACTTGAAATCAAAATGCCGGCCTTCCACCAGCATATCGGTGGTGAAGACCATCTCGTGGCCCTTGGTGGGTTTGAAGATGGCCGCGTCGTCCCCGATGCCCAGCACCACGTTGGGGTTCTTGGCTTTCATGGCCGTGCGGAGCTTTTCGATGAATCCGAATTCGCCCACCTTGCCCAGGGTTTCCTTTTTATCTTTCATTTTTTGCCTCAGGTCGTGTAGCGGCCGTTGATGTCAATATAACCATCCGTCAGGTCACAGGTATAGACCCTGTCCTGGGCCCTGCCGAGCCCCAGGCCCACCACGATATCCACGTTCCTTTCGGACAGTATCTGCTTGAGCCGCTCCCGGGACCAGGAAACCTTCTTGCCGCCGTTGTAGAGCAGGTAGCCGCCGATCACCACCGAAGCCTTGAACTCGTCCACCGCCGCACCCGAATAACCTACCGCGGCCAATACCCTTCCCCAATTGGGGTCGGCGCCGAAAATGGCGGTCTTGACCAGGGGGGACTTGGCTACCGACATGGCGGCCAGGTAGGCATCCCTGGGGGTCTTGGCCCCCTTCACGGTGATCGAAACCAGCTTGGTGGCCCCTTCCCCGTCCCGGACGATGGCCTTGGCCAGGTCCAGGCAGATTTCCTTCAAGGCTTCCACGAACAGCTGGTAGTCCTGGTTCTTGGTGGTGATGATTTTATTCCCGCAGGCCCCATTGGCCATGAGGAGGACGGAATCATTGGTGGAAACATCGCCATCCACCGTGATCCGGTGGAAGCTGGTTTCGGTCGCCTCCCGCAGGGCTTCGTTCAAGAGCGGCCGGCTGACGGCCACATCGGTCAAAAGGTAAACCAGCATGGTGGCCATATTGGGATGGATCATGCCCGAGCCCTTGGCGAAGCCGGTCAGCCAGGCGTTCTTGCCGCCGATCCAAAGGGGTCTGGCGCTGTACTTGGGGAAGGTATCGGTGGTCAGGATGGCCTCGGCTGCGTCCCGGCCGCCCATCCCCGAAAGCTTGAGGACCGCCTGCCGGACCCCTCCCAGGATCTTAGGCATGGGCAAAGGCACACCGATAACGCCGGTTGAATGGACCAGGACCGCACTGAATGGGACGTTTAAAAGTTTCGCGGCCAGGGAAACGGTCTTTTGGGCGTCTTTCTCGCCTTGTTTGCCCGTGAGCGCGTTGGCGTTCTTGGTATTGACCACCACGGCTTGGACCTTGGCCCCGGCCTTCAGGGCCTTTTCGGTGTGCTTGGCGGGCGCGGCCTTGACCTTGTTGGTGGTCACCAAACCCGCGGTGGTCGCGGGGAACTTGGAGCAAAAAAGCGCCATGTCGGGCTTATGGTTTTTCTTCAACCCGGCGTGGATGCCCGAGGCAAGGTAACCCAGCGGCAAGGGAAGGAAGGATGGTTTGGTTTTCATTTCAGGATTCCTCGTCGAAGTTGAGGCATTCTAACCCAAAACAAAATTTTGAATTTCAAATTTTAAGTGCTAAATTACAGCGGCTTTAAGCCTCAAGTTTGGACCGGGGGTTGTTAAGGATGCGTTGCAAAGGCGCCGATATTCCGTTGAAAGCCGTCTTATTCGACTTGGATGGGACTCTCATCGATTCGAAGAAGGACATCGCGGCGGCCGCCAATGCGGCGCGGGTGCATTTCGGCATGCCCGCCCTTCCCCTGGAGGTCGTGACCGGCTACATCGGTTGGGGCATCGAGCACCTGAACCGAAAGTCGCTGGAAACCGCGGATCCGGCCAGGCTGGCCGAGGGGCTGGAAGTCTTGAAAGCTTACTACCGTGACCACTGCGTGGACCAGACGGTGGTTTTCCCCGGCGCGGCCGAACTTTTGGACTTCCTGAAGAGCCGGGGCATCGGGATGGGCTTGGTTTCCAACAAACCCCACGAGTTCACCTTGATCACCATGGAGAAACTGGGCCTTTCGCCCTATTTCAAGGCCATCCTGGGCGCCGACGCCGTCCCCAATAAAAAACCCCACCCGGAGCCTCTCTTGGCGGCCCTGGCCAAGATCGGGGCTAAGCCTTCCGAATCGGTCATGATCGGAGATTCCCCTGTGGACGTCCAGGCGGCCCGCGCGGCCGGGATGCTGGTGGGCCTGGTTTCCCATGGCTTCGTGGCCAAGGAGCACCTTGCCGCTTCTGATCCCGACTGGTTGGTGGATTCGTTGGCCGACTTCATGGATATTCTCGCCTAAACTTTCAAGCCTTCCCAAGCCAGCATGGCCTTCTTCCGCGCCGGACCCCATTTGTAGTTTCCCACCACGCCCGAATCGCGGATCACGCGGTGGCAGGGTATGAGGTAGGCGAGGCTATTCTGGCCTACCGCGGTCCCCACCGCCCTGGTAGCCCTGGGCTCTCCGATTTTTTCCGCCACGTCTTTATAGGCCGCCAGGCAGCCCGATGGGATCTTCAAGAGGGCTTCCCAAACTTTGATCTGGAACGGCGTCCCCTTGAGCAAGACTTTCAGTTTCGTTCCTTTGGAGGGCCGGAAAATTTTTTCAACGGCACCGGAAACAGCTGAAAAATTCCGGGTGAATTGCGCCTTGGGCCATTGGTGTTTTAACTGGGCCAAGGCGGCCTTTTCCCCGTCCTTCCCTAAAAACAGGAAGCCGCAAAGCCCCCGGGACGTAGTGGCCGCGAGGGCCTCCCCAAAGGGGGTTGAATGGATTCCATATTCAATCCGCAATCCCTCCCCCAGGGCCTTGTATTGGCCAGGGGTCATGGCTTCCACCGAAACGAAGAGGTCGTGCAGGCGGCCCGGGCTGGAAAGGCCCGAGTCATAGGCTGCGTCCAGGACGCTCTGGGATTCCCTCAGGCGCTT
>JAJPJW010000065.1 GCA_021324075.1 Pseudomonadota bacterium | reverse complement strand
TGAGGGCATGGTCCAGTCCCAGGCCCTTGGCCAGCTTGACCCGGTCCTTGTCCAGGTCCAAGCCCAGCGCCCGGCAGCCGTTGGCCTTGAGCATTTGAACCGTCAATTGGCCCAGAAGCCCCAGGCCGATCACCCCGAAGGTTTCCCCCAGGCTGGGGTTGGCCCGGCGAACGCCCTGCAGCGCAATCGAACCCAGGGTTACGGTGGAAGCTTCGGCAAAACCCAGGTCACGGGGAATGGGCACCAGGAGGTTTTTAGGTACGAGGATTTCTTCGGCGTGGTTGGCGTATTGGGCGCCCGCGCAGGCAACACGGTCGCCCAAGGCGAAACCGTCAATACCTTTCCCCTTGCCAATAAGGGTGCCGGCGGCCGAATAGCCGGTTGGATCACCGGAGGAAAGTTTGCCCTTGATGACGCTTTGGGTTTTGGAAAGCCCTTGGGAGGCCACCATGCCCAGGACCTTTTTCACCTTGTCGGGCTGGCGCAGGGCCTTTTTCCAGAGGGGGACGCCGCTGCCTTTAACGCCGGAGAGTTCGGTACCGGCCGAGATGCAGGAATGGGAGACGCGAATGAGGGCCAAGCCCGGCTCGACGGAAGGGGCCGGAACCTCCTCGACCACAATCTGGCCGCGCCGGATAAGCACTTGTTTCATCGCCAGACCCCGCGGGTATCGATGACTTTCTTGCCTTCGAGCGATTTACGGTCGATGTCATAAAAGGAACGGTGGTTGACCAGGAGGAGGACCACCTGGGCCCGGCGCAGGGCCTCTTCGGTTTCCACCAGCTGAAGGCCCAACAAAGAAGCCGGAAGACTGTCCACGTGCGGTTCCACCACCAACAGGTTCCCCACCTTGTCCTTGGCCAGATGGGCCACGATGTCCACCGCCGGGGATTCCCGAAGATCGTCGATGTCCGCCTTGAACGAAAGCCCCAGGCAGGCAATGACAGGGTCCTTCAAGCCCTTCACAGCTGCTTTGACCTTGTCTACCACGTGGTGGGGCTTGCCGTCGTTGACCTCACGGGAAGTGCGGATGAGGCGGGCTTGTTCGGGGGCCGAATCCACGATGAACCAGGGGTCTACCGCGATGCAATGGCCGCCCACGCCCGGGCCGGGCTGGAGGATTTTGACCCGGGGGTGGTGGTTGGCCAGGGAGATCAGGTCCCAGACATTGATGCCCAGGCGGTCGCAGATGAGGGAAAGTTCGTTGGCGAAGGCGATATTGACGTCGCGGTAGGCGTTCTCGGTGAGCTTGCACATTTCGGCGGTGGCGGCGTTGGTTTCCAGGCACTGCCCCTGGACGAAGATCTTATAGAGGGCCTTGGCTTTTTCCGAACAGGCGGGTGTCATGCCGCCGATGACCCGGTCGTTTTCCACCAGTTCCTTCAACACGTGGCCCGGCAGCACCCGTTCGGGGCAATAGGCTATGCGGATGTCCGAGGCGGCGCCCTTTTGGTGTGGAAAGCTGAGGTCTTTACGAAGGTCCCCCAGCCAATTGGCGAGCTTTTCAGTGGTACCCACGGGCGAGGTGGATTCCAGGATGACCAGGTTGCCCTTTTGAAGCACAGGCGCGATGGACTTGGCCGCCGCCTCGATAAAGGCCAGGTCGGGCACATGATTACCCTTGAAGGGAGTCGGCACGGCGATGATGAAGGCGTCGGCTTGTTCGGGTTTGGCCACCGCTTTGAGCTTGCCCGCGTTGACCACCTGATGCACGACGGCGTCCAGGTCCGGTTCGACGATATGGATTTGGCCCTTGTTGATGGCCTCGATGGCCTTGGGGTTCACGTCCACACCCACCACTTCCACGCCCCGGCTGGCCAGGGTGGCGGCGGTGGGAAGGCCGATATAGCCCAGGCCTATGACGGAAATCTTATTAAAAGGCAGCTTCAAAGCTTGGCTCCAAATTTAAGGATATGGCTCACGATTCGCTGGGCTGCTCTCCCATCCCCATAGGGGTTGTGGGCCCGGGCCATGGCGCGGTAGCGCCGGGGGTCGTCTAAAAGCCTTTTGGCTTCCCCGATAATCTTGGCCTCGTTGGTCCCCACCAGCCGGACCGTCCCCGCCTTGACCGCCTCGGGCCTTTCGGTGGTGTCCCGCATGACCAAAACCGGCTTGCCCAGCGAGGGGGCCTCTTCCTGCACGCCCCCTGAGTCCGTCAGGATAAGGTAAGAGCGGCTCATGAGAAACACAAAAGGCAGGTAATCCTGGGGCTCGGTCAAATGCACCCTTTTGAGGCCCCCCAAAACTCTTTTCACCGGCTCCTGCACGTTGGGGTTCAGGTGCACCGGATAGACGATTTGGACGTCCTCCCTTTGGGAAAGTTTCGCCAGGGCTCGGCAGATGGCCTCAAAACCCTCGCCGAAATTCTCCCGGCGATGGCCGGTCACGAGGATGAGCTTACGCTTCGGGTCCAGGTAGGGAAATCGCGAGGCCAAGGACCGGTTAAGCGAAGCATTGGCCTTGAGCTTGGCCACCACCTCGAGCAGGGCGTCGATGACCGTGTTGCCGGTCACGAAGATGTCCTTGGAAGAAACCCCTTCCTTCAGCAGATTGGCTTTGGACTCGGCAGTGGGGGCAAAATGCAGGGCAGCGATATCCGTGGCCAGTTTGCGGTTCATCTCCTCGGGCCAGGGGGAAAAGATATTGCCGGTGCGAAGGCCCGCCTCGACATGGCCCATGGGGATCTTTTCATAGAAAGCCGCCAGAGAGGCCGCGAAGACGGTGGTAGTGTCGCCCTGGGCCAGGATGAGGTGGGGCCGGAGTTTTTTGAGGATGGGCCGAAGGCCCGTAAGGACGCCAGTGGTGATGTCCGTCAGGTCCTGCCCGGGTTTCATGAGGTTCAGGTCGTAGTCGGGCTTAATCTTGAAGAGGTCCAAAACCTGGTCCAGCATATGTCGGTGCTGGGCCGTGACACAGACGAAGGATTGGATGCCCTTGGCTTTCTTGAGATGCTCCACTACCGGTGCCATCTTGATGGCCTCAGGCCGTGTGCCGAATACTGATAGGACTTTAAATTTCATTCAATTCTCCATTCCGCACAGCCTGTCTACCAAAGCTATAGTGTAGGCAGATTTGTGAGCCAAAAAATTTCAGTCAATTCGTTAATGTTGGTTAAGACTTTTAAAAAAGCCGTTGAAAATATGCATGATCACTAAAGCTCCGATTGCTCCGCCTGGAATCATCAAAACCGTAAGCAACCCATACTTTACGGGTGCGTTTATCAATCTTTCTAATCTCGCCAATTTCGGGTCTGCATCTGTCCCTTTTTCGACAATGTATTTCTTTATTGAAAAGGGATGAAAACTACTTCTATATCGACGGCCCCGAGCCGTAAAAATCTTTTGATAAGCTGTTGGTTCAATACTTTCGATACGTTCTCTGAATTTAGCCGTATAGACGCTCACTTTCAAACCAAGAAAAACAAGCCGAAAAAGGCAAAAAGCCGATGTTCCTAAGCAAATTGAAACCAAGCCACCTTCCAAGAGATTCCAATAATTCATTTGCATATTGCCTGCGGGTCGGATTCGAGCCCATCCTTTTTCTAACTTTTCTACCTAACCCGGAGAATGGATTTCAAACGCATCCAATCCTCGGGATCCAATCCTCCGAACAAAACCAGGCCAACGACATAAACAACCGGCCCCAGGGCCAGCCAATAAAGATGGGGCGATAAATAAACGCCCAGGCCCATGAGTCCGGCGGCGGCCAGCGATCCCGCCAGGGGCCGAGCCCAGGAAACTTTCCCCGCCTTGCCCAAATAAGGCGCGGCCAAGACAAAACCCATGACGATGCCGATGTACTCGCAGAGGACGGTCGACCAGGCCGCCCCCACGAAATTCCAGCGCGGGATGAAGATGAAGTTGAGGATGACGTTGAGCAGGAAAAGGAAGATGAATTGGAAGTTGAGCCGGGTGGTGTTTTTCACGGCGAGGACGTCCACATAGATGTTGTGCAGGAAGAACGGAAGGATCGAGAGTGACAACACTGCGAAGGCGGGACCCGCTGGGCCGTATTGGGAACCACCGACTAAAGTAAGAAGAGGTCCGGCGAGAAAGTAACCGCCCACCGCCAAGGGCAGGCCTAACAAGAAGAGAAACCGTGCTCCCTTGAAGGCCAACCGGCTGAAGTCCGCCTTCTTGTCCTGTATGGAGGCGAAAACGGGATAAATGGCCTGGGAATAATATTGGGAGATCG
>JAJPJW010000149.1 GCA_021324075.1 Pseudomonadota bacterium | reverse complement strand
CGGAAACCCGCTTGACGGCCCAGGGATCCCAGTTCAATGTGACCGTTACGGACCAGTTCGACGACAACGCCATCAAGGGCTACCTGGAAACGGATTTTTTGGGGAACTCCCCCGCCAGCCTTTACGTGAATGCCAACGGCGACGTCCTGCGCCTGCGCCAGTATTGGGTGGACCTGAAGAAAGGCCAGGCGGAATTCACGGTGGGCCAGGCCTACAGCCTTTTGACGCCGGGCCGAAAAGGCATTTCCCCCGAGAACGAAAACATTTTCCTGACAAAGAACCTGGACAACAGTTTCCAAGTCGGCCTGAGTTGGACCCGCGCAACCCAGTTCCGCGCGGCCTACCATCCCAGTGACGAGTTTTCCTTGGCCCTGTCCTTGGAGAATCCCGACCAATACGACGGGGCGGGCGAAGTCCTCCTGCCTTCCGCTTATAACGCGCAGTTGGCCACTCAAGTGGACGGGGCCAACCTCCAGAACAGTGCCAATGTGTTTCCCGACGTCATCGGGAAGGTGGCCCTGGACCTGGAGGACTTCCATTTGGAAGCCGCGGGTTTCGTGAGGACCTTCGGCGTCAGCTATCTCATCGCGGGCACCACGCCTTTGTTCTTCGGTCCTCCTTTGAATACCACCCAGGCGATCGGCTATGGGGGGGAATTGAACACGGTCGTCGGCTTGTCGAAGGATTTCCGTTTGGTGGGCACCAGCTTTTACGGTGTCGGTGGGGGACGCTACCTGGGCGGGTTGGGACCGGATTTGGCCGTCCTGGTCAAAAGCCAGACCGACTGGACTCCCCTTATTTCGCCCGTGGTCGGTTTCGGGGGCATCGCCGGATTTGAGGTCGAACCTTCCCCTGGGACGCAATTCGCCGGTTATTTCGGGTTTGACGAGTTCGATGACGTCTATGGGATCGACTATACCAATGCCGCTCCAAACCGGATCATTGGTTTTGGCGGCCCTAATTCCCCCAATTCGGCGACCCGCTATATCCGGGAATTCACGGGGGACTTCACCAAGGATATCTGGAACACCGAGGGCCACGGGGCCCTGCAATGGGGCGCCCAATTTTCCTTCGTGGCCCGGGAGGCCTGGTTCGTGGCCGCCGGAGCGCCCATGGACGCGGAAGGCTTCATGATCTTCACCGACGTGAAATACATACTGCCCTAAACCAGCCGTTTATTGGCGGCGTGAAGGATGCTTACCAAAGGCCCGCGGGCAAACTGCGGGCCTTTCTTTTTTTGATCTGCCGGTTCCCTTACTTTTTGCGAGCCCTGGACATGAGGAACCGGAATACCAATACCGCTACCAGGGTCCAGGTTCCACTCCCGCCCTTCCTGTCCGTGGCCACGTTCAAAGCAATCAATAAGACGATGAAGCCCACCACGGACCAGGACACGATTTTACTGTTCCGGATCCCGAGCTTCCGGGTCTTGATGCTCCAAAAAATGGTGAACTCATAAAGCATGCTGAGAGGCACGCCGAAGACGAAGGCCACGAAGGCCAGGATCAAAAAACCGTCGCCGAGGTGGAAGAAGTTGGTCAATCTCTGGGTGTTGAGGAAGTAAAGGACGCCGGCACCCAGTATCCAGAGCCAATAGCTTTGGGCGATGGATTTGGGCCGGAAGGGGTGGAACCAGCGTTCCAAGCGGCCCTTCCACCAGGAGAGCATGCGGGGGTCGATGCCGAAAACGGCGGTGTCGGTGCTGACCCTCTCCAACTGTTCCACGATGCCTTCCATCGTAAAACTCAGGAGCCCCGGCTTGCTGGTGAACCCATAGAACCAGGTCAGGTAGGGACGGTAGGGAAGCTGGATGCGCTGGAGGGCGTCCAGCCAAGGCCAGGGGATTTTGCGTTTTTTGACCCCGTCCAGAGTCTGCCGCAGTTCGGCCACCAAGAGGAGAAGTTCCACCATGTCCCTCATCCGGGGGAAATCCTTCTTGGACTCGGCCTTCAACCCGAAGTGCTTGATGAAACCCAGGCAAAAGGCCACGGGCATCCTGCCCCTGAATGGACGGAGGCGGTTTAAAAGGGCCTCGGCCAAAAGCCAACGGGCTTCCAGGCTTTGGAAATCCTCCATGGCGGAAGTCTGTTCTAACTCATAAGCGGCTTCCCGTTCCTGCCCCTTCTCGAGGGCTTCGGTGATCCGGTCCGCCGCCTGGAGGACCGCCTCCCGGGGGTCGGGAAGGGGGGAGCTTTCAACGGTCATCGGCCGGGTGGCGGTTGACCGCATTTTGCGGGCAGGCTTTGGGGGCTCCGGTGATTCGGGCGTTTCCTCCCCTTCTTCCGCCTCCTCCACCTCTTCTTCCACTTCCAGATCGACCGGCGCCTCTTGCGGGGGGGATTGCCTCTCACAATAAGCCAGGGCCCATTCAAAGGCCCCGCGCAGGCGTTGGAAAGCCTCCCGGTCCTTCGCCAGGTCGAGGCTTTTTAATTTTTGTGCGTAGGCTTTCTTGACGACGGACTTGTCCTGGGTGGGTTCCAGGCCCAATTCCTTCCAAAGGTTCGAACCCCTCACTCGAAGACCTTTTGCCCTTCGATCCCGTCCAGGTAGGTGGTGAAATGCTGGCGGGCTTCCTCGATCTCCTGGGGATCCTGGCCGTCCAGGACGCTCTCGAAATGCTTGAGGTAGTCGGAGATTTCAAGCCTCAGGGGCCCCAGGTTTTCCTCGAAGAGGCGGCCGGCCCGGGCGACGAGGGCGGTGTTCTGGATCTGGTCCCGGGGGTGGATCTTGATCTTTTCCAGCCCCTTGAGGATGTCCTTGATCTGCTGGGCGCTCAACACCCCGGGGTTCTGCTCGATGACGATGGTCTTTTTCTCCTTGGTGGAGACGACGGTGGCCTCCACCTCCAGGAGGCCGTTGACCTCATAGGTGAAGCGCACGTCCACGGCCTCGCGCTCGGCCTTTCCCGCGGGAACGGACAGGGCCATGTTCCCCAGGTAGATGTTGTCCTTCACCAGCCGGGCCTCGCCCTGGTAGATCTTCATGTCGATCTTTCTCTGGTTCTCCTCCACGGTGAAGAGCCGCTCGACCTTGCTGGCCGGGATGATGCTGTTGCGCTCCAGGATGGGCAGGAAGTAGCCGGTGCGCCGCTGGCCGCTTTTGCCCGCGTGTCCCACCACCTCCACCCCCAGGCTGTAGGGGCAGACGTCGGTCATGACGATGTCGTCCAGGGCGCCGTCCTTGGCCTTCAGGCCCGCCTGCACCGCCGCGCCCATGGCCACCACCTGGTCCGGGTCCAAATGGCTGTAGGGCAGCCGGCCGAAGAGGCGGGCCACCATCTTGCGGACGATGGGCATGCGGGTGGCCCCGCCGGCCAGGATGATTTGGTCCAACTCCCCGATGCTGATGCGCGAATCGCGGATGGCCCTTTCGATGGGTGCCACCATGCGGTCCAAAAGGGGCTTGGAGATCTTCTCGAAGGTTTCGGTGTCGAATTCCCACCGCATTTTTTTGCCCTCGGCCTCCACTTCCATGGCCGTCTGGTCGGCCTTGGAGAGTTCCCGCTTGGCCCTCTCGGCCTCATTGCGCAGCCGCTGGATAAATTTCCGTTTTTCGGTCTCGTCCGGGAATTTGGGGAAGCCGCCGACCTCGGCCTCGAAGGCCGTCACCAGGTTTTCGACGAAATCCTCGCCGCCCAGGAAGTTGTCCCCGGCGCTGGAGCGGACCTCCATGACGCCCTCGAAATGGTGGAGGATGGAAACGTCGAAGGTGCCGCCGCCCAGGTCCAGCACGATGAACCTTTGCTCGCCCTTGGCCTCGTGCAGGCCGTAGGCCAGGGAGGCCGCGGTCGGCTCGTTGAGCAGCCGTTCCACCTTGAGCCCCGCCAGGTTGCCGGCGGCCTTGGTGGCCTTGCGCTGGTTGTCGTTGAAATAGGCCGGCACGGTGATGATGGCCTCGGTCACTTCCTCCCCGAGGAAATGCTCGGCGTCGGCTTTGAGGGAACGCAGGACGAAAGAGGAAAGCTCCTCGGCCCGGAAGTCCCTTTTGCCCAGTTGGGCCAGGTGTTCGGTGCCCATGAAGCGCTTGAAGTTGGAGGTGGTGATTTCGGGGTGCGAGACAAGCCGGTCCCGGGCCGCCTGGCCGACCAGCACCGAGCCTTTTTCGTCCATTCCCACCACCGAGGGGGTGAGCAGGGACCCCAAGGCGTTGGGGAGGACCTGGATCTTGCCGTCCTTGAAAACCGCGACCAGGCTGTTGGTGGTGCCAAGATCGATACCGATGATCATAGGGGCCGTCCGATAAGAAGGTTCAATACGAATGTTGTAATTATACGGGGAAGGAACAAAGATGGCTATTTCACACCAGTACCAGGAAGTAGAATTACTCCAACGTTTTCAAGCTTCTAAACAACAGTTGGGTCATCGGCGGCGCCCTGGCGGTGGCTCCTATAGTGAAAGTCTGTTAAGTTAGTCCCACAGGTTAAATATTATTAAGGAGTTTTTATGTTAAAGAAAACCGCGGCCTTCTTTTCTGTTTTGATCTTGGCTTTCCTGCTTCAGTCCGTCGGCTCAGCCCAAACGCCGCAATCCGCCACGGCTCCACAGCCAGAAAAGCGCAAGCCCATCGTCAGCAAGTGGACGACGCTGGACGGCATGCGCTACTACTATGCCGGCGTCAAAGTCGCGGATGATGACAGCCTGAAGAACCTCATCTCGCCCTTGAAAGATCCCGAGGCCAATCGCCTCCTAGATGTGTCCTCCGGTTCCCACACGGCCGGGGTGGTTTTCCTGGTGGGCGGAACCGCCTGCCTAATTGGGGGCTTATCGATGGCCGGTGGCAATTATGACAGCAATAGCCAGAGTTTTAATTCAACGGGAACAGCCGGGCTTGTCGTCGCTTTGGTCGGCTTGGTTGGGGATTATGTGGGCGTTTTTAAATTGGAAGAATCGATGACTTCCAAGTTCGCCGCCGTTCAGCGCTACAACGCCCTCGTCCGCGGGGAAGATGAGGCAGTGACTTCCTGGAACCTGCCTAAGGCAGGAATTCAAACGGACCTTTTGACCTTTAAATTCTAGCCAAACCCCGGGCTTTCCATCGGATGGCCCTTTCGATCATACTCTTTGCGTCATGGCCAACCCTTACTTCCAAGTCGACGCCTTCGTCACCGAGAAGCCCTTTTCGGGCAATCCGGCGGGAGTTTGCGTGCTGCCGGGCCCCAAGGACGAGGCCTGGATGCAGGCCCTGGCTTGCGAGATCAACCAGGCTGAGACGGCATTCCTCCATCCCGAGGGGGACGGTTACCGCCTGCGCTGGTTCACGCCTATCGTTGAGATCGCCCTCTGCGGCCACGCCACCCTGGCCAGCGCCCATGCCTTATGGAGCGGAGGATTTTTGGAAGGGGGAAGGGAAGCGCGGTTTTACACGAAGAGCGGGTTGCTGAAGGCTGTGCAAAGAAACGGGCGAATCGAGCTGGATTTTCCGGCCAAACCCGCGGCGCCCTGCGGGAAGCCCAAGGGGCTGGAGGAATCATTGGGAGTGCCGGTCACCAGCCTGGGGCACAATGGAACCCAGTACCTGGCCGAGCTTTCCGCCGCCGCCGCTGTCCGGGGGCTGAATCCGGATTTTAAGAAAATGGAATCCTACCTGGATGAGCGGCTTCACGGGATCATCGTCACCGCCGCATCGGATGACCCGGCCTATGATTTCGTTTCACGCTTTTTTGCGCCCTTGGCGGGGATTCCCGAGGACCCGGTGACGGGTTCGGCCCATTGCGCCTTGACGCCCTTCTGGCACAAACGGCTTGGGAAGGATCATTTCACGGCTTACCAAGCCTCAGCTCGTGGCGGAATACTCCATCTCCGTTGCGAAGGGAACCGGGTGTACCTGGGCGGCCAGGCCCGGACGGTCCTCAAGGGTGAACTGGCTTAAACCCTCTTGTTCTCCCGCATCCATAGGATCTGCCCCGTGTGGTGGCGGCAGTGCCAGGCATAGGTGCCCAGTGCGCTTTTGAGCGTGATGGTGCGGTTGCCGACCGGATGCACGAAAGCTCTGTTGTACTGTTCCTCCGTCATGGACCGCAATAACTGCACCCATTGGCGGTGCAACCCCCCCAGCATCGCCAGGGTGGCTTCCAGGGAGCCGGTCTTGGATTCCTCCAAGTCGGACCATTTGTTCTCGTCATAGGCCTTGATGACGGGATTGTCCTCCGTCAGCGCCCATTTGAAGCGGATGTAGCTGTTCACGTGGCTGTCCGCCAGGTGGTGGGCGATCTGGCGGATGGTCCAGTTCTTATATTTGGTATTGAGCTGGGTGTCGTTGAGGCCCGCCACGGCGTCGCGCAGGGCCTTGGGCGCCGCTTCGATGATGCCGACCAGGGTTTCGCGGGGCGGCTGGTCCTCCGGCTTGGGGTTGGGGCCTACGGGATATTGGGGGGCTTCCATGCTTTTTTCCTTTCCTCTGTTTATGATGGGGAAACTTTAACGGGACGCCGCTCAAAATGCACTAAGGGAGAAGAAAAATGGCCGAATTGAAATCCATCATCGAAGAAAACGCCCGGGAGCGCGAAAGGCTCGTCAGCCTCCTGAACGCGCTCCGGGAATCGGATTATGCCCGGGTCCTTCCCAACGGTTGGACCATCGGCGTAGCCCTGGCCCACATCGCTTTTTGGGACCTGCGGGCGGCGCGGCTGTTGGAAAAGTGGATCCAAGAGGGCGGCCAAGGTCCCGTCCTGCCCTTGGACGCGGACGTCGTCAACGCGCCCCTGGCCGTCCTTTCCGCGGCCATCCCGCCGAAAAATATCCAGAAACTGGCGGCCGAGGCCGCGGAAAAGGCCGACGGCCTGGTGGCGGGCATGACCCAGGCGCAGGTGGACGAGTTCTTGAAAGCGGGTTCGGAAAGGTTCCTCCTCCGTGCCCTGCACCGGGGGGAGCACCTGGACAAGATCGAAAAGGCCCTTGTAAACGACTAGCGGGCGGGGGGGATTTTAGCTTGTCACCTTCCACCCCCCTGGTTAAGCTTTGGGAGTCCAGCTTTTCGATTCTTTGATGCCCGGGAGGTCTTATGCGCTCGTTTTTGAAACCGGTTTCATTGACGCTGATGTTTCTCCTGGCCGGATGGTCCGGCCGGGCGGCTGCGGACGACGGCAAGCGGTACCAGATCGCGGTGATCCCCAAGGGAACGACCCATATTTATTGGAAGACCCTGCACGCGGGGGCGGCCAAGGCGGCCAAGGACCTGGGGGTGGATATCTTCTGGGTCGGGCCGGAAACCGAGGACGACCGCAAACAGCAGATCGAGGTGGTGCAAAACTTCATCAGCCGCAAGATGGACGCCATCGTCCTGGCCCCCTTGGATGACAAGGCCCTGGTGGTGCCGGTGGAGGAAGCCACCAAGCGCGGCATCCCCGTGGTCATCATCGATTCGGCCCTCCAGTCCGACGTCCAGGTGAGTTTCGTGGCCACCATCAACAAGGAAGGCGGGCGCAAGGGGGCGGACCAATTGGGCAAGGTGATGGGCGGCAAGGGCAAGGCCCTCATGCTGCGTTACCTGGAAGGCTCGGCCAGCACCGCCGACCGCGAGGAAGGCTTCCTGGACGAAATGGCCAAGAAATTCCCCGACATCCAGATCGTCTCCTCCAACCAGTACGCCGGGGCCACCAAGGAAGAGGCCCTGCAGGCCTCCCAGAACATCCTCAACAAGTTTCCCGACGTGGACGGCATCTTCTGCCCCAACGAATCAACCGTCTTCGGCATGCTCCGGGCGCTGCAGGTTTCCGGCAAGGCGGGCCAGGTCAAGTTCGTGGGCTTCGACACCGACAAGGACCTGCTGGAGGGGTTGAAGACCGGCGCCATCAACGGGCTGGTGTCCCAGGACCCCTTCAACATGGGCTATGAGGGCGTGAAGGCCGCGGTGGACCACCTGAACGGCAAGAAGGTGGACCCGCGCATCGCCACCCGGCTGCTGATGGTTACCAAGGAAAACATGAACGACCCCAAGGTCAAGGAAGTCATCTATCCCGACGTGGACAAGTGGCTGAAATAAGAAGGCCGTTGTCGGCAGAGAGCAACACCAAACCCCTCAAAAGACCACGATGACCAACGAAACCGTCCTGGCGTTAACCGGCATCAGCAAAAGCTTCGGCGCGACCCGAGCCCTTCACCGGGTGGGGTTTTCGCTGGGCCGGGGTGAAGTGCGGGCGCTCATCGGCGAGAACGGCGCGGGAAAAAGCACCCTCATGAAGATCCTGAGTGGCGCCTACCGGATGGACGAAGGCGAGGTCCGGGTCCATGGGCAAGTCTGCCGCCTCCAGTCCCCCTCGGACGCCCGTTCCCGGGGCATCGCCATGATCTACCAGGAACTCACCCTGGCCCCCCACCTGTCGGTGGAAGAAAATATCACCCTGGGCGCGGAAGAATCCTCCTGGGGCATGGTCCGGCATCAAAGGGAAAAAATCCGCGAAGCCCTTGAACTGCTGGGCCACCCGGCCCTGCCCCTGGCCACGAAGATTTCCCACCTGGGGACCGGGCACCAGCAGGTCGTCGAGATCGCCCGGGCCCTGGTCAGCGGGGCCTCGGTGATCATCATGGACGAGCCCACGAGTTCCTTGACCTCCGCCGATACTCAGGCCCTTTTTGCGGCCATCCGGCGCCTCAAGGCGAAGGGCATTTCCTTCATTTACATCAGCCATTTCCTGGAGGAAGTGGCCCAGATCGCCGACAGCTACACGGTGCTCCGGGACGGGGAAACGGCCGGCGAGGGACGGATGCGGGAGACGACCATCCCCCAACTCATCCAAATGATGGTGGGAAGGCCCCTGCACGAGATGTTCCCCAAGTCATCCCGCGAAAGGGGCGAGGTTCTCCTGAAGGTCGAGGGCGCCGAAGGCCGGCCCATACCCAAGGGCGTTTCCCTGGAGATCCACCGGGGGCAGATCTTAGGGCTAGCCGGGCTGGTGGGTTCGGGCCGATCCGAAACCCTGCGCTCCCTTTTCGGGCTTCGGCCGACCCAGGCCGGAAGGATGGCCGTGAAGGGCCAATCCCGGCAACTCTCCGGGATAACCCCCGCCCGGGCCCTGGACCTGGGTTTGGACCTTTTAAGCGAGAACCGCAAGGAAGAAGGACTGGCCGTGGGAATGGCCATCGGGGCCAACCTGACCCTCTCTTCCCTCAAGCGTTTTGCCCGGCTGGGCGGCTGGGGTCCCCTGGACCTCCAAGGCGAAGAGGAGCGGGTGGGCCATTGGATCAAGGAACTGGGCATCCGTTGCCAGGGGCCTTGGCAGGAGACGGTGAACCTCTCGGGCGGCAACCAGCAGAAGGTGGCCCTGGCCCGGCTGATGGAAAGGGAAGGGGACGTCCTTCTTTTGGACGAACCCACCCGGGGCGTGGACGTGGGCAGCAAGGTGGAAATCTACCGGCTCATCCAGGGGCTGGCGGCCCGGGGCAAGGGTGTGCTCTTCGTCTCCTCCTACCTGCCGGAGCTTTTGGGTGTTTGCGACAGCCTGGCGGTCTTCCACCGGGGGTGGTTGAGCCCGGTCAAACCCATCGGCCAGTGGAACGAGCAAGAAATCATGAAGACGGCCACGTCGGGGCATTAAAGTTGTAAATCATATTTAAACCCCCTCACCCGAACCCTCTCCCTATCAGGGAGAGGGAAACCGGTGGGGTTCCAGTCGCTTCTCCTCCTCTCCATGAGGGAGAGGGCGGGGTGAGGGGGAGTGAAAAAATCTTATGGGTTGGGAACGGCATGAACGGTACTTTTAAAAAACTGCTCTCCTCAACGGGACCCTTCCTGGGGCTGGCCTTCGTTTATCTGGTGTTCCTGGTGGCCGCACCCGCAGCCTTCCACAGCCTCTATAACACCAAGACCTTCCTGACCCAGGCGGTCATCTTCGGCATCGGTGCGCTGGGGATGACGGTGGTCATGATCTCCGGGGGCATCGACCTTTCGGTGGGCTCGATGGTGGCCCTGGGCACGGTGGTGTCGGCCCTGGTGCTCAAAACCGGAGGGGACGGGCCGCTTGCGGCCGGGTTGGTCTGGGCGGCCGTCCTGGCGGCGGTCCTGGTTTGCGCCCTGGTGGGCGCCGTCAACGGCCTGTTGACCGTGGCTTTAAGGATCGTCCCCTTCATCGTGACCCTGGGCACCATGCAGATCGTGCGCGGGCTGGCCAAGGGCCTGGCCCAGCAGACCACCGTGAACCCGTCGGACAGCTGGCTTAACGGCCTGATGGTGGTGGAGCCCCAAAGCGGCGCCTGGACTTCGGTGGCGCCGGGCCTTTGGGTGATGCTGCTCCTGGCGGTGTTGCTTTCCCTGGCCCTGAAATACACCGTCTTCGGGCGCCACGCCTACGCCATTGGTTCCAACGAATCCACGGCACGGCTTTGCGGCATCCCGGTCGGGCGCAACCGCATCCTGCTTTACGCCCTGGGCGGCGCCTTTACCGGGGTGGCCAGCGTCATGCAGTTCTCCAACCTCACCCTGGGCGACCCCACGGCGGCCTCGGGGATGGAACTGGACATCATCGCGGCGGTGGTGATCGGCGGCGGCTCCTTGAACGGCGGGGAGGGCAGCGTGACCGGCTCGCTGGTGGGGGCGGTGCTGATGGCGGTTTTGCGCAACGGCTGCAACCTGGTGGGCATCCCCAATTACGTGCAAAACATCGTGATCGGGGCCATCATCATCGCGGCGGTGGGGCTGGACCGGTTCCGGCAGAGGGTTTCTTAAAAAGGAGGGCGTTATGCTGAAAACGAATACTCATCTGCATTTCAACGGAAGCTGTGAAGAGGCTTTTAAGTTCTACCGCAAATGCCTCGGAGGGAAGATCACCTTCATGATGAAGTGGGGGGATTCGCCCGCCGCCAAGAGCGTGCCCGCCAACTGGGCGAAGAAGGTCCTCCACGCCAGCTTCGCATTCGACGGCCAGATGCTGTCGGCCGACGATGCGGCCCCGGGATATTATGAAAAACCCCAGGGGTTCCAGGTGGTGGTCGGCGCGAAGGATCCGGCCAAGTCCAAGAAGGTCTTCCGGGCCCTGTCCAAGGGCGGGAAGATCCAGATGCCCTTCGCCAAGACCTTTTGGTCGCCCGGTTTCGGGATGCTGGTGGACCGCTTCGGGATCCCCTGGATGGTTAATACGGACAGCCGGAAATAACTTGGAGGCTTCGTCATGTTGAAAAAAGGCATCCTCAATCCGCAATTGAATTCCCTTCTGGCCAAGTTCCGGCACACCAACGCCCTGGTCATCGCCGACCGGGGTTTTCCCTCCTGGCCGAAGCTGGAGACGGTGGACCTTTCCCTTGTGGATGACCTTCCCACCGTCCTGCAGGTCTTGAAGGCCATCCGGCCCAACCTGTCCATCGACCAGGCCTTCATGGCCGCCGAATTCAAGAAGCACAACAACCCGGCCACCCGCGCGGCCTTCGCCAAGGGGCTTTCGGGCATCCCGTTGAAATATGAGCCCCACGTGAAGTTCAAAAAGAGGGTGCCGGGGGCCATCGGGCTCATCCGCACCGGGGACACGGTGCAATACGCCAATATGATCCTTATTTCAGGCTGATCCCAGGAGGGAACCATGCTTCGGTTAGACAACAAAACCGTTATTGTGACGGGCGCCGGGTCGGGGATCGGCTACGCCATCGCCGCCCTTTTCGCCAAACAGGGCGCCAAGGTGGCCGCGCTGGACCTGAACGCGGAGGCCCTCCAGGGCATCCTGGGGCACATTCGCAATGAGGGTGGGACCGTCTCAGGGGCCGGGCCTTCTATGGGGCCCGGCACACCCAAATCACCACCTCGGGTTGAGCCCTCGGTGGAGGGGTTCGCCTGCGACGTCTCGGACCCGGGCCAGGTGAAGGAGGCCTTCGCGGCGGCCGTCGCCAAGTTCGGGCGCCTGGACATCCTGGTCAACAACGCGGGGATCGCCCATGTGGGCAACGTGCTGAACACGACCCCGGAGGACTTGGACCGGCTTTACCGCGTCAACGTGAAGGGCGTCTACCTCTGCACCCAGGCCGCCATCCCCCTTTTCCAGGCCCAGGGCGGCGGGAACATCATCAACATGGCCTCCATCGCCTCCCTGATCGGCCTGGAAGACCGCTTCGCCTATTCCATGACCAAGGGCGCGGTGCTTTCCATGACCCGCTCGGTGGCGGTGGATTACGTGAAGAAGAACATCCGCTGCAACTGCATCTGCCCGGCGCGGGTGCACACGCCTTTCGTGGACGGCTTCCTGAAAAAGAGCTACCCGGGCAAGGAAGCGGAGATGTTTAAGAAGCTCTCCGAGTACCAGCCCCTGGGCCGCATGGGCCAGCCGGAGGAGGTGGCCTTCATGGCCCTCTACCTGGCCTCGGAAGAATCCTCCTTCATCACCGGCCAGGCCCTGCCCTTGGACGGCGGGGTTTTGATGGCGTAAGTGAAGAAGCTAACCACGGGGTACACAGAGGACACAGAGTTTTTTGACAAAGCCAATGTCTTACTCCGTGTACTTTGTGAACTCTGTGGTTCAATCTTTTACGGAGTCTTGAAATGAAACTATTCCGGTTCGGTCAAGCGGGACAAGAAAAACCGGGGGTGATCCTCCCCAACGGCGGCAGGATCGACGCTTCGGCTTTCGGAGACGATTACGATGAGGCCTTCTTCGCCGGGGACGGTTTGAAAAGGCTGGCAGCCTGGGTCGGAAAGGAAGGGGCGAAGGCCCCCAAGGTTGCGGACTTGGAGCGGTTGGGCCCCTGCGTTGCCCGGCCCTCGAAGATCGTCTGTATCGGATTGAACTACATCGACCACGCCCAGGAGACCGGCGCCAAGATCCCGAAGGAGCCCATCCTCTTCTTCAAATCCACGACCGCCCTTTGCGGGCCCAACGACGACCTGCTCATCCCCCGGGGATCCCAAAAGACCGACTGGGAGGTCGAACTGGCGGTAGTGATGGGGAAGAAGGCCAAATATGTTGAAGAGGCCAAGGCCATGGATACTGTGGCTGGGTTCTGCCTGCACAACGACTATTCGGAGCGGGAATTCCAGATGGAGCGGGGCGGCCAATGGGTGAAGGGCAAAAGCTGCGACAGTTTCGCCCCCCTGGGGCCCTTCCTGGCTACAACGGACGAACTGCCCGACTACCAGGACCTGCCCATGTGGCTGACGGTCAACGGCAAATTCATGCAAAAGAGCAACACCAACAACATGATCTTCAAGGTTCCCTTCCTGGTGAGTTATATCAGCCAGTTCATGACCCTCCTGCCGGGGGACGTGATCAGTACGGGAACGCCCGGGGGAGTGGGATTTGTCATGAAACCGCCGGTCTATCTCAAGGCGGGGGATGTCATCGAGCTGGGCATCGACAAGCTGGGAAGCTCCAAGCAGAAGGCGATACAGGAACGATGAACGACAAGGCCATTTAGCCGCAGATGCAGGGGATTCATTGGATGAGTCGAAAGAAAAAATCGATTATTTTTGGGATTTGATGTGTCATCCCATGTATCTGTGTGCATCTGTGGCAAAAATGATTTGGCCTTACTCGGTTGACTCTGTGCAACTCTGTGGCGAAAGGTTGTTCAAATGAAAATCACGGGTACCAGCGTGAGGGACATCCGCTTCCCCACCGCCAAGGAAAAGGACGGGTCCGACGCCCTCAACCTGGGCAACTATTCGGCCACCTATGTCACCCTGGAAACCGACGGGGGGCTGAAGGGTTACGGCCTGACCTTTACCAACGGCGACGGCAACGAGGCCTGTGTGCTGGCGGCCAAGGCCTACCTGGAACGGGTGAAGGGGCAGACCTTGGAAGGCATCCTTTCCGACCTGCGGGGTTTTTACCACAAACTTGCCCAGGACCCCATGCTGCGCTGGGTCGGGCCGGAGAAGGGCATCGTCCACATGGCCCTGGGGGCGGTCGTCAACGCCGTCTGGGACCTCTGGGCCCGGCGGGAAAAGAAGCCCCTCTGGAAGCTCCTGGCGGACCTGACCCCCGAGCAGATTGTGGCCGCCATCGATTTCACCTGGATCACCGACGCCCTCACCCCCGAGGAGGCCTTGGCCATCCTCAAAAAACACGCCCCGGGCAAGGCCAAGCGGGAAGAAGAGATGAGAAAGAACGGTTATCCGGCCTATACCACCTCCACCGGCTGGTTGGGCTATACGGACGAAAAAGTGAAGCGGCTCTGCCGGGAAGCCAAGGCGCAAGGCTGGCGGCATTTCAAGATGAAGGTGGGGCAGGACCTGGAAGCCAACCTGAAACGGGCCGCCCTCATACGCGGCGAGATCGGCGATGACTGCTGGCTGATGATGGACGCCAACCAATGCTGGGACGTGGCGGAGGCCATCCGCCAAACCAAGGCCCTGGCCAAATTCAACCCCTGGTGGATGGAGGAACCGACCTCGCCCGACGACGCCCTGGGCCACGCGGCCATCGCCAAGGCGGTGGCGCCCATCGCGGTGGCCACCGGCGAGGCCTGCCAGAACCGGGTGGTCTTCAAGCAGTTCCTGCAGGCCGGGGGGCTTTCCATCCTGCAACTGGATTCCTGCCGGGTCGGGGGCGTCAACGAGGTGCTTTCCATCATGCTCATGGCCGCCAAGTTCGGTGTCCGGGTCTGCCCCCACGCGGGCGGGGTGGGGCTTTGCGAATACGTGCAGCACCTGGCCATCTTCGGCTATATCGCGGTGGACCCGGACCTGACCGACCGGGTCTGCGAATATGTGGACCACCTGCACGAGCATTTCGTGGAGCCGGTCAAGATCATCAACGGGCGCTTTTACGCCGCGCCCACCGCGCCGGGCTATTCCATCGAAATGAAGGCGGCCTCCCTGGACGAGTACGAGTTTCCCCAGGGCAAGGCTTGGAAGGAATAAAGGTTTGAATCCCCCTCACCCCGCCCTCTCCCCCAGGGACGAGGGTGCCTAGATTCCCCTCTCCCTGGTAGGGAGAGGGTTAGGGTGAGGGGGTGAAAAAAGTTTTAAAGGGAATTTGCGATGAACGTAAATAACATCAACCAAACCTGGCCGAACCCTAAGAAACCCCGGCCCATTATCTTTATCGGCGCGGGGGGTATCGTGCGCGCTTGCCACCTGCCCGCCTACCGCAAGGCGGGTTTTCCGGTGGTGGGAGTCTACGACCGCGACCTGGCCACGGCCCGGCAAACGGCGAAACAATTCGGAATCCGTCTGGCTTTCCGCTCCCTCAAGGACGCCACGGTTTTAAAAAACGTGGTCTACGACGTG
>JAJPJW010000091.1 GCA_021324075.1 Pseudomonadota bacterium | reverse complement strand
GATCACCGATACGGTTGGTTTTATCCACAAGCTTCCACACGATCTGGTGGCGTCCTTTCGCTCCACGCTGGATGAGGCCTGCGGGGCCTCCCTGTTGCTTTACGTGGTGGATGCCGCCGACCGCAACTTTCGTTCGCAGCTCGCGGTGGTTCGGGAAGTCTTGGGTGATATTGGCGCCGACACAACGCCCTATCTTCTTATCCTCAATAAGGCCGACTGCTTGAGCGAATGGCAGAAGCAGGTTCTCGGGGCGGAGTATCCGAACGCGGTTTTAACCTCGACCCGTAGTCCCGGGGACATGCAGGGCGTTAGTGAACGCATTATTCATTTTTTCGAGAAAGACATGATCGAAAAGGAGATTCTCGTTCCCTATAAAGCCCAAGGCGCCATCAAAGAAATGCGTTTGAAAATGAAAATCTTGAGGGAGAGTTTTACCGAAGAAGGAATTCTACTTCTTGTTCGCTCGCGTCCGATAGACCTTCAGCGCTTGGGTAAAATATTGAAGTAGGGCCCTGCAGTGTGTGCCGCCCTTCAATGACCGTAGGCAAGGACAATCTAAATCTCGAAAAACTGCAGTTTTTGGACTGCTTTAGATTGCTTCCTCGGTCAAAAATGGACCTCCTCGCAATGACGGCTAAAAACCAAACTGACACACCACCCGCTATTCGGCCAAAAATTAGGCTTTCGTTGTTAATTCTTTCCCGCCGCCCCCCTTTCCGGTTGACCCCCAAAATTTCCGGCCCCTAAAATCCTTCGGTACCCCATTTGTGCAAACCGGAGGTTGATATGCGCCAATTTTCATTAAGGCCGGTAATGGTAGGGCCAGTTACTCGCCCGCGAATTTGGGTATTTGAAATCGGTGCTATACAGACCCCCTTAAATTTTATTTGAAAGAAGGTCGGTATGGCCCCCACCCTCACCCCGCCCCAAATTCTCTTCCTGCCTGTCGGGGACCTGGCGGTGCCGGACTGGAACCCCCGCAAGCTCCTGTTTGAAGGGCCCCTGAAAACCCTCATGGCCTATATCCAGGCCGGGGGCAAGGTGCCCCGCCTCCTGGTTTGGAAAGGCAACGGCCAGGCCCCCTGGGCCATCATTTCCGGGCAAAGGCGGTGGGAGGCCTTCAAACGCCTGGGCACTACCCAGGTGGAAGTCGAGGTGATGGATATCCCCTTGGACCAAGCCAAGGTCCTGGCCATGGGCTCCAACGAGGGGGAGCCGGTTTTCTGGCTGGATTGGGATATCCGGGCCGAGAAGCTATACCAGGAGGGCAATCAGGAGGGCCGAAAGCTGACCCAGGCCGTCCTGGCGGCCCAATTGGGGGTTACCCAGGCCAAAGTAAGCTATGCCTTGAAGGTGGCAGGGGCCCTGACCCCCGCCTCCCGGGAGAAAATTTATAACACTGTTATAAAATCCGGCGACCCGGACCGGGTTAAGGAACGGCCTATCCAAATCCTGGCTACCCTGGAGGACCCCCAAGCGGTCGAAGAGATACTCCCCCGGGTGCTGGAGGAGGGTATGACCATGGGCCAGGTGCAGCACATGGTCTCGGACATGAAAAAGGGGGCCACCCCCGAAGGGGCCGCATCCCCAGAACCCCAAAGAAAACCCCACCCGGCAAAGGCCCCCGTAGGGGCAGGGACCCAAGCGGATGCCACCCCCGATACAGCCTCCCAGATCGGTACCCTCATGGCCACCCATACCCTGGGCAAGGGTATCCCGGGGGCCCATTTGGTCCTGGGCGGGCTCTTTCCCCATGTCGCCAAGCTTTTCCACGGCACCAAGGGCGGGTTGATGAGGATGGGGGTTAAGAACCAGATCATGGGAACCATCCTCACCCTGTTGATTTTCCTATTCGTGGGAAGCGCCCTCCTCCACTTCACCGGGAGCCTGCTGAAGGGGGTTTATCGGCTCATTCTTTATTCCCAATGGGGGGTATCCAGCGAAACCCGTTCCGTCAGCGACCCGAACCTGGGTAGTTCACCCCATCCGGCCCCACCCCCGGCAACGGCCCCGGTTAATCCCGCAAATCAGGCCGGCATCCAAGAGGGCTCGGTACAGGCACCCTCCCCGCCCGTCAGCCGACCGCCTCAAAAGCCCCTGCGGGTGGCGGCCTCCCAACCGAAGGTTTTAACACCGCATTCCCCATTCCCATCACTTCAACCCGCTTCGGTTGGATCTACCACTAAGACCATCCCCGCCTGGGCCCAGGAGGTCCTCCCGGCGGCAGGGGATTTTGCCGGCCGCTTTTATGGGATTGGGTATTCGAATTGGGATGAAAACCTGGACTTTTTAAAGGCCCAAATGGCGGGCAATGGCATCCAGGCCATGATCGACCAGTATTTTCCAGATTCGCTCCACCAGGAAATGCAGTCAAAGTTGTTGATGCAATATTACTCGGCCACCCAAGGGCCCAAGGTGGTGAAGGGTGAAGGGGATTCGGCGGAAGTTTTGGCGCAGGGAACGGTGATCACCCAATGCCGCGCGGGCCGCAATCCCCGGACCCTTTCCACCAAGCCGGTGGCTTTGCGGCTCTCCTTCCGCCACGCCGAGGGTTTCGGGAATAAGATCGAGAAGGTGACGGAAGTGGATCCAGGACAATCCAAGAAACAGGAAGACCCGGTGGGGAAGTTCATTGAAAATACGGCCGGGAGCGCAGCCACGGCCGCCGGTGCAGCGGCAACGAATGCCGCCGGCGATGCGGCCGGCCAAGCGGTCAAGAAGGCACTTGGGTTCTAAACACCAATTAGAACCGCGGTTTAGTTGTGCCAATGCTGGAACAAAGCATTGGCAAATGCCGTTTTGAAGGGTTGGGTGGAGAGCGCGAAAAAGATTAGAATTGGGGTTGTTCTAATGGGTCGGAGCTTAAAGTGGGAACTCCAGCCTGACTACTTTGTTCTTCGGCCAATAAACCGTTAGATGGAGCTCGTGACGATGAAGCTTTCAATTTTCATTGATAATTGCGCTTGGGATATTTTGTTTAAACACGTGATAAATTTGTCCAAGGAATTACCGGAAGAAGAATTCGATTTATTTGTTACAAAAGAAGTTGGCTCGTTTGAAATGCCGACCATTCCGGACTCCAAGAATGGTCTTAAAGAGTACATCCGCAGACAAATGTTGGAACGAAGTATTGGGGAGGACTCATATTTTGGACTTGGATCTTCAAGCGATCCGCCGGGATTCAGATACCGAATTGGTGGCTTAGGTGAAGGACGGTTTGCTACCAGTGAAGAGTTAAGATTGATGGAGAGATTCAAGATGGTTCCAGGAAAAGAGCGGAAAACAGGTCTTTATAAAAATGAAGCTGATGCGTCTCTTGCAGTTAGGGCACTTGCTGGAAACATTGTGTTGACTGCAGAGATTCCGGATAACGGGCCATTAAAAGAAGCTGCTTTTGAGAGTGGTCGAGTAGTTAGTTTGTTAAGTTTTGAACCCTCACAGCAATCTTTGAAGGATTTCATTATCATGTCTATTAAGAAAAAATGAAAACCACCGAACCCTTTTCTCAGTATTTTCCAAACGAACAGCAGTCCTTAACTCTAATAAAACGCATATTGAAAGAAAACGAACATTACTACTCAAAAATTAGAACCCGTATTGTTTTAATTAAAACCATAAATGATGAACAATGGGTCAATGGCCATTGTGTTTTTCAGGCCTTTAGTAAATCTAATACGCCGGAACCTGCAACAAAACTTTTGTATGAGAAATTTCAATTTTTAGAATATTGGTTGGACTTCGGCCAATTTTTAAGTCAATTAGAAAGGCTTAAACTTGGAGTTCTTGAATTTGATGGAAACGAAATTCATTTAAAAGACTGTAACCAAATTGGTCACTTTGAATTTAAGCAAGGGGTACATTCGAAAAATCCGATGCATTATTTTCAAGCTGATTGTCGAAGCAGACCTAATTTTTTTTCTCACGAACCAATTATTTCTTCAACCCTTCCTGTGTTTCCAAGCGCACATAGCGCTATTCGAAATTGGACTGGCGTTCAAAACATGGATGCGAATTCTCATTTATTTGGGTCAGTAATGATTTTTTTGCCCGAATTTAGAGCTTGGATTAACAAACTCGAATATTTAGAAGATGGTATTGAAGTTGAGGTAAGGAAAGAAAAGGAAGATTTAAAGGGTTTGAAAATTAAAGGAATCTGGGAAGTGGGGGAAGTTTTTCAGCAATTTGCTGTACCTGTAGGTTTTTCAAAAATAAGAATAAAGGCTCCCGAAAAATCCACGGGGTTCAATTTTTATTTAATAGATGACGATGAAAATGTTTTTGATTATCAACAGGAAATATCTGGATGGTCTGTCGGTCAAAAAAATGTACTTCCGTTTCTTGGCAAAAAAGATAGTGAATTGGCGGAAGAAAAAATAATAAAAGATGCGTTGGAATCTGGCGAAGGATTGCAGATTGAGTACAAAGCCTTTATTAAAAGAGGGGATTTCAAGAAGATTGAAGAATTGATCGAAACTACAGTTGCGTTTTTGAATTCAAGCGGTGGAAGAGTACTTATTGGCGTAAATGATAATTGTGTTATTCATGGAATAGAAAAAGAAGTTATTACAAAAAAAGAAACGAGCTTAAAAGAGCTGGAAGAATATTGCGGATTTATTCGGCAAATAATAAGTGGCTCAACCGAGAAAACAATCGAGTTTTCAGTGACCTTGCATAAGTTTGACGAACATTGGATTGTCTTAGTGAATGTTTCGCCCGGGAAAGAGCGTCCATACCAAAGTAAAGAAAAATTGATGTTTATGGTAAGAAGAGGTGCAAGTAATAAAAGGGCCACTGCTGAAGAAATCAGAACAATGATTTATCAGTCGGAAAATAAGTCAAGTTCCTCCGAACAAGAAGGGGTTCTTGTGGGTGCTGAGTAAGTAGGGAACTCTGGCCCGAGTCTTTTGATCTCACGCTACTTTTACGAACATTGATGAATTAAACGAAGAGGGAAATTTAAAATATGGCCGTTCATACGAATATGCGAAGTTTTTTTGATCCAGACAAGTACAACCGAGATATGAAAGAAGATAGGGCTGGTTTTCTCCCTGACCCATATGAAATAGATTCAGAAGCAATGAAAGCAAGACAAAAAGCCTATGAAGATTATGTAAAAGAAAATCTGCCTTCGTTTCGATCAAGCTTTGAAAATTTTGATAAAGCTCTTTTGAGTTTGTCGAGCGGTGCATTGGTTTTGTCTTTGACCTTTATAAAAGATATCGTTCCATTGCCGTATTTGAAAATTATTTGGGTTTTAGGTTTGTCGTGGCTGGCGTATCTTTGGGCAATAATTTCGGTTTTGCAATCATTGCGTGTTGCTCCAAAATCTCATGAGGAAAGGTTTGAATATGCTTATGAGTATTTTGTAAATAACAGAGATGAGTTTTACAACAAAGTTGGTCCAAAACAAAAAAGTCTCAATCGTTGGAATGCCAATTCATGGATGGCTTTTTTAATTGGTTTAATACTAACGGTTATTTTTTCGTGGTGGAATTTGAGTTCATACAAAGGAGATAAAAACATGACGGAACAAAATCAGAGCCAAGGGAATATGCAAGAAGGGGCAAGGCCAACGCCTATGAACAAAGTTGGCTCAGTACCAATTATAAAAGGGATACAAGCGACTCCTATGACTGTAAAACCTTCTGCTCCAACAACATCGAGCGGAAATACTGGCAATCAGGGAAATGGTTCTGGGGGAAAAAAGTAAAATAAAACAAAAGCGTCAGCCTACACATCACACTGTTTCCTCATGAGGCTCTAGACACCAGAAACTCATTCCAAACATAAGCATAGCCCCGCGCTTAATTACTCTCCTTGTTCCGCTAACCACCGCTCCGCTTCAATCGCCGCCATACATCCCATGCCGGCGGCAGAAATGGCCTGGCGGTAATAGTGGTCCGCCACGTCGCCGGCCGCGAAAACACCCGGAATATTCGTCATGGTCTTGGGGGGGTGGGGCAGCGTGAGATAACCCACCTCATCCATGGTCAACTGGCCCTTGAAAATGCCGGTATTGGGCGTGTGGCCGATGGCGAAAGAGAAATGTAGGGTCTGAAGTGGGTGCGGGATGAAATTAATTTTTACGTAAATAGTTATTTATTTAGTGTATATTCATTGTAGATACAGGTGCGATAGACGGCCAGTTATTTGGAGGTGGTTTAAATGAAAACAGTGGTTCAAAAATGGGGTCATAGCCTGGCCTTGAGAATCCCTAAGACGATGGCAGAGCACATTAAGGTTAAGGAGGGGGCTCCTGTTGAGATTGTTGAAAATAGCGGCGGTCTTTTGATAAAGCCGACGGGGGCTAAACCATCCCTCAAGGAATTGCTCTCCAAAGTAACTCCCGAAAACCTGCATGGTGAAACCAAGACGGGAAAGTCCGTTGGGAAAGAGGTTTGGTAATTCATGGAATACATCCCGGATCGCGGGGACATCATTTGGCTGAATTTCACGCCTCAAGCCGGGAGGGAACAAGCGGGGCACCGGCCCGCCCTGGTCATATCACCCAAAGAATACAACCGAAAAACAGGGCTAGCGGTTATGTGCCCTATGACGACCCATGAAAAGGGGTATCCGTTCGAGGTGGTTATTGCTTCTGGTTCGTCCCCGAGCGTAGTTCTTTCCGACCATTTGAAGAATCTGGATTGGCGGGAGCGTAAGGCTACCTACAAGGGAAAGGTTCCTCCGGCGGTTCTTAAAGAGGTGATGAATAAGATTTCCGCTCTTTTGATGATTGAATAAGGTTCATCTAGTTTGCGTTAATTTTCTTGTTCGGCCAACCACCGCTCCGCTTCAATCGCCGCCATACAGCCCCCTTGAGGTGAAATCCTACACGCCGTCCTTATAGGGGCTCTGCCCCTATATACCCCGAAGCAAAGGCATCATTCAGTTTGCGTTAATTTTCTTGTTCGGCCAGCCACCGCTCGGCCTCAATAGCGGCCATGCAACCCATGCCCGCTGCGGAGATGGCCTGACGGTAATAGTGGTCCGCCACGTCGCCGGCCGCGAAAACACCCGGAATATTCGTCATGGTCTTGGGAGGGTGGGGCAGGGTGAGATAACCCACCTCGTCCATGGTCAACTGGCCCTTGAAAATGCCGGTATTGGGCGTGTGGCCGATGGCGAAAAAGAGCCCGGTGAAAGGGTGCTCCTTCTCCTCGCCGGTCTTGAGGTTCTTGACCTTGATCCCCTTGAGTTCCTTTTCCCCGACCAGTTCGGTGATGGCGGAGTTGGTCATCCAATGGATCTTGGGGTTGTTCCTGGCCCGTTCGAGCATGATCTTGGAGGCCCGGAACTCGTCCCGGCGGTGGATGATCGTCACGCCTTTGCCGAATTTGGTGAGGAAGTTGGCTTCTTCCATGGCCGAATAGCCGACGGCGACCACCGAGATTTCCTGGTTCTTGAAGAAAAAGCCGTCGCAGGTGGCGCAGGCGGAAACGCCGTGGCCCACCAGTTCCATTTCCCGGGGAACACCGCCGTATTTGGCGGAGGCGCCGGTGCTGATGATGACGGCTTCGGCCTGCAGCTCTTCCTTTTCATCCACCCAAACCTTGAAGGGGCGCTTGGAAAAATCCACCTTGGTCACGAAGCCGGTCTTGTAGCGGGTGCCGAAACGGGCGGCCTGTTGTTTCATGTTTTCCATCAACTGGGGGCCCTGGATGCCCTCGGGGAAGCCGGGGAAGTTCTCGACCTCGGTGGTGGTGGTCAATTGGCCGCCGGGCTGGGGGCCGTCGATGAGGAGGGGATTGAGGTTGGCGCGCGAGGCGTAAAGGGCGGCCGTGTAACCCGCCGGGCCCGAACCGATGATGATGACTTTCTCCATGGCATTTCCTCCGATTTGATAAGGCTTTCCAGCGGCGACGAGTAAGCTAACCTAAGGCTTTCCAATAAACCAGTCAATACTCGGGGCGGGTGGGTAGTGACTCAGGTTAATTCGAACAACGTTAAGCCCCCCTCACCCTACCCTCTCCCGCAAGGGGCGAGGGTTTTCACAGTGTTTCCCCCTCTCCCTTGACGGGAGAGGGCGGGGTGAGGGCGAAATGTCAGAGAATTGTTCAAACTGATGCACTACCGGCGGATGGGTCAGGGCGCCGGGAAGAGTGCTTGGCGGTAGTCCGTCAGCTCTTTCTGCCGCCGGGTCTCATCCCAATTCAACAATTCCGCCATCAGCCGCGAAGCCTTTTCCGGCGCTTCACCCCATCTTTCCCGGCTGTACCCGATTTCCAATCGGCGCAACAAAACGTCCTCCAAGTGGAGGGCCTTTTCGGCCTGGACCCCATAGGCCACCTGGGCCAGGATTTCGGGCCGGGAAGGGGACAGTTTTTCCAAAAGGCGGGGATCCTTCCGCGTATTCGATAGGACATCCCCGGCTTTTTGGCCGTAGAGGCGGGCCAAGTGGTCCGCCTGCGCCTGTGTGATGCCATACGCCGAAACCCATTGCGGGGTTTCTTCTTTCAAAAACAAATCCCAGGGTTTTGCCGGGGTGCCCGGCAGGTTGCCAGATTCTTGGTGTGCCCCGGTTTTCCCCAAGCGCTTCAGGATAAGGCCCAAAGTCTTTTGGGCCATAGAATGGTAGGTGGTCAGCTTTCCACCCACGATGGTGAACAAATTGCCGTTGGAGAGGATTTTATCCTCCCTTGAAACGGAGGAGGCATGGCCCCCATCAGACCAGGCCAGGGGCCTCAGGCCCGAAAAGGCCGCCAGGATACGGCTGCGGTCCCAGGAAGCCTTGGGGAAAACCCGGGACGCTTCCTTTAATAGATAGGTGATCTCTCCCTCGGTGGGTTCCACCTTGTCCGGGTCGCCGGGATCGTCGAGGTCGGTGGTGCCCACCAGGCTTTCGCCCCGCCAGGGAATGACGAAGAGGACCCGGCTATCCTCTCGGGACATGACCAGCACCGCTTGTTGGCTCAGGACTTCCGGCACGACGATATGGGTGCCCCGGGTAGGTCTTACTAAAGAAAGTGAATCTTCAGAGAGAAGTTTGGCCGTTTGGTTGGCCCAGGGCCCGGAGGCGTTCACCAGGCAGGAAGCGGACAGGGTACCTTCCTGGCCCGAACGCTCGTCGTGGAAGAAGACCCGCGCCTGGGAAGGCTGGAGGTCGATTTGGGTGACCCGGCAATAGTTGAGACAGCGGGCGTCGACTTTTTCGGCGGCCAGGATGTTTTCCATGACGAGCCGGGCGTCGTTGACCTGGGCGTCGTAATAAAGGCCGCAGCCCACCAGGTTTTCCGCGTTCAAATCCGGGGCTTCGGCCAGGGCCTGGGCGGGGGAAAACCATTGGTGCCGGGCGATGTTTTTACGGCCCGCCAGGAGGTCGTAGAGCCACAAGCCGATCTTGACCATCCAGGCGGGGCGTTTGTCCCCTCTGTATACAGGTAAAAGAAAGGAAATGGGGTGGACCAGGTGGGGGGCCATTTGAATGAGCCGGTATCTTTCGTGAAGGGCTTCGAAGACCAGCGGGAACCGCGCTTGTTCCAGGTAACGGATGCCGCCGTGGATCAGCTTGGTGGATTTGCTGGAAGTGCCCGAGGCGAAATCCCCCTTCTCAAAAAGAACAACCGAAAGCCCGGCCTGGGCCGCCTGGGCGGCCAGCCCGGCGCCGTTGATGCCGCCGCCGATGATGGCCAGGTCGACTTTGGAGTTTTCCGAGGGGTTCATTGGGCTTCCCATGGATAAAGGGTATGGATTCGACTTTTATACAGGCTTTGGTATTGAAAGGGTATAGGCGGCAACATAGTATTCACTCGGACTAGGTCAGTTTGTCAGTTTCCCTCCGGAAAGGGGTAGGGGTGGTGTATCAGTTTGATGGTGTGTTTCCTTTTCCCCCTCTGAAAGAGGGGGATTAAGGGGGAGTTAGCCTTGTCGTTAAAAGCTAATACCCCCCTATCCCCCCTTTTTCAAAGTGGGGAATTATTCAAACTGAGACACTACCAGGATAGACCTGGAATTGACGCGGGATTGGGGCCTCGTTAAGATATGCCCTGTTTTGATGGGTATGTGCCACCCCCCCTTTATGGTGGCGATGTAATTGCCACTCGTTTAATTGCGAGGGTGGCGCACCCGGTTTGACAATAGGGAAGGGAATAGCGGAAACCGGGTACGTGCCCCCCTCCTTTATGGCGGCGAAATTCATTTCGCCGCTCGTTTAATTGCGAGGGTGGCGAAACTGGCAGACGCACCAGATTTAGGTTCTGGCGGGGTAACCCGTGGGGGTTCAACTCCCCCCCCTCGCACCAACCTTCGCATCATCAAACTTTATAATAGTTTGTGAAGGTTGTTCCCCGAAGCTTTAGCGAAGGGGGACAGTATTGCATGCCCCAGCTACGGTTGGCAGGCCAATAACAATTCATTTGCTCTAAGGAGCCGTCGTGAAAGTCAGCGTTACCAAGGTTTCGGGTTGTTCCAGGGAAGTCCAGGTGGAGGTTCCGGCCGACACCGTGCAAGGCCGAGTGGACGACCTTTATGGCCGCATTTCCAAGGATGCCAAATTGCCGGGGTTCCGGAAGGGCAAGGCGCCCCTGAGCGCCATTAAAAAGCAATATAAAGAAGCCGTGCGGGAGCAAATCCTCCAGCATGAACTGCCCGAGTTTTTCCGGACGGCCCTGGTGGATGAAAAAATAGAGCCTGTGGCCCAGCCCCAAATTTCCCATCTCCAATTCGAGGAGGGGGCTCCCTTGAAGTTCGTCGCCACGGTGGAAATCAAGCCCGAGTTCCAACTGAAGGATTACAAGGGCATCAAGGTCAAAAAGGAAAAAACCTCCGTCTCGGAAGAGGAAGTGGATAAGGCCCTCGACGGGTTGAGGGAACAGCTGGCCCAATTTATCCCGGTTGAGGACCGCCCCTCCAAGGCGGATGATTTGGTGGTTGTGGACTTTGACGGCAAAATCGACGGAAAGCCTTTTGAAGGCGGCAAAGCTTCCCGGTACCCGGTGCTTTTGGGAAGCGGCGGCTTGCTTAAGGATTTTGAAACGAATCTTACGGGCGTTAAAAAGGAAGAGACCAAAACCTTTAAAATCACCTTCCCGCAGGATTACGGGAAAAAAGAAGTGGCGGGGCGTGAAGCGGAATTCACCGTGACCGTCCATGAGATCAAGGAAAAGAAACTGCCCGTGGTCGACAACGATTTCGCCAAGGACGTGGGTAAGAGCGAGACGGTGAAGGAAATGCGGGAAAAACTGGAAGGGCAGATCAAGGCCCACAAGGAAGTCGAGCAGAGGTCGAAAATGGTGGAACAGATCGGGGAAAAGCTCCTCTCCCTCCACCCCTTCGACGTTCCGGTTTCGCTGGTCAACCAGGAACAACAAAGGCTGGTGCAGCAGGGCGTGGACCGGCTGAAGCGGCAGGGCATCGATGCCAATAAACTTACGGACGATCAAAAGAAGGAATTTGTGGAAAAGCTCAGGCCTGTGGCCGAGAAAAACGTCCAGATGGCCTTGATCGTCGAGAAGATCGCCGAGGCCGAGAACATCCATTCCGAGGAAAAGGACCTGGAAGCTTACTACGCGAAGGTGGCGCAAAGCTCGAACCAGCCGGTGGATGTGGTGAAGCGGTACTTGAAACAGCAGGGCGAGCCCGAGTCCATAAAAGAATGGATTCAGTACGAGAAGGCCCTTGATTATTTGATCGCGCAAGCCAAGATTGAGTCTGCATAACCGTCGGAAAAACTGGAGGAAATTATGGCGCTTATTCCAATTGTCGTGGAGCAAACGAACCGGGGAGAAAGGTCTTACGACATTTATTCCCGCCTCTTAAAGGACAGGATCGTCATGTTGGGAACCCCCATTAATGATGATGTGGCCAATACGATCATCGCACAGCTCTTGTTCTTAGAATCAGAAGACCCGGATAAGGATATCAATCTCTATGTCAACAGCCCCGGCGGCGTCGTCACCTCGGGCTTGGCCATTTATGACACCATGCAATTTATGAAGGCCCCCGTTTCCACCATTTGCGTGGGCCAGGCGGCCAGCATGGGCGCGGTTCTTTTGGCGGCCGGAGCCAAAGGCAAACGCTATGCCCTTCCGAATGCCAGGATCATGATCCACCAGCCTTCCGGTGGCGCGCAAGGCCAAGCGACGGACATTGAAATCCAGGCCAAGGAAATTTTGAAGGTAAGGGAGAGATTGAATAAAATCCTGGCTGATCATACGGGGAAGCCCTTTGAGAAGATTGCCGATGATGTGGAACGCGATTACTTCATGTCGGCCGAAGAAGCAAAGGAATATGGTCTGGTGGACGACATCTTGACGAAAAGGCCTGAAAGCAAGAAGAAATAAGCCGGAATCCCTTAAAACAAGTTAATGAACGGGATAAAAGCGGTAAAATAAGGGCCTTGAGCGGCTGGTGCTGAGGGCCGAATTCCACGATTGAAAGTGACGGAGAGTTTATGGCGGGCGAGAAAGACAAATCTTCTTTTTTACGATGCTCCTTCTGCGGCAAGACGCAGGACGAGGTCAAAAAGCTCGTCGCGGGCCCGACCGTCTATATTTGCAATGAATGCGTGGCGCTTTGCAATGACATCCTGAAAGAAGAGGACAAAATTGAAGTTAAGACGGGGGGGGCTCCCAAGGGGAAATTATCGGTTCCCAAACCCTCTGAGATAAAGGACATCTTGGATGAATATGTGATCGGCCAGGAGAGGGCGAAAAAGACCCTCGCGGTGGCGGTCCACAACCACTACAAACGGCTTGTCGTAAAGAGCGGCCCAGAGGATGTGGAGCTCCAGAAAAGCAATGTCATGTTGATCGGCCCGACGGGGGTAGGAAAAACCTTGTTGGCCCAAACCTTGGCCCGAATTCTGGATGTGCCGTTTGCGGTGGCCGATGCCACGACCCTGACGGAAGCAGGATACGTTGGGGAGGATGTCGAAAATATCATCTTGAAACTCCTCCAAAATTCCGAATTCGATGTCAAACGTGCGGAGCGGGGTATTATCTATATTGATGAGATCGACAAGATCAGCCGGAAATCCGAAAACCCCAGCATTACCCGGGATGTGTCAGGGGAGGGTGTCCAGCAAGCCCTTTTGAAAATCATCGAGGGAACGGAAGTCAATGTTCCGCCCCAGGGCGGGCGTAAACATCCCCACCAGGAATACATCAAAGTGGACTCCAGCAATATCCTCTTCATCTGTGGCGGAGCCTTTGTGGGTTTGGAAAAAATCGTGGAAAACCGCCTGGGGCGCCGCAGCATTGGGTTCAAGGGAGAGGCGCTCAGCCGCCAAGAAAAGAAGCTGGGGGAACTGTTCGAACAGGTTCAGCCTGAAGATTTGATCAAATTTGGGCTCATTCCTGAATTCATTGGCCGGCTTCCTGTTGTGGCGGCGCTTCATGAATTGGACGAGGAATCCCTGGTTCGGGTTTTGACCGAACCTAAAAATGCTTTGACCAAACAATATCAGCGTTATTTTGAAATGGAAAATGTAAAACTGAAATTTACCCCCGAGGCGTTAAAGGCGGTTTCCCGCGAAGCCATCAAACGCCAATCGGGCGCCCGCGGCCTCCGCTCGATTTTGGAAGAAGTCATGATGGATTTGATGTATGAAATCCCTTCCCGGAAAGACATCAAGGAAGTCGTCATTACGGAAGGTGTCATTCTGAAGCGGGAAGAACCCATTCTGGTTTACCAGAAGGGCCGCGGCGAAAATACCGCTTAGACCCAGTCGTCCCGCGCCCGCAATCAAATCGAATTTCCTGGCACATTCTTGAAACTCTTTGATTTTAATCCAGGTTCCACTAAGCCTCTCCTTCATTTGGCGCATGCCAATGGCTTTCTCCCCACAACCTACCAAAAAGCATTAGAGCCTCTCCTGCAACACTATCACGTTGTTTCCGTCCTCGCCCGTCCTGTCTGGGGTGATACGCCGCCCAGTTGGCTGAAAAATTGGTCCCAGATGGCGGATGATATGGTCGAAGGCCTGAAGGAAATGCGGGCACACCAGGTGGTGGGCATTGGGCACAGCCTAGGAGGTGTCCTGACTCTTTATGCGGCCGTCAAAGAGCCGGATCTTTTCAAACAGATCGTTCTGATCGATCCCACCATGTTGGCGCCCGGGCTTTTGCGAAAGATCAGATTCATGAAGTTTTTTGGCTTCGAGGCGCGGAATTTTCTCGTAAAAGGGGCTTTGCGGCGAAAGCGCGAATGGGAAACATATCGGGAAGCTTATGAATATTTTCGGGGCCGCCAGCTTTTAAAGACTTGGTCGGATGAGATGGTTGAAAGCTATACGAAAAGCATAACGGCCCCCTCGCCCCAAGGGAAAGTTTCCCTTTCCTATCCGCCGGAGTGGGAAGCCCAAATTTACAGGACCATTCCAACGGATCTCTGGAAGTTTGCCCGGCGTCTTGAACAGCCCAGCCTTGTTATTCGCGGGGAAAAGTCGAACACATTCCTCGAGGATGGCGAGAAAGAATTTCGGAAAGTGAATCCCAAGGCAAATTTGGCCGTTGTTGCCGGGGCAGGGCATTTGGTACCGCAGGAGAAACCGGAAGAGGTTGGAGCTTTGATCTTGAATTTTCTTCAAGGGCCGTCTTAACAACGATTTTACCCCTGAAAAGAATGTCCCACTTGACACCTTCCAGGAAGTCATTATACTGACCCGAACTTTGTGAAACATTTCACAAAGTCTTCGTTTTTTAGCCTGAAATCAAGTAAACCACCCGAATTTCTCCCCCTCCACCTACCGGGTTTTAAAGGATTTATCATGCGAAAAAAATACGTAATGGCCCCGGGGCCGACTCCGATCCCTGCGGAAGTCCTGGCGGAAGCCAGCATGCCGATCATCCATCACCGAACCCCCCAATTTCAGGCCATTTTCAAGGCGGCCCATGAGGGGCTCCAAATGCTGTTCCGGACCAAGCAGCCCGTGATGACCTTTGCTTCGGTCGGAACAGGGGTTATGGAATCGGCCGTGGCGAATTTAACCTCACCCGGCGAAAAGGTCCTCGTGGCCTCCTCGGGCCATTTTGGCAACCGTTGGAAGGACATTTGCCAGGTTTTTGGCGTTCAAGCCGAGCTTTTTGAGTCCGAATGGGGACAGCCGGTTGATCCGGAAGAGGTCCGCAAGCGGCTTAAGGCTTCGCCGGACATCAAGCTGGTTTTTACCACCTTGAATGAAACCTCCACAGGAGTGGTGAACGATATTCAGGCCTTGGCCAAGGCCGCCCATGAGGCCGGTGCCTTGATCGTGGTGGACGCCATTTCGGGTTTGGGCGCCATGCCCTGTGAAACCGATGCCTGGGGAATCGATGTGATTCTATCGGGTTCCCAAAAAGGCTTCATGATTCCTCCCGGACTTGGCTTTGTTTGCGCCCAACCGAAGGCGGTCGAGAAAACCAAAACCGCCAAAAACCCGAGGTATTACTTCAGCTACGATAAGGCCCTGAAAAAACTGACCGAAGAGAAAATGCCGGATACCCCCTTTACTCCGGCCATTTCCCTCGTCATCCAACTTAAAAAGGCCCTCGAAATCATCAAGGAAGAAGGGGTGGAGAACGTTTGGAAAAGGCATGCGGGGCTGGCCAAAGCGACCCGGGCGGGCGTGGAGGCTTTAGGCTTGAAGTTGTTTGCGCCCAAGGCACCTTCGGCGGCATTGACTTCCGTGATCGCCCCGGCAGGAATCGACAGCGGGCTCATCAACAAAACCTTCCGGGATACCTACGGTATCAGCATCGCGGGGGGCCAGGGTAAGGAGAAGGGGAAGATCTTCCGCATCGGCCATCTCGGGTATGTGGATGGTTCGGACGTCCTCCTGGGAGTCGCAACCCTTGAAATGGTGATGCACAAGGTGGGCCACAAGGTTCCGCTTGGAACCGGTGTCAAGGCGGCGCAAGAAATCCTGCTGGTTGAAAATCTTTAGGAGTCTTTCATGTTCAAAGTCTTAATTACCGACAAGCTTTCCGAACAGGGAATGGAAGTTTTCAAAAAAGAAAAGGATTTTCAAACCGATGAACATATCGGGAAAAGCCCGGAAGACCTCAAAAAGATATTGGGGGATTACGACGCCTGGGTTATCCGAAGCGGAACAACCGCAACGGCCGAGTTGATTCAAGCCGCCGGTAAGATGAAGATTATCGGCCGGGCCGGGGTGGGTGTTGACAACGTGGATTTGGAAGCCGCCACGAAGCGCGGGATCATCGTCATGAACACCCCTGATGGCAATACCATCTCGACGGCGGAGCACACCATCGCCATGTTGATGTCGATGGCGCGGCGAATCCCCCAAGCCCAACAGTCCCTCAAGGAAAAAAAGTGGGAACGAAGCAAATTCATCGGTTGCGAGCTGAATGAAAAGATTTTGGGAGTGGTGGGGTTGGGCCGTATCGGCACGAACGTCGCCCGCAAGGCTATCGGGTTGGGAATGCGCATACTGGCTTTCGACCCTTATGTTGATCCCGCTAAAACCAAGGGACACGAATTTGAAATCGTGACATTGGACGATATTATCAAGAAGTCGGACTTTATCACCGTCCATACACCCTTGACCAAGGAAACCAAAGGATTGATCGGAAACAAGGAAATTGCGGCCATGAAGAACGGTGTACGCCTGGTGAACTGCGCCCGTGGCGGCATTATCGACGAGACCGCCCTTTTCGAGGCTTTGAAGAGCGGAAAGGTCGCCGGTGCTGCCTTGGACGTTTTTGAAAAGGAGCCCCCCTTCGATAGCCCCCTTTTAACCCTGGACAACGTTGTGTGTGTTCCTCATTTGGGGGCGGCGACCCAAGAAGCCCAGGTGAACGTGGCGGTTGTGGTGGCGGAACAAATGGTGGAAGCGCTAAAGGGCGGACGGGTCCGAAACGCCGTCAATATGCCTTCCTTGGATCCGAAAATTTTGGAGGAATTGAAGCCCTACATCACCCTTGTGGAAAAAATCGGCTCTTTCCAGGCCCAACTGGCCGAATCGTACATCAAAAAGATTAAGGTGGAATACAACGGGGAAGTCGCCCGTTTTGACACCAAACCGCTTACTTTAAGTTTGGTCAAGGGAATCCTCCAGAAGGGGATGAGCGAAGCCGTCAATTATGTAAACGCCCTTTTCATCGCAAAGGAAAGAGGGTATGAAATATCCGAGACAATCAATAATACGGTCCAGGATTACTCCTCATTGATAACCGTCACCGTCGTTAACGAAAAGGCGACCCACGTCATTTCGGGAACGGTTTTTGGAAAAAAGGAATTCCGGATTGTCAATTTGGACGGAAACACCACTGATTTCACCCCTGAGGGCAATATGGTTTGGATGGCCCACCATGACCGGCCAGGAATTGTGGGGAAGCTCGGGACCATCCTGGGCAATAATAGCGTCAATATCGCCGGGCTTCATGTGGGGCGCCAGGCTGTGGGAGGAACGGCCATTGCCATGGTCAATGTGGACAACGAAGTCCCCGAAAAAGTGATGGCCGAATTACGAGAGATACCGCATATCCAGGACTTGAGATTCGTTAAGTTCTGACCCAACCCCTGTTTCCTTGACAGCGTCGGGGCCAAAGGATACCTTAATGTCCATGAAATTTAAGGCCCTTTTGACCGCCTCAGCCCTCACCCTGCCATCGGTGATCCTGGCCGCGCCGAACTTTTGGAACGTTCCCAATGCAACGCCGACCCCCCTGCCGGCTCCTGATATCCAAGAGTCGCTTGAGCCTGTGGTTTTCCAGACAGCTACTCCAACGCCGGTCTTGGCGCCGTCGGTCCAGGTTCCCACGGCGACACCGACGCCCCGACCCGGGTTGCGTCCTAAAAACCCGACAGAAGCAGCATTGTTTTCCGTGATCATACCCGGCTCCGGCCATGTTTACGGAGGAGATCCGGTAAAAGGCGTTGTTTTTGCGGCCCTGTTTGGCGTAGGGCTTTGGCAGACACTGGATAACCTGCAGTTGGTTCACGACAGTTCCGGAAATCTGGTGGCTAAAAATGAAACCGCCGGCAACCTTTTTGGGCTGGCAACGCTCGCCGCCTACGGCTTCGGCATCCAAGACGCCTACAACACGGCGGATCAATATAATAAGCGAAACAACCTAACGTTAAATTTCGGAATCGAACCCCGGCCCAACGCAAGCCTCGCCTTTTCTTTCTAAGAGAGGCGTCATGCCGACCCATTGGAACTTGCCGCAGCGATGAAAAAAAAACACCTCGTTATTTTCCTCCCTTTACTTTTCTTGTTGATTCCTTGCGGCTCGAGGGAACTGGAACTGGATCCCTTTCCTGTCTTTGATTTTTCAAGGGATTCTTTTTCCGTCAACTTTTTCCGGGAAGAGCGGCCAAGTTTTTATTGGGTGAACATCGGGGTGCCGGATTTTTTCTTTAACGGCGTCCAACAGCTTTCCTCGGCCCCGAATCCGGTCGTGTATTCCGTAAGGAGCATCGAATATGGCGTCCAAGCGAAGGGTTGGTTGACGGATCAGCTGCAAGTGCGAACGACCTTTCCGTTTGAGGCCAATGCTGTTGTCGACCCATCGGGCAATACCCACAACGTGACGAAGTTCGGCGACCTGGAAGTTGGCGCAACTTTTTTGTTGGCGGGTAAAAGAGAAAATGGAAATTTTATCGGGGTCGACGGATGGTACCGGTTTTCAACGGGGACCAATCCTTTCAGCCTCGCTTATCCCATCCTTTCGACGGGAAAAGGCGCGCCGGAAGAAGCGCTTGGACTAATCCTGGCCGAAGAACTAGGTGGATTTTCCTTTTTTCAAAGTATACACTATCAAAAAACCCAGCCCCTCCAGTTGGATGCTTCCAATCCGTTTTTGGGAGCGGGTATTTTTCAATGGCCGGACAACATTCTCGCCGAGGGGCGGGTGGAATATTTGATTTTTCACCGGTCCAATCGTTTTATCAGTTTGTATTACGACTTGAAAATGAGAACAAGCGGGTTGATGGAGTTCAACCAACAACCGCTGACTTACGGCCAGATCCTCGATAGTCAGACGACCGATAGGCTTTTCTTTTCGCAGGGCGGTATGGTGATTCGGGTGGATCAAAGCTTTTCCGTGGACGGCTCGGTGGCTTTTTTCCCCTTTGAGTTCGGTTCATCGGCCTACCGTCCGGATGACGGGTGGATTTTCTCTTTGTCGTTAATATTCAGGCCGATCTGATAAGGAGCCGTTATGCCCGAAGCCAATATGTTTGTTGAAAAAAGGATCCATCCCCGGGTTTCGGTTAAAATCCCAGTTAAATACCGCGTTATTGAGGACCAAAAAGAACTGGAAACCGTTTTTGAACGGAAAAAAAGGGAACAAACGACCCGCACGATGGACGTTAGCCTCGGTGGCCTTTACATCGTTGCGGATCAAGTCCTGAACATCGGCAGCATTTTACGTCTGGATATCTCCATTCCGGAAAGAGCCTCCTTGATCTCCGCCTTTGCTGAAGTGGTTTGGGCCAACGAAACAGGGGGCGGCCTTCACTTTTTGGCGATGAAAGAGGATGACGCCGAATCCCTCAAAAACTATCTTCTCAACTTTTCCAGCGATAAATGACCCTCCGATGAGATTTTCCGCCCGTGACCTTTTTCCACCTTACTGGTTCTTCGCCTTGCTTTTCTGCGCTTTTCTGGCATTGGTTTTTCGGTTTTTAAACTGGTTCGAAGCGGTCCTCTTGCTGGTCGTCATAGTTTGGGCCGGCATCTTTCTTTT
>JAJPJW010000151.1 GCA_021324075.1 Pseudomonadota bacterium | reverse complement strand
TCGAGTTGATCGTGCCGGTGGCGATGGAGAAGGAACTTCGGTTCGCGATCCGGGAAGGCGGCCACACCGTGGGCGCCGGCGTCGTCACCCAGATCATCGAGTAAAGAAAAGGCGGGAAAAGAATGGCCACGGCCACGAGTCAGAAAATCCGAATCAAATTGAAAGCCTATGATCACCGGCTTTTGGACCGCTCGACGGTGGAAATCATCGAGACGGTCCGGAGGACGGGGGCCATCGTGTTGGGGCCTGTGCCCTTGCCGACGGAGATCAACCGCTACACGGTCCTGCGCAGCCCGCACGTGGACAAAAAGTCCCGGGAACAGTTCGAGATCCGCACCCACAAGCGGCTGGTGGATATCGTGAACCCGAACCAGCGGACCATTGACGCTTTGATGAAACTCGACCTTCCCGCCGGCGTGGACGTCGAGATTAAGTTGTAAGGGTAAGGCAAATGAGCGACAGCGTAAAAACCTTGATTGGCAAAAAAGTAGGGCAAACCACTTTCTTCGAGGAAAGCGGCAAGGCCACCCACGTCACGGTCCTGGAAATCGGGCCCTGCGTGGTTATCCAGAAGAAAACCCAGGAAAAGGAAGGCTATAACGCCCTCCAGCTGGGTTTTTCCGAAAAGAAAGAAAAGCATACGACCAAGGCGCTTCAGGGCCATTTTAAAAAGTCCGGCGCGACCCCCAAGCGGGTTTTAAAGGAAGTCCGGGTCGCGGATGCTACCCCCTTCCAGGTGGGCCAGGCTTTGACGGTTGAAAACCTTAAGGATGTGACCTGGGTCGACGTGACCGGTGTTTCGAAGGGCAAGGGTTTCCAGGGTGTGGTTCGTCGCCACGGGTTTAGGGGCGGCCGTAATTCCCACGGAAGCATGTTCCACCGTGCACCGGGCGGTATCGGCGCTTCGTCCGATCCTTCCCGCGTTTATCCCGGAAGCCGCATGCCGGGCCATATGGGAACCCAGCAGAACACCGTTTTGAATCTGCGAGTCGTCAAAGTGGATACGGATAACAACCTCTTGTTCGTCAAGGGTGCGGTACCGGGTGCCGATGGGGGCATCGTAACAGTGCGTCCCAGCGTTAAAAAGTAAAGGTGAGATTCCATGCCTAAAGCGAATGTTTACAGCTCGACGGGCCAATCAACAGGCCAAGTTGATTTGCCAGAAACCCTTTTTGGGGCTAAGCCGCGCCCGCACCATTTGTGGCGGAGCGTGACGACCCATTTGTCCAACCAGAGGTTGGGTACGGTGAAAACCAAGGGGAAAGGCGAAGTCTCCGGCGGCGGCAAGAAGCCCTTCAAGCAAAAGGGAACAGGTAACGCCCGCCAAGGATCCATCCGCGCAGTGCAGTTTGTAGGCGGCGGTATCGCCCACGGGCCCAAGCCCCGGGATTATTCCTTGGCCCTGCCCAAAAAGATGCGGCAGCAGGCCCTGGCGGAGTCGCTTTCCGACAAGGCGCTCCAGGGAAAGATTATGGTGATCGAGGGGATCAAGTTCGATACTCCTAAAACCAAGCAAGCCTTGGGTTTACTCAAGAGCCTTGGCCTGAACGGCCAAAAATGCCTTATCGTCCTGGATGCGGCCAATGCGGCGACCTTGAAGAGTTTCCGGAACCTCCCGAAAACAAAGGTCCTTTCCAAGGAAAATCTCAACACCTATGAGATCCTGAACCATGACGTGGTGGTGTTGACCCAGGGAACGCTCAAGCAACTGACCGAGGCCAAAGCAAAGACATCCTCGGGCAAGGAGAAGGCCTCGTGAAAAAGATCCAAGAAGTCATCGTGCGTCCCTTGATCACCGAGAGAAGCACCATGTTGAGGGAGAAAAACAAGTATTCCTTCGAAGTGAACCCGGATGCCACCAAGCAGGAAATCAAGAACGCGGTGGAATTGATCTTTAAGAAGGAAAAAGTGGAAGTGTTGAAGGTGAACACCTCCAACCTGCCGGCTAAGATCCGTCGGGTGGGCCGCAGCTTCTCCAAACCCTATCGCTGGAAAAAGGCGATTGTGACTTTGAAGCCCGGCCAAAAAATTGAATTGTTTGAAGGGGCTTAAGCACCATGGCCATTAAAGCTTACAAACCAACTTCTGCAGGCCGCCGGGCGATGACGGCCATCGTGGACAAGACTTTATCGAAAAAAGCGCCGGAAAAATCACTGGTGGAATCCCTTAAATCCACCGGCGGACGCAACATGTACGGTCGGATCACCAGCCGCCACCGGGGTGCTGGCCACAAGCGGCAGTACCGCTTGATCGACTTCGGCCGGGAGAAGGCGGGGATGACGGCCAAGGTTCTTTCGCTCGAGTATGATCCGAACCGGACCTCCCGAATCGCTTTGATCCAATACTTGGACGGCGAGAAAAAATACATTCTGGCCCCCGAAGGCCTCCAGGTGGGCGACCAGGTTTTGGCCGGCCAAGGCGCGGACGTCAAGCCGGGCCATGCCATGAAACTCAAGGACATCCCTTTGGGTTCGATGATCCATAACATTGAAATCCGGCCTGGGAAGGGCGGACAGTTGGTCCGTTCCGCCGGCGCGGTTGCCCAGTTGATGGCCCGGGAAGGCGATTACGCCACCATCAAGCTGCCCTCTGGTGAAATGCGCAAGATCCTTGCCGAGTGCATAGCTTCCATCGGCCAGGTCGGGAATCTGGACCACATCAATGTCAGCATCGGGAAAGCCGGCCGCATGCGCTGGATGGGTGAGCGACCCCAGTCCCGCGGTGTAGTGACCCGTCCGGGCGACGGACATCCCATGGGCGGTGGTGAAGGCAAAACTTCGGGCGGCCGTCATCCGACCACGCCCTGGGGCAAGCCAACCAAAGGTTACAAGACGCGCCAGAACAAGCTGACGGACAAATACATCGTCAAGCGCCGTAAATAGAGGAAAGGTCAAAAATGAGCCGATCGATGAAAAAAGGTCCCTATGTGGACCAGAAGATTTTGGCGCTAATTCAGAAAATGAATAGGGCGGGTGACAAGAAAGTCGTCAAGACTTATGTTCGCCGCTGTACGGTTCATCCGGAAATGGTGGGACATACCTTTGCCATTCACAACGGCAAAAAGTTCATCCCGGTTTTCATCACGGAAAACATGGTGGGGCACAAACTGGGTGAATTTTCGCCAACCCGTACCTTTAAGGCCCACGGGGCGGTAAAAACCGAAAAAGCTACGGCTTTAAAGTAAACCGAAGATAGGGAATGAGGATTTGAATATGCAAGCACAAGCCATCTCTCGATACACGCGAGTGACACCACGCAAAGCCCGGCAAGTGGTTGAGCTCATCCGCAAAAAGCCCGTGGCGGAAGCTTTGAATATACTTGCCTTTACCAAGAAACGGGCGGCCGGTGAATTGGCGAAAGTTTTGAAGGCGGCCGTTTCCAACGCGGGACAAAACACCCGGGTGGACATTGACAAGCTCATCATCAAGTCGATCCAAGTGGATGGCGGCCCGATGATGCGAAATACCCGCCGGTTTATTCCCCGGGCCATGGGGCGGGCCAGTTTGATCCACAAACGGACCAGCCATATTAAGGTGGTTGTTTCGGACGAAACAAAAAATTAGTCAAGGTTTTGGGAGGCTCTTTTGGGACAGAAAATTAATCCGATCGGTTTAAGGGTCGGGATCACTCGTGATTGGGATTCCCTCTGGTTCAATGCCAAACACAAGAACTATACCCAGACGCTTTTGGAAGATATTGAAATCCGAAAATTCGTCAAGCTGCGGTTGAAGCATGCCGGCATCGCTCGGGTTGTTTTGAAACGCAAAGGGGAAACAGTCGAAGTGGACATTTTTGCCTCTCGCCCCGGCATTGTTATCGGCAAAAAGGGGTCCGAGGTCGACAAGCTGAAGGAAGAACTCCAACGCTTTTCGAAAAAAGAGGTTCGGATCAACATCAATGAGGAGAAGCATCCCGAGACCAACGCACAATTGATTGCCGAGGGCGTTTGTGGACAGTTGGAAAAGCGCGTGGCCTTCCGCCGGGCCATGAAGAAAGCCATCCAAGCGGCCTTGGACGGCGGTGCCAAGGGTATCAAGATCATGTGTTCGGGCCGTTTGGCAGGGTCCGAAATCGCCCGCACGGAGTGGTACCGTGAGGGCCGTGTTCCACTCCATACCTTAAGGGCAGACATCGACTTCGGTTTTGCCGAAGCCAGCACCACTTACGGTAAGATCGGCGTCAAGTGCTGGGTCTTCAAAAGGGAAATCTTCGGTGCCAAAGACAAGCAAGAAGAAGTGGTAACGGCCAAGCCCAAACCGGCTCCCCGGGAAAAACGACCGGCCCAGCCCAAACCGGCTCCGGCCCAAAATTAAACGAGGACTTGAATCATGTTAATGCCTAAGCGCGTGAAATACCGCAAGACCATGAAAGGCCGTATGCGGGGACAAACCAAGAACGGAGCCGCCTTTGCCTTCGGCGAATACGCCCTGAAGTCACAAGATGCGGGCTACGTGACGGACCGCCAGATCGAGGCGGCCCGTGTGGCCATCAACCGCCACATGAAGCGGGTTGGAAAGCTTTGGGTCCGCATATTTCCGGACAAGCCCATTACCCGCAAGCCGGCCGAAGTCCGTATGGGCGGCGGTAAAGGCGCGCCGGACCATTGGGCGGCGGTAGTCAAGCCTGGAAGGATCTTGTTCGAACTTTCCGGCTGCCCGGAGCCGGTGGCCCAGGAAGCTTTTCAACTGGCTTCCCACAAGCTTCCCGTCAAGACCAAGACGATTACGAGAGCCCAGGTAGGGGGATAAAAATGAAATCCAAAGAAATACGAGAACTGAATATCGAACAGTTGAAGCAACAGCTGATCTCCAAGGAAGAGGAACTTTTCAACTTGAAGATTCAACTGGCAACCAAGCAGTTGGAAAATCCTATGAAAATCCGTGAAGCCCGCCGCAATGTGGCGCGCTTAAAAACCATCCTTCGGGAAAAAGAAAAAGGCTTCAAGGCCTCTTGAGGAGAGTTGAATGACAGAAGAATCCAAAAAATCCCATGAGCGGCCCCAGGCCCGGGTCAAGACTGCGGTGGTCTTAAGCCGCAAAATGGACAAGACGGCGGTGGTTTCCATCGAACGCCTGGTGAAACATCCCCTTTACCAGAAGTTGATCCGCAAACGCACCAAGTTTAAGATTCACGACCCCAAGAATGAGACCAAGAAGGGGGATGTGGTGCTGGTGGCCGAAACGCGGCCTATCAGCGCGGACAAGCACTGGCGGCTGGTCAAGATCCTCAAGAAGGCCGTGGAGATCGAGGAGGCCAAGGTATGATCATGCCTCAAACCATGCTGAACGTGGCGGACAACAGCGGAGCCACAAAGATCATGTGTATTCACGTCCTGGGCGGCACCAAGCGTCGTTACGCGGCCATTGGAGACATCGTTGTGGCCGCCGTGAAGGAAGCCATCCCCGGAGCAGGAGTCAAGAAAAGTGAAGTCGTGAAGGCGGTGATTGTCCGCCAGCGCCGGGTTTTCAACCGGCCGGACGGATCCAATATTCGCTTCGATGAGAATGCGGCAGTCATTATCAACGACCAGATGAATCCCCGGGGAACCCGTATTTTTGGACCCGTAACCCGCGAACTCCGGGAAAAGAATTTTATGAAAATCATTTCGCTGGCCCCGGAGGTTTTGTAAGCCATGCACGTTCATCGCGAAGACACGGTCGTCGTATTGACGGGGAAAGACCGGGGAAAGAAGGGCCGAGTGATCCGCCTCTTCCCCAAGGGAGACAAGGCCCTGGTGGAGAAAGTCAACATGGTCAAGCGCCATATCCGCCCGAACCAGAACCCGCAGTTCCCCCAGGGCGGGATTATGGAAAAAGAATCGCTGATCCATGTTTCCAATTTGCAGGTGGTCTGCCCGAAGTGCGGGAAAGCCACCCGTATCGCCCATAAGGTACTGGCCAGCGGCCAAAAAACCCGCGCTTGCAAAAAGTGCGGCGAAATTCTGGACAAGGAAAAGTAAGATGGCGACGAAGACGATTTTAAAAGAAAAATACTCCAAGGAAATCATCCCGGCCTTGATGAAGAAGTTCGAGATCAAGAACGTCATGAAGGTCCCCAAAGTGGAGAAGATTGTCATCAACGTTTGCGTGGGCAAGGCGGCCTCCGAAAACAACATCAAGCTCCTGGATATGGCGGTTGAGGAATTGACGATGATCAGCGGCCAAAAGCCGGCCATCACCCGTTCCAAAAAGGCCATTTCCAACTTCAAGTTGCGCGCCAACCAGCCCCTCGGGGCCAAGGTGACACTCCGGGGCGACCGGATGTTCCAGTTCATGGAGCGCCTCTTCATGGTGGCTTTCCCGCGTATCCGCGATTTCCGGGGTGTCCCGACCCGTTCCTTCGACGGCCGGGGCAATTACACCCTGGGGCTCAAGGAACAGATTATTTTCCCCGAGATCAATTTTGACAGTGTCCAGTCCATCCACGGGATGGACATCACTTTCACCACCAATGCTGAAAACGACGAGCAGGCCAAGGAATTGTTGAAGCTCCTGGGCATGCCCTTTAGGAACTAGGAGAACCTATGGCCAAGAAATGTTTGGTAAACAAGCAGATGCGAAAGCCCAAGTTCAAAGTCCGGGCTTACAACAGGTGCAAGCTTTGCGGCCGTCCCCGGGCTTTTTTGAGGCGTTTTGGAATGTGCCGTATTTGTTTCAGGAACCTCGCCGGGGAAGGGAAAATCCCGGGCGTGGTCAAAGCCAGCTGGTAGTTTAAGGAGAACGAACTTATGTCCATGACGGACCCGATTGCAGACATGTTGACCCGGATTCGCAATGCGAATCACATGTACAAGGAAAAGGTGGATGTTCCCTTTTCAAAGTTGAAACTGGAAATCACCCGTATCCTTTCGGAAGAGGGTTTTATCAGGAATTACAAAGTAGTGGAAGACAAGGGCAAGCCTTCCCTGATCCGCATTTCGATGAAGTACGGAGATAAAAGGGAAAGGGTTATTTCCAACATCAGCCGCCTAAGCCGTTCGGGCCGCCGGGTTTATACGGGCAAGACCCGGATTCCGAAAGTCATTGGAGGGCTGGGGGTGGCCATTCTATCGACCTCCAAGGGAATTTTGACCGACCAACAGGCCCGCCAACATGGCGTGGGCGGCGAAGTTCTTTGTCTGGTCCATTAATTTTGGGAAGCGTCATTTTCTAGGAGATGTCATGGCACGTATCGCAAAAAAACCAATTGAGATCCCCCAGGGGGTTAAGGTCAAGCCGGAAGGCAACCGTGTGACGGTGGAAGGCCCCAAGGGTTCCTTGAGCCAGGAGTTGATGTCCGGGATCAAATTGGAAGTAAAGGAAAAGAGCCTTTTCGTCACCCCGGTTGAATCCGCCAATGTGGAAGCTAAGGCCTTGAACGCCAGCCACGGATTGACCCATGCCCTGGTCAAGAACATGATCCTCGGCGTCACGACGGGTTTTGAAAGGAAGCTTGAAATTCAGGGTGTTGGTTACCGTGCCAACATGGAAAAGGGGAAGCTCAGCATGTCGCTGGGGTTCAGCCATCCGGTGGTCATGGAGTTGCCCAAGGGCGTCACGGTGGACATTGAGAAGCAAACGCTTTTGACCGTCAAGGGCACGGACAAGTACTTGGTGGGTGAAACCGCCGCCAAGATCCGCCGCGTCAAGCCGCCAGAAGTTTACAAGGGAACAGGGATCCGCTACCTGGGTGAATACGTCCGCAAGAAGGTCGGCAAGACGGGCGCCACGGGTAAAGCGGGCGGAAAATAAAACAGGAGTTTACTCATGCCGTTGCAACACCAAAACATTAAACGCATCCGCAAGCACGATCGGATCCGTAAGAAATTAGCGGGGAGCTCAGAGAGGCCCCGTTTGGTCGTCCATCGGGGCGCGAAGAACATTACGGCGCAGATCATTGACGATAGCCAGGGAATCACATTG
>JAJPJW010000152.1 GCA_021324075.1 Pseudomonadota bacterium | reverse complement strand
GCGGGTGGATTACCCGGCGCTGAGGGGTTGTTCTTGGCCGGACAGCCGCATAATAAGAAACAAGCTGCCATTGGAAGTCCTATCGCGCCGATCCACTTTTTTTTCATTTTCTACTCCTTGCCGGAACCTGGCCGGCGGTTTCCGCCGTTAGTTGGTGACGGTCGCGCCCGCGGCCGTCAAGGTGGATATCTCGGTGGTTACGTTCACGTTGGTCAGGGGATTACCAGTGATGATGATGTTGGCGTTGTTGGGCCCCAACCCGGTGTTATCGACCAGCGGTTGGAGATCGGTGATTTGGTTGTAGGCCAAACCCAGGCCGGCCAGATGGGTCAAACCCGATAGGGGAGTAAGGTTTACAACTTGGTCGTTAGTTAAATCCAGCGATATCATTCCAGTCAGGCTGGAGAGGGGGGACAAGTCGCTGACTTGGGTGTATGTGATTTTAAGGAAGGTCAGGCTGGCCAAACCCGACAAAGGGGTCAAATCGGTGAACGGATTGTCTCCCAATACTAATCCTTGAAGCCCGGTTAAGCCCGACAAGGACGATAAGTTGTTTATCTGGTTTCCGTACAAATCCAATATCCTCAGACTGGGTAAGCCCGCGAGGGGGGAAAGGTCGCTGATGGAGTTGAATTCCAGGATCAGTGAAGTCAGCCCCGTGCAGTACTCGATTCCGGAAAGGCTCGTGATGGAGGCGTTGCTGGCCGTGAGGCTGGCCAAGCCGGTTAAATCGGCAGGATAAAGGGGTCCTGTGGGCTTGCTGATCGCCGTCCGGACGGCCGATTCCAGTTGGGGGTCCGCGAATACGACTGCCACCGGTGTAATGGTTCCCGTGGGAGAGGCCGTTGCGGTTGCCGCGGGGGTTTTACTGGCGGTGGCGGTGTAAGTTGAAGTGGGTGTGGCACTGGGAGTGGCCGTCGCCGTCGCGAGCGGCGTTCCGGTGGGGGATGCGGTGGGGGTCGGACTGGCCGTCGACGCCGGGGTCCGCGTGGCGGTGGAAGTGGCCGTGAAGGTCGGGGTAAACCCGCCCGGGTTGGTCGGGGTGGAAGTCGGAGGGTTGGTCGGCGTGTCGGCTGGGGCGGTTTGGTTGTTGGGCCCGTAAGGGTTGCTTTTACCGGGGCATCCGGCCAATGCCAGGCAGGCTAAAAACACAAGAATGCCGGTGAAAAGGTGTTTTTTCATCTTAAAACGACCGTCACTTCCCTGAACTCAAACAGGCGGCGCCCCATGAGGGTGAGGCGGTAACGCCCGGGGTGCACCACGCCGTTGGCATCCTTGCCGTCCCAGAAAGCCGTATAAGAACCCGGCGCCATCTGTCCATTGGCCAGGCTGCGGATGGCGTCACCGTTCGAGTTATAAACCGTGAGGTCCACCACTTCCCCCTCCGTCAGTCGGTAATCAATCCTCAAGGGACTGTCGACGCCGGGGTTGAACCGTTCCACCGCGGTGGTGAGGGCCTGCGCGCCTGCCAAAGAGGCCCCGAGAAAAAAAGAAAGGCAAGAAAATTTCCAACTCATCGGCGCTCTCCTATTTCGACTGGATAGGCCGGATTTTATCGGAGCGTAAGGAACTCGTATTGAACATTTCCGACATGCGCGGATGAAAGAAATAACGGCTTGTTTACTCGGCGGAAGGTTTGGAAGACCGGTCCGTCCGGATTCTTTGTTGGGCCGCCTGGTCGGTCCCTTCTTTCGGGGAGAAAGCTGCGGTCTGGCGGGCGATGGATTCAACGTCCACCTGGATGAATTCCACCGGCGGCCGGGAGTCGATGGCCGCATCGTCTTTGTATCCGAAAATGGCGGTTTCGTCCCGGACCCCTTTCATGGGGCTCTCCAAAATCCTTCCCTGGCCCTTAAACCTGGCCAGGAATTTTTCCGGTGCCATTCCCATGAAACTCTTGAAGTCCCGGATCAGGTGGCCCTGGTCGGCGAAACCGTAGTCATCGACCAGCTCGGCCCAATCCTTGAAATCCCCGTTCATCATCCTCAGGACGACCAGCCGGCAACGCAACACCCGTTGGTATTCCTTGGGGGTCAAGCCCAGGCCGTCCTCGAATTTGCGCTCGATTTGGCGTTCGGTGTAACCCAGGCGGCGGGACAGTTCCTCCACCGTGATCTTCCCGCCTGATTCCCTCATGAAATCAATGGCCTTGGTCAAATAGGGGTCCGGCGGCTTAAAGGTGGGGGCGCGCCGGATAAGTTCGTCCTGGAACACCTTCATCCGGGCGTCGGTGTCGGGCGCCTGGCGCAATTTTTCCGCCCACTCCTTCCCCCCCTTTCCCCAGAATTTATCCATGAAAAGGACCTTGTTTTTGACCTCGTGGGCGGGAATCCCGAAGATGGTTTGGAAGGCCCCGGCCTTAAACCGCACGATCAGGTTTTCCTTGGGTGTCACCATGCTGCGCATGATCCGGGACATGGGCCCGGTTACCAGGAGGAAGGACATTCCCGACCTTCCCCTTTCCTCGTCGGCCCAACCGAGGGTGGCGAAGACGATGCAGGCGTCTCCCAGGGGTATCACGTCGTAATTCACGGAAGCGTCTTCCGTTTTGGCGTCTTCCATGACCGCGAAGAAAAAGACGTAAGGCTTCAGGATTTCGGGGGGGTCCAGGATTTTGACGAACTTCAACATGGCAGCGCCTTGAAAACGGGTCGGCGGCTGGGAAGGGCCTTACACGATCCAATTGTGGGTGAAATGAATTGTTGTACGGGATTTTAGGGGGAAAGAAAAAACTTGTATTGTACGTTTTGAACCTGGGTGGAGAACTGTCGTTCCTACTTCATTTTTTAAGGTACATGATGAGTTCCCGGGAAGCCTGGCCCGGAATCAACATTCCCCTATCCTCGAACTCCTCCATGAAGCGGACCGGGGATTGCCCGGTCAGTTTATGGAAATTCCGGATCAGGTGGGATTGGTCAAAAAAACCGAATTGAGGGGAAAGGGCGCTCCAATCCTGCTGGGGGCTGAGCGGTACACCTTGGAACAACCGCCGGAACCGTATGATGCGGGCGTATTCCTTGGGCCCCATTCCCAACCCCTCCTTGAATTTGCGGGTCACGTACTGTTGGGAATAACCCATCCGATCAAAAAACCAGTCCAAAGTTCCCTTCCCACCCTGGGATTGGATCAGACTCGCTGCCTGCAAAACGAAGGAGTCCCCGCTTTTTCGCCTTTCAACCTTCCGGATCAAGGCACTTTCCAAAAGTGCAAGCCTTTGAACGGGTCCGGAAGCTTGCATCATTTCGTCATAAAGGAGACGCCCTTCCCCACCCCAAACCTCTTCCAAGGAGGGTATCCGGTCGGCGAACAACTCCGTCGGAATCCCGGTCAAAGCCTTGAGGGCACCGGGTTTGACGCTGATTCCTGTGTATTCCACTGCGGGCACCGGCACCGACTGAAGGATTCGCCGGGGGCCCTGTACTCCCAGTTTAAACCGGGGTCTTCGGCTTTTCCCCGTGGAATCTAAATCCGGTCCTTGGTCGAGAAAAAAGATCCGGGCGTTGCCGTTGGGAATGTCCTTGAGCTGGCAGCCTTCCTGGACGGAAGGGTCTGCGTCACTTCCACAGACAAAAAGGAAATCGGCATAAGGCGCCAAACTTGGAGGGGGGGCTTTTATGAGATGTGTCTTCATGTTGCCCGATTCTTTCGGGAAAGGAGATCGGCGGAATCACTGCACTCCCGTTTCCTTCACTAAAAAAATGCTAAAGAAACATTATTTTGGAACTTCGGCCAGCATACAAGTAAAGTCCTGGAAAACGAGAGAAACCATTTAACCGGCTCAAAGACCGCTTAAATCCTGCCACCGATAGGACACCAGGGCCATCCGGGTCCCGGCGATATCGAGGAACTTCTGGCCGGGCTCCAGCTTCCCCCGGAGGGATTCGTAGAATTTCCGGTAGGGGCTCTGCTCTAAAACCCAGACCACCATGGACTTCATGCCGGAGAGCAGGAGGCTTTCCACCGCCTCTTGGAAAAGTTCCCGACCCGTGCCCTGCTTTTGGAATTCCTTGAGCAGATAAATGGCGTAAAGCTCACCCAGGCCGCTTTCCGGGTGGCTCCGTTCCTTGCCCCCATCGCAAAACCCCGCGAGGCGGCGTTGCGGCGCTTCGGCCACGTGAAAGAAATAGGAATGGCCCTCGGACTGGAGGCTGTCCCGGAAGATTTGGGCGGCTGCGCCCGGTGTCATGCCGTTGACGAAAGGGTCCGGGGCCAGGCCCTGGTAGGTTTCGCGCCAGGCCTGGGCGTAAACGCGGGAGATTTCCTCGATGTCATCGGCGGTTCCGGGGCGGATTCGCATGGGAATATTTAACCACGAAGGGTCCGGCCTGTGAACCCCAAGGAAGGGCCGGGCTAGGGCCCGAAAACCTTGATGGAGACGGAGGAACAATTGCTGTCCGCCACGTAAATTTTGCCCGTGGAATCCACCGCCATGCCCAGGGGCGAGGAACAAACGGAAGGCCCGCCGAACTGGGAATTGCCCGTGCCGTGGCCCCCCCATTCGCCCAGGTAGTTGCCGCTGGGATCAAAGAGGACGACCCGGTCGTTTCCACCGTCGCCCACATAGACGTTCCCGAGCGAGTCCAAGGCCAGGTAAAGGGCCTGCTTGAACTGGTAATTACCCATGCCGGTCGAACCCGTCCCCCATTTTCTCACGTAGGTGCCACTGGTGGTCAGTTCCACGACCCGGTTGTCCGTCCCGCCGAAATCCATGACGTAGAGGTTGGAACCGTGGACCTTGACGTCGTAGGGATAGGTGAAAGCCGTTCCCGATCCGCTCCCGTCGAAGGTGGCGGCATAGGAAAAGCTGGAGTCCAGCTTGAGGATGCGGCTGTTGGCGCCGTCGGCGATGTAGACATTCCCCGAGCCGTCCACACAGATCCCGAAGGGCTGGTTCAACTGGCTAGTGCTGCTGCCCGCGGTGGTCCCGAAGGTGGCCGCAGCCGTTCCCCCGCCTGAAGTGTATTTGTAGGCTTGTGCGACGGCATCGGTGGCGTAGACATTGCCCGAACTGTCCACGGCCAGGCCGTAGGAGTTGCCTCCCGGCACGGTGGCGAAGAGGGCGGTAGCCCCCCCGCTGAGGTTGGAGGAGTCGATGGGGCCGCTGCCTTCGGTTCCGTAGAGGGTCGTCCCGGAGATGGCCAGGCCCTCGAGCATGTAGGTCGGCCAGCTGCTGTCAAAACCGTGTCCCGGCTGGGGGGTGGGCGTAGGGGCCGGGTTGGAAGGCGACGAGGGTGAGGAACCGCAACCCGAGCCGGAAAGGATGGCCATACCACCTAACAACAAAATCCCCAGGACTGTTACTTTGGAAACAGTTTTCATCGCGAACCTCCCGTTTTTAAAAGGCCCTTAAAAGGGGCTGTACCAGACGTCGTTGAAACTGTTGCCTCCAATGACCCACATCTTATTTTCGAAAACAAGCGCTTCCGGCCCTGTGCGGCCGGGAAAGGGCGCGGAGGCCTGAAGCTCGGTCCAAACATGCCCATCCGCCGAATACCAGACGTCGTGAAGGTAGCTGGCGCCGTCATAACCGCCGATCACCCAGAGGACGCCGTCAAAAACCGTCAATCCTTGGGTGTAACGGCCCGTGAATTGGGTGGAGCTGATAGCGTTGGAAGCCACCTTGGTCCAGGT
>JAJPJW010000010.1 GCA_021324075.1 Pseudomonadota bacterium | reverse complement strand
CCTCGGCCTCAACGGGAGCGGCCACGGCCAAGACCGAATACCCGCCGAAAAAATACGGAATCCGTTTCCAGCCCTCCATCGCGCTGGCCAGCCTGTCGGATTTCAACGCCAACGCCCAATATTGGAGCAGCGAAGCGGCGACGGTCCAGGTGTCGGCGCCCGACCCGAGCCTTACTTACGCCGGTTCGGTGCCCTCGGGTTTTCCCCAGATCCAGTTTGAGCCCGTCATGCGGCTGATGCCGAACCTGGAAGCGGGCCTGCCCATCGCCTTCATGCCGGTGGGGACGGTGAGCGACAACCTGCACGACGGCAACGGGGTGACGGTGGTGGATTCCTTCGACATTACGGCCTTTTCGGTGGGGTTGGACCTGCGCTACCTCTTCGGCCAGGGGGACATGCAGCCCTATATTTGCGGCGGCTTCATGGCCGTGCCCATCAACATCAATTATTCGGCGGCGGCCACCCAGGCCTCCACGGAACTTTACAACATTACGGGCGATTTCTCCGGGGTGGCCGTGGGGGGACAGGTTTCAGCGGGGTTGGACTGGCATTTGGGGGATACCTTCGTGGTCTCCCCTTTCGCGGGATACCAACTGGCCAGCGCCAATTCCTTCCAAGCGCAGGTCAAAAGCGGGCCGGTCAGCACCAGTTCGGGGGCCGTTACCACGGGTGAGACGGCCCAGTTGGAAGTCGTCCCCACCTCGGTGGGGAACGTGGTGGTTCCCGTCGCCAACGGGCAATTGATGGTGCCTGTCCTGAACGGGACCCAGGGCAGCTATAGCTTCGGCGAAAACGCCCCCGCCGGATCCCGGCCCCTGGCCATCGACCTCAGCGGATTTTTCTTCGGCATCGGGGTCTCGGCATTTTTTTAGCCGGCCGTTTTCCCCGTCCATTCCCCAACCGCCATCCCGCACCCAGTAGGAAGGGCTAAACCCCCACGGCCTTCTTTTCGGAAAAGAGGGATTCAATGGTTTCCACCACCTGGGAGGCCGTGACGGGCTTGGGCAGGAACGACACGGTGGGGTCGCCTTGGAAGGCTTCCTTCAAATCCCTCCGGCCGCAGGGGGACAGCGCCAGGACCGGTTTGTGCCGCATGGAGGGTGATTTTTCCCGCATAACGTTCACGAAGGCCGGGCCTTCCATACCCGGCACCTCCAAGTCGAGCACCACCAGGTCCACCGGTTTGCGCGCCGCCTCCAGGACGGCCTCCACCGCGTTGACCGCCTCTGCGACCGCCCATTGGGGATGCTTCTCCCCGACGGCGCGTTTGATGAAATGCCGGACGGCCGCCGAGTCCTCCACCAATAAAACGCGCTTGCCGAAGAAAGTGGCCTTCATAGAAGCCATGGATTCGGATACAGGATTGCGCATCGCGGTCAAAAGCTCGATCAATTCGGAACGCTTCTTCTTGGAGACGACCGCCTTGGGCCGCGCGCGGCCGGGGGCATAAGCCATCAAGGAGGGTTCCAACTCGGTAAAGAGGAGGACGGGCCTTTCGCCCGGGTTGAGCAGTTGGACCGGCGCATCCAGGCCCCAGCCCGGGAGGGTCCATTCGGTCACGGCGATGTCCACCTTTTCATGGCGCAAAACGCTGCGGACCTGGTCGGGGAATTCGGCTTCCAAAACCTTGAACCCCAGGCCTTCCAGGCGGATGGCCAGCAATCGGCGGGCGTCGGTGGCTTCGTCGACGAGCAGGATGGTCTTGGAAATTTCCATAGCCGCCTTCCAGGAGGGGATCAGGTCTTGTTCAAAAGTTACCCCCGGGCATTGGGCGGTTCAATTTGAAAGAAGCCATGAAAGCGGATTCCCGCAAAACCGCAAAATTTGTGGCTGAAAAACCCGGCAAGTTTTTGACGAAACGGAAGCGAGGGCCTGCTTGGTCCCCATCAGCGGCATTTGGGAAATCACCGCCGGTCCCTTGCGAAAAACGGGTTAATTTCCGGAGGAAGGAACAGAATGGGAATTGCCGGAGCCGGAGGACGCAGTTCCCCCGGGGGAGGAACTTTGGGAAGGTTGGCTTCCGTCCCGGCCTCCACGGCCGCCGCCTGGATGGCCCCCGTGTCCCCCATGACCACCGTGGCCCCCGCCGTTCGCGGTTGCTGAGTCCCCCTGGTAGCGGCCGGGGGCGCTGACAATATCCCCTTCCCCTTCCTGGCCCCTATCCCCCAGCACATTGCCCTGGGCGTCGCAGGCGTAATATTCGCCGTCCAGGTCGGCTTGGATGGAATCCTTCTGCTGGCCATCGGCCCGCCACCAAACGCCCTGAAAATAGTAAAGCCAGTGAGCGGCGAAGGAATCGTGCCACCAATAACGGTGGCCGCGCCAGAGGACCCAGTTGAAGTCCCCCTCCTCGTCCCGCCACCCATACCAATGGTTGCCTTCCATATCCTTGAAGTGGCAGTACCCAACCCCGTCCACCCGGTGCCAATAGAAACGTTGGGGAACCGTCTCGGAAGGCTTCTGGCGCTGGATTTCCTCGAAAAGGGCCGGCGCGGCGAAAAGGTCCATGACGGCGGGGTCGGGCGGGCTGATGTTGATTTGCGAATCGAGGGCGCGGCCATCGGGACCCTGTAGGTCCACATCGGGGCAGGCCAAATCGTCCAAGGGAACCTTGTCCTTGGCCTGCAGGAAATAAGGGGGATGAAGTTTTTGAACGGGAGATGTGGAATCGGCCCAAACCCCGAAAACCAACCCGAATGAGAAAACGAAAATCCATAATGGATTCATCATTGATACCTCCCTTACGGCCTCATATCCCTTTAGACGCGCGGGGCGCCGGTGCTTCCCGAAATTCCGGATAAAAGGTTTCTTTTAAGGAAGGCCCAATTTTCGCCGGGCCGGGGCATAGCCCGGTTCCAGGGCCAGGGCCTTTTGGTAGCAGAGCTGGGAGAGGTCCGTCCGGCCCAGGCGCTCATAGGCCGCCCCCAGGTTGTAGTAGACCTCGAAGTATTTCCCTTCGGTGCGGCGCAGCATTTCCAGGAAAAAACGCCGGGCCGCCTCGAACTGGCCGTTCTCATAGGCGAAGGCCCCCAGGCGGAAAAGGGGCATGGGGTAGTCCTGGGGCTCCCAGAACCCCGAAAGCCATCCGGCGAAGGGGGAAAGGGGCCTGGCTGCCAGGCCGGTCAGGATAGAATCGGGGGGCGGGGTTTGGAGCCCCCAGGAGGCCAGGAGGCCGTCCCAGTCCGTGGGCGCCAAATCGGGCCGGTAATCCTTCCGGGCGTAAAGGGCGCTCCCGGCGTCGAAGTAAAGAAGGCGCCAGTCCCGCATCCCCATCAACTGGACGGTCCAGGGGGTGTCCATCATGTGGTCCTCCAGGACCATCTGGATCCGATCCTCCGAAGCCAGGGATTCCAATCCACCGGGGTAAAAACTGTTCCGGTATTTGGTGAAAAGGCCTTCACCCGCCACTTCCAGCCGGCCGTCGATGAAGATGGGCCCGGCGCCCTTCCAAATGAGCCATCCCCCGTAGCTCAGGTCGTTCAAAAGCGGCCCGTCCAAACGGTTTTGCATCATGTATCCGGCGGCCCCCACCGGGAAACGCCAGGGGTCCATCCCCAGTCCGGCATGGATCATCCGGCGGTCCGAAAAATAGTAGGCGCCGGTCAGGACGCGCGCGCCGGTTAAAAGCAGCGCCAGGGACAGTCCCCAAGCCAGGACTTTGTTCTTTTCCACCCCTTCGCTCAGATTCCGGGCCTCCGCCCGGCTGTCGGCCCAATCCTTCACCGAGGCGGCGGCCATCGGCAGGACCACCCAGAAGAAAAGCGGAACGTTGCGGATGGCCGCCACGGAGAGGCCGAAGAAAGCCCCGGCCAGGAAAAGCTCGTGGATCTTCCGGCGCCGGAAGGACGACCAGACCAGCGCCAGCAGCAGGACGCTGAAAACCCGGTAGGTGTAAATGGGCAGGACGGGCATGAAGGGCGTATTGGGGTCCTCCAGCAGGGTCCAGGAGCACTGCAATTCGGAGATGTAATTTTTGAAGATGCTCGAACCCTGCAGTTTGGCGAAGAGCTGGAGGGGGTAAAGCAGGCCCTTGAAGAAGTAGGGGTTGAGGAGCGAGGCGGCGGCCGAAAGCAGGGAATACTTCAAAAGGGGGCGGTCCAGGCGGCGTTCGTGGAACCAGCCGGAGAAAAGATAGGCCGCCATAACGACCCAGCCCAGGATGAAAAGGCCCTCGATATTGACCCAGGCCAACTGCAGGAAGGGCAGCAGGATGAGCAGGTTTTTTTGCCGGTTCACGCGCAGGTCCAAAACCCAAAGGGTCAGGACCAGCAGGACCCAGGTGGCGACCTCCGGGCGGTACAGGAACCGGATTTCATCGGCGATGACCGCCGGCAGGAGCAGTAGGACGCAGGACCAAAACGGGGCCTGGGAGAGCCGCAGGCGGAGTGCGGTCAGCCCGAAGGCGGCCAGGATCAAAAGAAGATGGAAGAGCCCGATGGCCGGATAGCTTCCCGCCAGGTAAAGCCCGTAACAAAGGACCTGGTAAAGCCAATGGGGGTCCTGGTAGTCGTTGCGGTTGGAAGTAAAAGTGAAAAGGTCCTTTTGGGGGAAAGCGTGGTTTTGGACTATCCATTGCCCGCCCCGCAGGTGGAAGCCCATGTCGAAATCGACGTTTTGGCGGAAGGCGAAGAGGAAGAGGAGGACAAAACAAGCGGCGAAGGGGTAAAACCAGGGGGATTTGGGAAAAGACATTTTCACCACAGGGTAAGGCCGAAGACTTTTACTTTTAGGATTGGGCGGGGAGGACTTGCCTGAAATCCTGGAAGATAACGGGTTGGACCACCGGAGCCGATTCGGCCCCGGTATAGGATTCGCCGGTGACGAGGTCCCTCAACTGGAATTCCACCGCGCCGTCCATATTGGCGTATTCGGTCACCTGGTCTTCCGGCTTGGGAAATTCCTCGTATTGGTAGGGAAAGGCTTCTTCGGGGCTGGCGAATGCGTTCATAGGACCATCTTAACCCCTCCGTCCCGGCCTGCAAAGAATTCTTTTTACCCGGCGTGGCCGGTAAAACATGAAACCCAAAAAGCCAGGGCGTCTGTTGCGGTCTTATGAGACCCCCGGATAAAATCGGGCGTCTTTTATCCGCTGCGTTTTTTAATGGGGCGAAATGAAAAAGGGAATCTTGTTGTGCGTCCTCCGGGCTTCGGGTCTTGTGCCGGCCCGGACTAGCGGCGGCAAAGCCAAGTGGATGGCATTCCAGTGAGACGCCTTTTCTTGAAATTCCAACTCCCGGCCGTTCCATGGACCTGATCCTTTATTCGCTGGGGATATCCCTGTTCGACAGCCTGTCGACCACCTTCCAGATCGTCCTCTTCGTCCTGTTGTTGACCACGGAAAAACCCCTGCGCAACGCCCTGACCTATTTGGCGGGCTTGAGCGCCGCCTATTTCGCCTGCGGACTGGCGGGTTACCTGGTCCTGGACCAACTGCGGGACTTCCTCAGCCGGTTCCTGCCTTCCGCCGGCCTTTCCGGGCCCCGGTATTACCAATCCGAATTCCTGACGGGCCTGGTCATGGCCGGACTGGGAGTCTGGTACTTCCATTGGAAAAGAAAGGCGGGGCCGGGCCGCAGCAAGAACTGGATCCTCGCAAGGCTTAGGACCATGAACGCCTGGGCGGCCCTGGCGGCGGGCGTTTTCATGTCCGTGACCTCCTTTCCGGCCTCCTTCCCTTATTTGGCGGTCATGGCCCGGTATTGGGCCCTGCACTTCAGCCCCCTCAAGGCCGCCGCTTACCTGCTGCTCTACAACCTCGGTTACGCCCTGCCCATGGTTTTGATCCTGGGGCTTTACCTGGAACTTCGCAAAAGGGCGGACGTCCATGACCGGCTGCACCGGCACGCGGACCGGCTGAACCTGCATCTCACCACCTGGACCTGCGTGGTTTTCGGGATCTTCGGCATGGCCGACGCGGGATGTTATTTCGCCTTCGGGCGGGCCCTGGTGGGCGAAAGGTTTTTTTAAAAGGCCGAATCCGATTCCGTTTTTCTATTTTCCGGGAGTGCGGCGGCTGTTCCCACCCAGGAAACCTTCCAACAGTTCCTGCAGGCGGTCTGGATCCACGCGGCTCTCGGACCGCTTTTTTATGACCTGGAAGATGTCCCGCCGTTGCGGCCCAAAAAGACCTCCAACAGTTCCTGCAGGCGGTCCGGATCCACGGGTTTGAACAGGATGGGGAGGCCCAAGTCCCGCGCTTCCCGGATGCGTTCAGGGGAGGTGTCGCCGGTCACCAGGGCTGAAGGCGTCTCCCGGCCCAGAACGGACTTCACCCGCCGGATCACCTCGATCCCCGTCACTTCTTCCTGGAGCCGGTAATCGCATAAAAGAACCCGGAGGTCATTGGATGGACGCAGGTGTTGCAAGGCTTCCTCCATGGAGGCGGCGGTCAGTGGCCTGAGGTTCCAAGCCCTCAAAATTTCGGAAAGGCCTTCCCGGATGGTCCTATCGTCGTCCACCACCAGTACGCCCTCGCCATGGAATCTTGGGATCCGGGACCTTTTTTTCCCGGGAAGGGGTGTGGGCGGTTCAGCCGCCGGGACCCGGATGGAGAATAGACAGCCCTGTTCCCGCTCCGGGGTTGAAACCACGGACAGGGGATGGCCCAGGACCTCCCCCAGGCTTTTGACGATGGACAAGCCCAGCCCCAGGCCCTTGGCACGGTCACGGCCGGGATTCTTGAGCTGGTAGAACTCCTTGAACACATTTTCCTTCTCCCCTTCCGGAATCCCAGAACCCGTATCGGACACCCCCAGCAGGAAGGCCCCGCCTTCCTCCCGGCAGTACAGGCCGACCCTCCCCTTGGCCGTATAGCGCACCGCGTTGGAGAGGAGGTTTCGGAGCATCCGGGCCAGAAGACCGGGGTCGCTCAAGGTCCAGCCTTCGGGGATGGAGGCCGAAAAGGCCAGGCCCTTTCGGCGGGCCAGGGGGGCGAACTCGGACTTCAGTTTCGAGAAAAGCGGCCCCAGGGGGAAAGCCTGCAAGCGGGGTTTGAGCGTGCCCGACTCGGCCATGGAAAGATCCAAGAGGCCGTCCAGGAGGGAGCTCAGGGCCTTGTGGGTGGCCTTCAACTTTTCAAGGATGCCCTTCCGCCGGGAACCGTTTTTTGGTTCGTCTGCGAGGGCATGCAGGAAAAGCCCCTGGGCGTGCAGGGGCTGGCGAAGGTCGTGGCTGGCAACCGCCAGGAAACGGGTCTTGGCCGCCAGGGATTCTTCGGCCCGGGCCTTTTCGGCCTTTAACTTCGCCACCAGGTCCAGGTTTTCCAGCCGCAGGCGGTAGGCCGCGGTCAGGTTTCGGTTCCAAAGGTGGGCGAAAACCAAAAGCAGGGCGAGAAAGGGGATTCCCCCGAACCCCAGGGGCCGGGCTTCGGGCGGGTGTTGGAAAAAAAGAAAGGCGTAGGTCCCGGACAAGGGGAGGCAAAAGGCGTAAAAGCAGGGCAGGTAGGGTGAAAAGATGATCAGGGCCCCGCAACTGAGGATGACGCCTTCCAGCGCCAGGATTCCCAGGGGCAGCCCGTGCCAGGCCGACATCCAAAAGGCCCAGAGCAGGCCGCCGGCCAAAGCGCCGATCCAGGCATGCCGGGCCCAAATTTCCCGAGTTGTCCTGAAGCCCGTGGCCTCGTCCTTGGAAAAAGCCGCCAGGGTCCAAATCCGTTGGGCGGTAAAGAGGGCCTGTGCCAGGAGCCAGGACGCCCGGAGGAGGGGGTCCACCTCGCCTTTATATAAGAAAGCGGCGAACACGGCGTTGAGGGCGTTCAGGGGCACCAGGACCCGGCCGTATTGGAAGACCGCCGAAATTTGGGCGCCAAGAATCCTGGAGCCGGAGGACCTTTCCCCGGCCGCAATGGAAGCTTCAACCATTGCGCACCAGGCCCAGTTTGACGGCTTTCATCGAAGCTTCGGTACGGCTGCGGGCCCCCAGCGACTTGAGGATGGTCGCCATGTGGGCGCGGACCGTGTTCAAAGTAAGCCCCAGGCTGTCGGCGATTTCCTTGTTGGCCTTGCCCAGGACCGCCTGGGCTAAGACCTCCCTTTGGCGGGCGGTCAGGACGGGTTTCAACCGGGGGCGGTCGGCCGGGGTTTCAGACTTGAGGGCCTTCTTCGGGGGGCGCAGGAATTTTTTAAGCGACCGCAGCATTTCCCGGGCTGGGGCCGCCTTGGAAAGGAAGGCCGAGGCGCCGTGGTTCAGGCCTTCCTGCACCACCTCGGGGGTGGACCAGGCCGAAACCAGGACCACCGGAAGTCCGGGCCGGGAAGCCTTGAGCCGCTTCAATCCGTCGAAGCCGTGCAGGTCCGGGAGCTGGAGGTCCAAGAGGATCAGGTCCAAGTCCTTGGCGCGACCGGCCTGGGCGAGGCCTTCCTCACAGCTCAGGGCCTGGGTGAGGCGGCAGCCGGGGTACTGTTTCTTCAACAGAAGGGACAGGCCGTCGCCGAAAAGGGCGTGGTCGTCAATGAGGAGAATTTTCATAAAACGTCGACTCCCGGCACAAAAGGAAATGGGCCACCGATGAACGCTGAGGGCGGAAATCTTTTTTCCAATTCTTACCGGTGTTTATCGGCGTTCACCGGCGGCTATTGGTTTCGTTGCTTGATTTTACGTGTGCCGCCGGTGGCTTGCAACGCCGGGGGATTCGTCCGAAAGGACTAGTCCTTAAAGACGAAGGACAGGATGGGAAAGCCGCGCCATACTCCGCCCGTCGGTTGAAAAAGCCCATCGCGGAGGGTTTCATGAAACAAAAGCGCCTGGCGGTCCTTCTTCTCACCCTGGCGGCCGTCCCCTGGGCCTGCGGCCCCAAGAGCAACCCTTCCGCCCCGGGCAACGGCGGCCCTGCGGCCACGGCCACTGATACCCCCTGCCTTTCCTGCACCGACACCCCTACACTGACGGCAACGCCGTCAGGCACTCCTTCCGGAACCCCAACGGTGACCCGCACGCCGAGCCCCGCCCCCAGCGCCACGGAAACCTCCACTCCCGTCTTTACGGCAACGCCCTCCGCCACTCCCACGAACTCAGCCACCGCGACCGGAACCGGGACACCGACCCCTTCTTCAACCGTGACGTCCACTCCCACCTCTACGCCCAGTTCCACCAGCACCCCGGGCTGCCTTTTCGCCACGGCCTATGGTTACAACCTCGCCGGGGCAAATGCGGGTTCCCCCAGCAACGATTATTACGCCGAGGAATTCACGCTGTCCTCCCCCGGCCATATCGGTTCCATCGGTGCCTATTTCGTGAACGCTGGCGGCAATGTCAAGGCCGCGCTCTACGCCCAGCTTGCCCCCGGCATCAACGCCGATTTGCTGGCCCAGTCGCCGGAAGTGGCCTATACGGCCGGGTGGAACACCCTCACCCTGGATTCCTCGGTGCCGGTGACCGCCGGGGGGACCTATTGGACTGTGATCCAATCCGACCGCAGCGACTTGGCCTACGACAGCAAACCCGCTTCCTACAGCTTCGGTTATTACGCGATGCCCAGCGGGACCCAGTGGTATTTCGAACCCGGTCCCCAGTTCACGACGGTCTATGGCTACTCCTATTCCATGTATTCCAACCTTTGCCCTTAAGGGGGAGGTCCGACGATGCGGTTTTTTTAATCCAAAGGAGGCGGGCTATGAAAAAAGGATGGATATTTTTGCTGGTCGCGGCGGGGGCCCTAATGCCCTTGGCCTGCGGCCCCCAGAGCAACCCTGCCTCTCCGGGCAACGGCAATTTCTCATCCAACCCCACCGCGACGCCCACCCTTTGCGCTTCCTGCGCGGCTACGGCCTCGCCGACGGCGACGCCTACATCCGCCACGACGGGCACGCCCACCCGCACCCCAACGGGCACGACGACGGCCAATCCCACAGCGACCACCACAGGAACACCCACGCCGACGGGCACCCAGCCGGGCGCCTCAACCTCCACCCCCACCTCCTCACCCACACCCACCGGCACTCCGCCCTTCGCCTATCAGGGCCCCATCACCCTCATCATCGGGCCTGCCGGGGTGGCGGTGGACAACGCGGGATATGTTTACGTTGTGGACAATGTGGAAAACCGCATCGACAAGTTCAACCCCTCCGGCTCTCCGGTCACCCAATTTGGGCCGCCCGCTGTCATCCTCTCGGGCGCCGGAGGCATCGCGGTGGACAACCAGGGCTATTTTTACGTGGCCGATACGGGCGACAACCGCATCCAAAAATTCACGACCATCGGTGGCGCCGTGACCCAATGGAGCGGGCCGGCCACCGCCGCCCTCTCGGGCCCCGAAGGCGTCGCGGTGGACAGCCTGGGCTTCGTCTACGTGACGGACACGGGCAACAACCGCATCGAGGTTTTCAATTCCTCCGGGGGCTACGAGAACCAATGGGGCGGTTTGGGGTCGGGAAATGGGACCTTCTATTTCCCCGCAGGCCTGGTGGCGGACGGCTCCAACCATATCTACGTGGCGGATACGGGCAACAACCTTGTCCAAAAGCTCACCTCCACCGGCGGGTTCCTGAGCCAGTTGGGGGCGGGCGTCAACGGCGTGGCCTTTTCCCAACCCTGGGGCGTGGCGCTGGACGCCTCCGGGAACCTCTACGTGTCGGACAGCGGCAATAACCGGGCCCTGAAATTCAGCTCGGGGGGGAATTTGCTGGGCCAATGGGGGAGTTCGGGAACCGGGCCCAACCAATTCGAGAGCCCCCTCGGGATCGCGCTTAACAGTATGGGCTACGCCTATGTGGCCGACTACAGCAATGACCGGATCGAGATTTTCGCGCCGCAATGACCTGTCCGGCCGGCTTCGTCCGCCCAGGGCAAGATGGGAAAACCAAATTTATCAGGAGGACTTCGATGAAAGGGATCACATGGCGGACGGGAATCCCCAGTTTACTTCTTGTGGCGGCGTGCCTGGCCCCGGCGGCGAACGCGCAAATGGCCTGGCGGGAAAGGGATGGGGCGGGATTCCCGGCCCCGGCCGACAACGCCGCCACCGGCCGGTTTGACGACGGCCGCTTGGCCCGCGAAAGCGGCAGCTCCATCCGGGAGGTGTGGGGAAGGGCGGGTGACATCATCGACGCCCTCCAGGTACTCAATGGCCCCGCAGCCATGCCTTTCCACGGCGGCGACGGCGGCAGCGCCTGGGGCTTCCGCCTGGACCAGGGGGATTTCCTGGTGGAAGTGAGGGGTTTCTACGGCAATTGGTACGGCAACATCTTCGTTTCCCAACTCACCTTTATCACGGCCCGGGGCAGGGTCTACGGGCCCTTCGGCAAGAACAATGGCGTACAGGATCCGCGGGTCATCGAAATCCAAGCCACTCCGGGACGGCAGATCATCGCCTTTACAGGTTCTACAGGTGTCGCGGGGGAAGCCGATGGCAATGCCTCGACCTTTCTTGCGTCGCTGGGGGCGGTCTTTGCGCCGATAGACTGGGGCCAAGGGGGAGGGTGGTGGAAATGAATTTTCAAAAAAGGGCCCGGGTCTTTAGGTTGGGTGAGGTCAATATCGGGCTCTAACCAACTGTGGAATTCCAAAGGGCGGGGCGGCGGATGGCCCCGTCCTTTTTCATTTTGCGCCGGGATTTGGCTTCAGTTGAAATGGCTTGTCATCTCAGTTATAAAGAATCCCTCAACTATCCGTCGCCTACGTCACCCACCAGGTTTTGAATTTTCATCCACATTTCCATCAGGAGGCTTTATGTCCTTTTCCAGGATTTCCGCCGGGAAACGATTTTTGGGAGCCCTCCTTCTTGCCTGGGCCGCCGTCCCGCCCCTTCACGCGCAGACTTCCATAGCCTCCAACGACGGTGGCACCTCTACCACGGGAAACCTATATGAGGCCGTCACCACGATCAACGGCACTTCCAACGGCGGTACTGTGACGCTGGCGATCAGCGGTTCCAACTCGGTGACCCTGGGGCAAGTCCTTCCCACCCTTTCCCAAAGCATCACCTTGATCGGAACCTCCGGCACGGACCAAACCCTGGGGATCGTGGCCCAAAGCGAGGCCGAAGGCGCGCTGGCTTTCGGCCGGGACCTTTCCCTCGGCGACGGGGTTTCCATGGGCCTCTCGAACATCGCCTTTAGCGGAGCCGGGGTCGCGGATGACTTTATTTCAGTGGGTGGGACCTTCTCGATGGGAGTGAGCGCGAGCCTGGGTGCCGCCAGCGGCGATTCCGGCCCCGGCGTCACCGGCTACACCGGCGGCAATGCTTCCTTTTCGAGTGGGACTGGAGCGTCCGGCGGGAACGGTAGTGGCACCGGCAACGGGGCCTACACGGGGATGGCGGCGGGAAGCGTGAGCCTGACCGGGGTGGGGGACCAGGTCAACCTGGCCGCGGGTAAGGGTGGCGCGGGCGGGGACGGCGGCCGTGGCGGCAATGGAGCGGCAGGGACCGCCGGCAATTTTGGCGGCGGCGGCGGGTTGGGAGGCTATGGCGGCAACAGCGGCCTGGGCGGCGGCCTTGGAGTGACGATGGGAAGCGTGGACTCGAGCGGCGCGGGGGATGGGATCACCCTTACCGGCGGCGCGGGCGGTAACGGCGGGGCCGGGGGCAATGGCGGCGCGGCAGCCGATGGCGGCGCGGGTGGTACCGGTGTGGCGGGCGGCAACGGCGGCATCGGTGGGTCCGCCGGCATCAGCGGCAATGGGGGCATTGGCGGAAGTGCCGGTGTTACATGGGGAATCCTCAACCTTTCCGGCCGGGGGGATATTTTTGAGATCCTGGGCGGTAACGGTGGCAACGGCGGCGCGGCCGGGTCCGGCGGGGTCGGCGGCTCCGGCGGCGCGGGAGGCTCCGGTGGTTCGGGCGCGGGCCTCCCCGGTGGCCAAGGTTTTGCCGGCGGCAATGGCGGCAACAGCGGCAATGGGGGCATTGGCGGAAATGCCGGCGTCACACTGGGAACCCTCGACCTTTCCGGCCAGGGAGATATTTTTGGGATCCTGGGCGGCAACGGCGGCAACGGCGGCGCGGCCGGGGCCGGCGCCTCCGGAGGCACCGGCGGTAACGGGGGCTTTTCAGGTTCTGCGGCTTCTCCAGGCGGCAACGGAGGCGTGGGCGGCGAAGGTGGCGTCGGCGGTCACGGCGGCAATGGTGCCGGCGCCGGAAGCATCGGTGTCACCGCCGGTAGCGTTACTTTTACGGGCGGAGCGGATGTTTTTAATATCACCGGCGGCGAAGGTGGAGAAGGCGGAGCGGGTGCCATCGGCGGTATTGGCGGCATTGGCGGTATTGGAGGCGACGGCCCCGGCCCCGGCATCAACGGTAACGGCGGCAACGGCGGCGCGGCCGGGTCCGGTGGTGACGGGGGAGCCGGTGGAGCCGGCGGAAGCCTGGGAGTGACGGTGGGAAACGCGCTCTTTACCGGCACGGGGGATGTTTTTAGCGTTACCGGCGGCGCCGGCGGCGTGGGCGGCGCCGGGGGTGTGGGCGGCGCGGGCGGCAATGGGGGAAATGCTGGCAATGTTGGAACCGGGGGTGTTGGAGGCAACGGCGGTTTCGCCGGCGACGGGGGTGCCGGCGGCTTGGGGGGGAACGGCGGCAGCGCCGATGTGACAGCCGGCTTCCTGACCCTATCGGGAGCGGGGGATGTTTTTGAAGTGGCCGGCGGCGCTGGCGGCGCTGGCGGCGCCGGGGGCACCATGGGCGCGGGGCTCGGCCTGGGCGTTGGCGTGGATAACGGAAACGGCGGAAACGGCGGTGACGCGGGCGTGACGGTGGACAGCCTGAACCTTTCGCCCGGAACCCGTTTCATCGCGGTAGGGGGGGACGGAGGGGCCGCGGGAGCCGGTGCGGCCAACGGTACGTCCGGATCGGCCTTCGTGGCCGTGAACTTCCTCGACGGCTCGGGAACAGTCAGCATCAGTGGAAGCACCGCCGAGTTGCAGGTGCGGCAGGGCAATTTTTCCGGCCTGATCGAGGGGAACGAAGAATTGGCGTTCCTAGGACCGGGTGTCCTCGACCTGACCGGGGCCAACAGCTATACCGGCGGTACGACGGTCGGCGGCGGGCTCCTCATGGCGGGCAGCAGCCAGGCCCTGGGAACGGGCAATGTGGCGGTCGGTGGAGGCGTGCTCGAAGTGGAGGGGTTCCATCCGCTCAACGTCGGCGGCAATTATAGCCAAGGCGCGGGGGGAACCCTTCAGTTGGGAATCGGGGCGGGCACGGCGGGCAGGCTCAATGTCGCGGGAACGGCCTCCTTGGCCGGTACCCTCAACCTGCTTCCCGCCAGCGGGCTGGAGTTCCATGACAACACCACTTTTGTGCTGCTGGACGCTGCCGGCCTTTCCGGCACCTTCGGCACGGTGAACGATGGGTCCTTGGGGTCGGCGGCAGTGGTGGTTTACGGCTCCACGCAGGTGGTCCTGGACGTGACCGCCAATGCGCCTTCCTTCAAGTCCTTAGGGACCACGCCCAACCAAAAACACATCGGGACCGCACTGGACAGCCTGGCCACCGGCGGAGGCTCGCCTGATTTGATCAACAACATGAGCCTCCAGGCGGACTTTATCTTGCCGGGAACCTACGACCAAGAGCTTTCCCCGGCGCCCTTGACGCCGCTCTACCAGATCGGTTTTGCCACCGCCCAGGCCGAGGCGGGGATGGTGGGGGACCGGGTTTCCCAATTATTCGGGGAGCAAGGGTTCAGCCCCAGGGACCTTTCCTGGAACGGCCAGGGTCCGATGTTCGCCGCCGATATGCCGGCGGCCCAGGAAGCCGCGATCTCCAAAAGCCTGGAAGCCCAACGCTGGGGCGTCTTTGAGACGGGGCTCGGGAGTTTCGGGACCGTGACCGGCGACGGCAACGGGCCCGGCTACCGATTTTCCACCGGAGGCGTGGCGGCGGGGCTGGACTACCGCTTCTCGAGGGACTTGGTGGGCGGATTGATGTTCGGTTACAGCGCTTCGAACACCAGCCACATGAGCGACTTCGTGAGTGTTTCGGGAGGCCAATTGGGCCTTTACGGGGGCTGGAAACAGGAATCCCTCCATATCGAAGCTTCACTCACGGGAGGGATCAATAATTATGACACCCAGCGGCAGACGGTGGACGGGATCGTCTTGGGCCACCCCCAGGGAACCCAGTTCTCGGGGCAGCTCGGCGCCGGCTATGACCTGAAGGCGGGGGACGTGAAGGTTTCACCCTTCGTCTCGGGCCAATATACCAACGTCGCCGTCAATGCCTTTACCGAGAGCCAGTCCCTGGCGGCCCTGAGCTTCGGGGCGCAAAACGAAAGCTATTTCTCCAGCGACCTGGGGGCCAAGGCCAGCCATAAGTTCGACATGGGCGGGTGGAGCCTATCGCCCATGGTCAGCGCGGCTTGGGAGCACCTGTACCAGGGCAGCCTGGACAGCCTGACGGCCGGTTTCAGCGGCGGGCCGAACTTCACCGTGAACGGTTCCGCCCTCGGGACCGATGCGGCGGTCTTGGGTGTGGGGGTAAACGCCTCCTTCGCTAAGGGTATGGCCGCCTATGTCAGCTACCAGGGTAAGTTGGGGATGACGAACTTCGACGAGCAAAGCCTTTCGGGCGGGGTCAATATCGGGTTCTAAATTCAATTTTAAAACCTCAAGGGCGGGATCCCAAGTCCCGCCCTTTTTTATTGCGCATTCGGGTATTTCATAACATCCTCATAAAGCACGCACTGTGTATGGAAGGGATGCCGTGAACGAACTGGACCTGGTGGAACAATATTTCCAAAGGGAACTCACCGAGGCCGAGAAAAAGGCCATGGACGAATTGATGGAGAGGTCCCCCGAGGCCGCCCGGCTTTTCGTGGAAAAGTCCAAGGCCGCTTACCAACCCCACGCCTTGCCTGAGCTCAAATGGTCGCCCCAACCCATCGCCCCCGGCCGCCCGCTCCGCTTTTCCAAATGGCTGTGGGTTTTTGCGGGCTACGGGCTTCTCGCCGCGGCGTTCTGGTTTTGGTCCAGGAACCACGACTTCCAATGGCCCTGGGATTCCCCGGAGCCGGTTGCTTTGTCCACCCCGGGGAAGGCCCCCAAGGGCGGGGCACCTTCCCCGCCGGCCGTCCCTTTCGCGGGGGAACCCGGCGCCGATTCGGACCTGGCCCAGGCCATGGGCGCCCCACCGACGCCGGAGGATGAAACTTCGGATGACGTGGGGCCGATCCCCGTTACCGCCTTATCCCCGTCCGTTCTGGAGCATCCCGGCCTGCGGGTCATCGTCAACAGGCCCATCCCCGGCCGGGTGACGGTGACGGCGTTGGACGCTACGGGTAAGGAGATCCGGTTCCTTTATTCCGGCGTCGTTCAGGCTGGCCAATGGGCCTTCCAATGGGACGGGCGCCGGGCCGATGGAAACCGGGCCGCCATCGGAAACTATACTCTCCAGGTCCAGTCCGGCCTCAACCTCCAAAAACAGGAGGTCTGGGTCGGGCAATAAGACGGCTTTCCGGGGGCCCCAACCCCGTCTGTTTTGGGTCATAGAATCTTCCCCTGGATATCTTTAACATTTTTAGGGGGACGTTTTTTTAGGGACCGGGAGGTAAAATAATCCCGTCGGACGTTCCACTACATCCTTAAAGGAAGCCCACCATGAGCGTCACGGATACCGCCAAACACCTCAGTGAAAAAGAGAAAGAATCCCTGGACGTGGCCGAAGGGGCCCGGGAAACCGAATGGACCAAACCGTCCTTCGTGGCCGAACTCTTCATGGGCCATTTCCGTTCCGACCTGATCGCCCCCTATCCCCTCCAATCCCCCGAGGACAAGGCCATCGGCGACGAATTCATGGGCCGCCTGGAAGCCTTCCTGAGGGACAACCTGGACCCGGACGAGGTGGACCGTACGGGGGACCTTCCCCAAAGGGTGATTGACGGACTGGCCAAGCTGGGCTGCTGGGGTATGAAAATCCCCAAGGATTACGGCGGCCTGGGCCTTTCCCAGATCAACTACAACCGCGCGGTGGCCCTGGTGGCCTCCTATTGTGGCTCCACGGCGGTCTGGCTTTCAGCCCACCAGTCCATCGGCGTGCCCCAACCCCTGAAGCTCTTCGGCAGCGACGCCCAAAAGAAGAAGTACTTCCCGATGTTCGCCAAGGGCGCAGTTTCGGCCTTCGCCCTGACCGAGCCGGAAGTGGGTTCGGACCCGGCCCAGATGGTCACCAAGGCCGAGCCCTCCTCTGACGGCAAGACTTGGACCATCAACGGCAACAAACTCTGGTGCACCAACGGCCTGGTGGCCGACGTCATGGTGGTCATGGCCGGCACGCCTTCCAAGATGGTGAACGGGAAAGAAAAGAAACAAATCACCGCCTTCATCGTGGAAAAGGGCACGCCCGGCATCGAATACGTGAGCCGCTGCGACTTCATGGGCATCCGCGCCATCCAGAACGGCGTCATCCGGTTCAACAACGTGAAGGTCCCTTCCGAGAACATCCTTTGGGGCGAGGGCCAGGGACTGAAGCTGGCCTTGATCACGCTCAACACCGGGCGCCTGACCCTGCCCGCCGCCTCGGCGGGTATGAGCAAGCAGGCCCTGCAGATCGCCCGCAACTGGGGCAAGGAAAGGGTGCAGTGGGGACAGCCCATCGGCAAGCACGAGGCCGGGGCGGTCAAGATCGCCGCCATGGCGGCCTCCACCTTCGCCCAGGAAGCCATGACCTATTACACTTCGGCCTTGGTGGACAAGGGTGGGGCCGACATCCGGCTGGAAGCGGCCATGTCCAAGCTCTTTTGCAGCGTGGCGTCCTGGAAAATCGTGGACGACCTGATGCAATTGCGCGGCGGCCGGGGTTACGAGAAGGCCGACTCCCTGCGCAAGCGGGGCGAAAAGGGCTATGCGGTGGAGCGCATGATGCGCGACGCCCGCATCAACCGCATCATCGAGGGGACAGATGAGATCCAGCACCTCTTCATCGCCCGCGAGGCCCTGGACAAGCATATGCGCCTGGCCATGGACCTTTTGAACCCCAAGGCCCCGATGACTAAGAAGATGACTGCCCTGGCAAAAAGCGCCCTGTTCTACCCCTTCTGGTACTTGAGGACCTGGCTGCCGACGGGCCTTTGGCCCCGCTTCGCCGGCTATGGTTCCCTGGGCAAGCACATGCGCTTCGTGGAATGCCGGTCCCGCAAACTGGCCCGCACCCTCTTTCACCAGATGGTCAAGTTCGGCCCCAAGCTGGAGCGGCGCCAGAACATCCTGGCCCGGTTGGTGGAGATCGGCACGGAACTCTTTGCCATGGCCACTTCCTGCACCAAGGCGGTGGAGTTGGAAAAACAGAATCCCCAAGAAAAAGGCCCTCGGGAGCTGGCCGACCTCTTCTGCCGCCAGGCCCGAATCCGGGTCCGCCAGTATTTCCACGGCGTGTGTTGCAATACGGACGTGCGGGATTCCAAGGCGGCCGCCAAGGCCATGGACGGCGGCTACGAGTGGCTGGAAAAGGGAATCGTGGCGGACGACGGGTCGGGGTTTAAAGGCAAGAAATAATCCATAAGGAAAAATCTTGGCCTTCACCCACCGGTCGATCAACCTTGAAGACACCCACCACTGCATTTCCCTGACCCGTGAGGTCTTCACCTATAGCCCGGCCCAACGCGCCCAATTGGGCGGTCTTTGGAAGGAACTCATCGAATCCAAGTCCTGCGTCAGCGTGGCGGTTGAAGACCGGCGGCTCCCGGCGGCCCGGCGCGTGGTGGGCTTCGGCCTGTCGGTCTTCGTGACCGATGCCTTCGCCAAAAAAGTCCTGGCCGGGCTCCCCTTCCTCTCCCGGGCTTTCCTGGAACAATGGAAAGGGAAGGAACGGCCTTTCCTGACGCCCCCTGAAATCGCCCGGGCCAACGCGGGCGCCGGGCTCAACCTGATGATCCTCCATTACGGCTGGGACCCGGCCTTGTCCCTGGAAGACCTGCAGCGGGTCCAGCTTCTGCAAACCGAGCAGTTCCTCCACCAGCACGCGGGTTACAAGACCCAGGAATACCTGCACGAGGTCTTCGGGCCTGAGCTGAGGGATTTCCTCCTCAACACCGGTTCGGCCCTGCGGCACGACTACCGCGCGGCCAAGTGGAAACCCGTCCTCAAGGGAACCACCAAGGAAAACTGGCCCTACCTCATGGGTTTCCGTCCGGAAGAGGTGAAGGCCCAAGCGGGCACCACCGCCTCCCTTTTCCAGGCCAAGTCGGACCAGCCCCTCTTTAAGCTCTCGCCCAGCGAGCAGGAAATGCTTTCCCGCGCCCTGGAGGGAAAAACGGACGAGGAACTGGCCTCCGCATTGGACCTGTCACCTTGGACCGTCAAAAAGCGCTGGCAGGCGGTTTACCTGAAGGTGAGGAAGGCCGACCCGGACCTTTTGGAAGGCCTCACGGCCCGCGCCAAAGGCGAAGAGGGCCGCAACCGCCAGAGACGCCGCTACCTGCTGGACTACCTGCGCCACCATCCCGAGGAAATACGTCCCTGGGCCTCTAAGCGGGACTAAACCCGCTGTTATGACCTCCCTGCAACAATCAGCCAATTACACTAAAAGGGGTCTATCGGCTCCTTTGTGTTGCCGCCACAATTCCCGGATTCAAACCGGGAGGCGAGCATGGTGGCATTGAAACGTCTGGGTGGAACCGGCCTTTTGACCGCTTTGTTCCTATTGGTTACCGTCGGATCTTCCTTTATGTTCCAGGGCTGCGGGGACAAACCCGCCACCGCGCCGGTCACGAACTATTACCTGAACGCCACCGCCACTCCTTCGCCGGTGCCCGCCTATTCGGCGCCGGGAACCTGGCAATCGGTAGGAACCGCGGATTTTTCATCGGGAACCGCCCAAAACACTAAACTGGTTTTCATCAACGGGACCCCCTATGTGTTCTTCCAGGACGGCGCCTACAGCTCAAAAGCCTCGGTGATGAGCTATAACGGGACCAGTTGGGCTTACGTAGGCAACCCGGGATTCTCCGCGGGAGGATTCCTTTACTCCGACTTCGCCATCAACAACGGCCAGCTTTATGCCGCTTACGACGACGGCACCCTCACCTATAAGATGACGGTGATGACCTTTAACGGAAGCGCCTGGGTGAACGTGGGAAGCGCTGGCTTCTCGCCCGGGGCCGCCTATTACCCCTCCCTGGCCTTCAACAACGGCCAACCCCTCGTGGCCTTTTCGGACGCCGCCAACACCAACAAAATACTTGTGATGGGCTATAGTGCAAACGCCTGGGCCACCGTGGGGTACGCCGGATTTTCTCCTGGCCAGATCTACAGGCCTTCCTTGGCCGCCTACGGGGGCGCGCCTTACGTGTCTTATGAGGATTTTGCCAACGGCAGCAAGGCCATGGTGATGGCCTTCAACGGGAGCACATGGGTAACCGTGGGGGTCCCGGATTTCTCCCCCAACCAAGCCTACGACCAAACGCTGGCCTTCAACAACGGCACCCCCTATCTGGCTTTCGCGGATGGCTCGAGCGGCAAGAGCACCGTGATGACCTATAACGGGAGCGCCTGGGTGAACCTGGGCAACGCTAGTTTTTCCGCCGGCTCAGTGGTCTATCCCACCCTCACCTTCAACAATGGCACGCCTTATATGGCTTATGCGGATACGGCTTACAGCCAGAAGGCCGTGGTCATGGCCTTCAACGGCCTGATTTGGCAGAACGTTGGAACACCCGGTTTTTCCACGGGGCTCGCCCAAAGCCCTTCCCTGGCTTTTAACAACGGCGTGCCTTACCTGGCCTATGAGGATATTGCCAATGGTTCCAAGGCCACGGTGATGAAATACCAGTAAGTATCCGAAGGACCAAGGGGGAAGAGATGAAAAAGTTATTGTTTTCGCTGGGAACCGCCGTGAGCCTGGGCTTGGCCGTCCTATCGGGATCCGGTTGCGGCGACAAACCCGCCACTGCGCCCGTTACCGTGACCCAGATTGTCGTGGCGACCCCCAGTTCAGTGGCGGGAAGAGACTGGAACTACACCACGTTAAACGCGCCCTTCGTGGGCCGTAACAGCGCCGCGGCGCTGGCCTACAACAACCGCATGTGGCTTATCGGCGGGGCGGGGTCGACCAACCTGAACGACGTTTGGTCCTCCCCGGACGGGTCCAGTTGGACCCAGCAACTGGCCAATACGGCCTCCCCCGGGACCAACCAGTTCGCCCAAAGGGCCGGCATGGTCGGCCTCTCCTTCAACAACGCCCTCTGGGTGTTGGCGGGCCAGGGGACCTCCTATTTCAACGACACCTGGACTTCCACCGACGGGACCACCTGGACCCAGGAACTGGCCAATACCGCCTCACCGGGCCCCAACCAATTTCCCACCCGGGGCCAGGCCTCAGGCATGGTCTATAACAATAAAATGTGGATTATCGGCGGATACAGCGGGACCAACTACCTCAACGACGTCTGGTCCTCTTCGGACGGCGTGAGTTGGACGAAGACCCTTTCGGACACGGCTTCCCCGGGGGTCAACCAGTTTTCCCGGCGGTACGGCCAAGCCAGCGCCGTCTTCAACAACAAGATGTGGGTGATGGGCGGCTACGACGGCGCCAACTATCTCAACGATACCTGGTCCTCCACCGACGGCACCACCTG
>JAJPJW010000124.1 GCA_021324075.1 Pseudomonadota bacterium | reverse complement strand
TCCCCCTGGATACCCACGTTGTACGACGGGTTTCCCGTAGACGCATCCACGTAAACCCAGATCGTCGACACTGTCATGTTCTGCCGTGCCGTGAACCGCTCGCTGCCTAAAACGCCGGAGGAATTCAAGGTGAGGTCGGAGGCTCCACTGACAACCGATTGGTTGCCAAGGTAGGTTTGGGCTGGAACGGAAGCCGCAAAAAGGAAGAAGCAAACGAATGCAAAGAAAAACGGAGGATTGGAAACGATGGAGGATTTTTCGACCGGCGGACATGCGGAAGGCTTTTTCAAGAACATATCTTGACCCCAAAAAAACAGAAAGAAATATTTATAAGAAGAATTAAGCGTATTGTAGCGGGATGTTTTTTAAACGAACTTAAAATCTTGGGAAAATCAGCTTTGACCAGATGGCCAAAAAAACAAATGGATAAAACAGGACTAATCCCCATTAATTCCCATATCCAGCGTTGGAAGCCCCGTCCCATTCCATAAAAAACAACAACTGTCCCGTAAATCATGCATATTTACGCACAAATCAAGACACCGGTTCCCGGAGACCGGCCTCTTTAAAGCCTTTTTCCCGCAAAAGGCAGGAATCACAACGGCCGCAGGGCCTGCCCTTTAGGGGGTCATAACAGGACCAGGTCATGCCGTAATCCACGCCCAGCTTGAGCCCGGTTTGGATGATCTGGGCCTTGGACATGCGGATCAAGGGCGTGTGGATCTCGAGTTTCCATTTTCCCTCGACGCCCTTCTTCGTGGCCAGCTTGGCCAGGCGCTCATAGGCCCGGATGAATTCAGGCCGGCAGTCGGGATAGCCGCTGTAATCCAAGGCGTTGACGCCGATGAAGATATCCTGGGCCCCGACAGCCTCGGCCCAGGCCAAGGCCAGGGAAAGAAAAACGGTGTTTCGGGCGGGGACATAGGTGGGGGGAATGCCCTTCCCCATTTCTTTGAGGCTTCGTTGCTTGGGTACCTTGATCTTCTTGTCCGTGAGCGCCGACCCGCCGAAGGCGGTCAAGGGGACTTCCAGCTCCAGGTGCTTCTTCACCCGATAGGCCCTGGCGACCTTGCGCGCGGCCTTGAGTTCCACTTGGTGCCTTTGGCCGTAAAAAAGCGTCAGGGCGTAGAGCTCGAAACCCTGCTCTTTGGCGATGGCCAGGCAGGTGGTGGAATCCAGCCCGCCGGAGACGAGGACGACCGCTTTCTTTTTCATTACCTTCCCTTTGTTTCGTTGGGCCAGATGTATTTGTGCATTTGGAGCTGCATCTTCACCGGCAGCCGGTCCGCGGTGATCCACTCGGCCAAATGGGCGGGTTCCAACTGGTCGTGGGCGGCGGAAAACAGCAGGGTGTATTTCCCCGCCAACTTGTGCTTGTCCAGGACCTCCCTGGTGTAGTCGTAATCCGCCTTGTCCTGAATCACGAACTTGATCTCGTCCTGTCCCGGCACCAGCTTGTCCAGGTTGGCCCAGAGGTTCCGGGCATCCTCCCCCGAGCCGGGGCATTTGATATCCATGATCTTGACCACCGCCCTGGGCACCCGCTGGAGGTCCACCGCGCCCGAAGTTTCCAAGAGCACTTGGTAGCCCTTGGCCAGGAGGGCTTCCATCAAGGGATAAACCCCTTCCTGCTCCAGGGGTTCCCCACCGGTGATTTCCACCAGTTTGACGCCGAAGGAATCCACCTTGTCGAGGATCGCCTGCAGGCTTTGGTCCTCTCCCTCAAAAAAGGCGTAAGCCGTGTCGCACCAGGTACAGCGCAGCGAACAGCCGGTCAGCCGCACGAAGACGCAGGGCAGCCCCGCCCAGGTGGACTCGCCCTGGAGGGAGAGGTAGATCTCGTTGATCTTCAGTAAAGCCCTGGTTTCCACAGCCATTCTTGCCCTCTTGCCGTTTTCCCTGTTCTTTCCCCATCATAAATGAAGAAGGTTCAAACTACCTTCATCCACATAAAGCTTCAAGTCTCTCGGAAGGAAATACCGGGGGAGGAGTGGGAGGATAACATGAAACTGATCGTGCTTTTGGGGAGGATTCTTTTCAGTTCGATTTTCATTTCGGGCGGTCTCAAACACCTGGCCGACCCCGGAATGGTAAGCTACGCGGCTTCGGCGGGCGTGCCCCTGCCGGGGGTGCTGGTGCCCTTGTCGGGCCTCTTGGCCTTGGCGGGGGGCCTGAGCATCCTGTTCGGCGTAAAGGCCAAATGGGGGGGCTGGGCGATCGCGGCTTTCCTGCTCCCGGTCACCTTCACGATGCATGCCTTCTGGATGGTGTCCGATCCACAGCACCGCATGCTGCAAACGGCCATGTTCAGCAAGAACCTTTCCATGCTGGGCGGGGCCTTGCTGGTCGCTTACTTCGGTTCCGGGCCCTTGAGCATGGAAAAAACCGGGCCCATGGAAGCCAAGCCGGCGTCGGCAGGAAAACCGGAGCTGCGCAAGGCGGCCTGAAACCGGACGGGGTTATTGGTGTTCGGGCGGCTCGGTAAGTCGTGTTGCTGCTCTCGACGCGGGTTCAAAAACTTCCCGAACCTTATCGTCTCAGGGGAAAACCAGTTTCTTGGCCACCAAAGCCGGACTGTCGCCTGTCTCCAGGTATTGCTCCAAAACGCCTCCCGAGGGAATCACCCGGTAGGCGATGTTGGACCTTTTTTCCTTGGGATCGAAGGCCGGGAATTCGCCCTTCGCCAAGATTTTTCCCTGCGTGTCCAAGACGTAGAGCAACATCCCGCGGTTTTCCCGGCCCGGGGAAATCAATAAATAAAAGCGTTTTTGGTCGTCCGATCCCAGGAAAGAAAGGTAGATGTAACGGTTCTCACTTTCGACCTGGAAATGGATGTCGTCGGCCAGGAACCCCGATTTCAATCCCTGGGTGATTTCCACATCCTTGATTTCCAGGTTGTCGGTGGGCAAGACCCTGTAATTCAGGCGCTGTGTTTCGAGGCGGGCCTTCGCCTCGGGTGCGCCGGGTACCGTTCCGATGGTCTGCCCGCCGTTCCAGGTGTTCCCGCTGAGGATGGCCCCCTTTTGGTAAGTGACGCTGTAGGAATTTTTAGGGTCCACTTTGATTTTCTGGAGGATACTCCCGTCGGGCGCGATGTAAGTGACGAACTTGTCGAAATTCTGCCCGTAGAAGGCGGCGGGGAAATCCAATAGGGAGTCGTCGGCGAACCACAGCGGCCCCCGGTTCATGCAGTCATGTTGGAACAAAAGGACCTGGGATTTAATCCCCCCCTCCCGGTCGGCCACCAGCATCAAGGACTTGCCGTCGGCCCGGCAGCCCTCCCAAAGTGTTTCCCCATCCGCCGCCTGGGTAAACCGGTGGTTCCAAATGGCCCCGATGCCCGTGATGGGGGAGGAAGCGCTGGAAAGCTTCAGGCCGCCCAGGGGGCTCTCGGTGGACAGGGTGGCCGGCTGGGTGGCGGTGGTGACGCCGTCCGAGGCGAACTCCATGTAATGTTCCGCCGAAATCGGCTCGGCCGGGGGCGCATCGACCTTGAAATAAACCCAGCGGGTGATCCCCGGCGGCCACCGGTCGGATTTCAGGGCGAAACTTTTCGCCTTGCCGGGCGGCAGCTTGACAGATTTCCCGCCCAGGTCGACTTCGACAGCGGTGGATTCCAGGCCCTGAAAGTTAAGGTGGAGGACGCCCTGGCTGGCCTGCTCCCCCCCCGGCGAACGGTAATAAAGCCAGCCTGAAAAGGGCTTCCCCACTTCCGCCTGCGCGGGATAGGAATAATCCACCAGCTGGGGCGGCCCCTCCCGGTCCAAATGGTTCCGCAGCACGGCGTTGTGCCGCTCGAAGTCGGCGGGAGACCAGCTCTTACCATAGCTGTCGTAGATGCCCGACTTCATGGCCTCCATCAACTGGTCGGGGGTGAAGAACTTCAACAGGTCCCCTTCCCCGTAATTCTGGACGATCAACTGGTAATAGGCGGGGATCTTGTCCTGGGACTCGAACCCCGCCCAGAAAAGGGCGTCGTCGGCCAGGCTGCTGTCGGGACACTGCTGGTAGACCCGGTAGAAGAAGTCCGAAATGGTGGTTTTAACCTCCGGGGTCGGGAGGTATTGGTCGTCGTTCCGGATGGCTTTCAAAAGACATAGGGGATAACTGTAGAGGGCCCTGTCCAGGATCGGGCTTTGGGGGTCCTCCTGGGTGATATGGTAGAACTGGTAGGCCGCGTCGCGGTAATGGTAAAAGGGCATGTGGAAACTGTCATCCCCCGGTTTTTGGTTTTGCAGGGGCTCTTCCGAATCGTTGTACCAAAGGCCGTCCCACAGCTCCGAGTTGTAGTAGAGGCCCCGGCCGTCATAGAAATAAAGCCGGCCCAGGTCGTAGCGGGCAAAGGACTTGGCATCCGGGTCCGCCGCCTGGTCGACCGACTGGTAATAGCCCTGCACCACGCGGATCACGTCGCCCAGGGATTTGGCCGTGGCCAGCGTCAAGGCCGGGACCGGGGTGGGGGTGCCCGCCGCCAGGGGCGTCGGCAAGGCCGAGAGGGGTGACGAAGGCAGGTCCCGCCGGAAGGCCTTGATCTTGCGGAACCGGAGGAAAGTCGAGAGGGGTTGTACGCCCGGCGTGGGACTGGCTCCCGCCGCAGGCGCGGTTTCCGAAGGGATCCACTTGAGGGCGCCGTCAAAGTCGTTCTGGCGGAAAAGGCGCATGGCCACGGCCCGGGCGAAAACCGGCCCCCTCGGGTCGCCGGGATGCCCTTGGATGAAGTTTTCCAATTCCGACACGGGCATGTCCGTGTCGGCCGTCATGGCGATGTCGCGCTTGTAACCCAGCTTCTCGTAGATCTCCATGGCCTCCCCCCAATCCCCCGACGCCTCCAACCCCGCGGCGACCTTGGCGTAGGCGAAGGGCGAATAGGGGCTGCTCTTGGCGTCCCGCTGGGGCGCGGGCTTTTGCTGGCCGTAGGAGAAATCCTCCGAAAAAGTGACCGCCTCCGCCCCCTCGGGAAAGAAGGTCACCAGGGTCTTGTAAACCTTCAGGGCTTCCTGGGGCCGGTTGAGTTTTTCCAGGCACCGGGCCCGGACCCAGAGGGCTTCATCGTAAAACCGGTTTTTGGGGCCCCGGCCGATGACCTCGTTGGCCTGGTCGAAAGCCTGGTCCCACTTCCCTGCCATCATTTCCAGCGCCGCCAGCTTGGTATCCAGGACCAGGAGCCTCTCCCTGTCGTTTCCCTTGGACTCGAACCAATCCCGGTAGTTCCTCAAAACCTTGAGCATGGCCTTGGCCTGGTCGGCGCCCGCCGACCCGCAATAACCCAGGCTTTCGGCGAAGGCCCAGGGGCTGTCCGGATATTGGTCCAGCAGGCCCGGGATGTTCCCCGTGTCCAGGAGGAATTTCTCGTTAAGCTTCCGGTCCTTGCCGAAAGGAAGGTCCCCGAGCCCCTTGGCCTGGGCCCAATGCCCCAGGAAGGGCGGCAGGTGGAACTTGGAAACGGCCTCCACGGCGGCCGCCAGGTCCCGGTTGGCGGTGGAATCGTTCGGGAAGAATTCCACGCATTGCTGGACCAGGTAGGGCACCCGGGGATCCTCGGGATAATCCTTGAGGAAGAGCAGGCTGTATCCGGTGAAATCCTTTCCCAGGTCCGGGTGGTGCCCGTTTTGCCCCTGCTGGTCGTAGGTGAAGCTTTCGCTCAGGAGGCGGTATTTGGTGGCCAGGAGGAAGACCGCCTCCCTCCGGATGACGTTCTCGGCCGGGGCCGAATCGGCGATTTTCTTCAGGGCTTCCAGGCGTTTGGGGTTGTCGGGTGAAAACTTCTCCGCCGCCCAAAACCGTAAATAAGGCTGGAGCGGGGCGGGAAGGGAGCTCAAATCGCTTTTCTGCGGGTCGTAGTCACCCCGGCCGCCCGACAACTTCCAAAAGGCGTCCTCCAGGGAGGACATCCCCTTGTCCCCTTGGAAGCGGTCCTCGGCCGCCACCGCCAGGGCCGTCAGGTAGCCCGCAGGCACCAGGTCGTCCGCGCCGTGCTTCAAGGCCAGGGCCCGGAAGTCATCGCCGGTTTTTTCCGCGTCTCCCTGGAGGATGTCGTCCTTGGCCAGGAGGAAACAGGCGTCATCCGCGTAACGGCTCTTGGGGTAAAGCCCCAGGAGACGCTGGAGGTATTTCCGGGCCTCCGATATCTTCCCTTCGGCCTTGGCGGCGCCCAGGCAGGCCTTCCCCATGATCAGGAGCTTCCGGGCCGTTGGATGCCGCTCCAAAGCCTGGACCAACCGGGAGTTCGGGTCCTGCACGGTCCCCGCCTGTCCGACCAGACAGGCGAAATTCAGGTTGTCGGCCGCATCGGACAACAGGGGATATTTTTCCCCGAGCCCATTGAGTTCGTCCAGGCAACCTTCCCAGTTGCCGTCCAGAAAATAAGCCCTTGCCTTCAGGTAGGCGGCCATGCCCTCCGGTTTGGTTAAAAAAGCCTCCGAATAGATCTCGCTGCGGTCCGCGGCCTCCTGGTAGGCCAAGGCAAAATTCTTCCCTTCTTCCCTTTTTTCCCGCATCCACATCCAGGCCCCAACGGGTGGAACCCCAAGGCCCGTAACCCCGTAAAGGGGCCGGGAAGTGCCGGAGGGTCCTTGGTCCTCATCGGGTTCGGGGGCCATGAACCTTTTACGTTTTCGATGGGCCTTCTTGACGACAAAAGCGGGCACTTGGGCCACTTGAAGGGGATCGGCGTAAGCGGGGTCCACCCAGTTAAAGGAGGGCGGGAAGCCCCGCCAAGCCGCGGCGGGCTGGGGCGTGGGGGAAGGCGTGGGATAAAAGATGGAGATCTGCCTCATCCCGCCCCATTCCCCGATGGTCTTGCGGGTATGGTCGATGGATTTGTAGATCCCGGCCGCCTCCCGGTATTTTCCCTGCTGTTCCAGGGAAAGGGCCTGGGTATAGGCCTCGGCGGCGTCCGTTTCGCCCTGGGAATTGAAATAGGATTCATAAAAGGCCTTTTCATCGCCGCCGGGCAGGTAATGGTCCACGTCGGCCCTCACGCCCAGGATGAAGGGCGGGACCTTTTCCGAATCCTTCAGGGATTCATAAGACGGTGTGTCAAAGGGGCAAGTAAAGGCCGGACGGAGGTTGGAAAACAAGAGGAGGAGGAAAAGGATCCGTTTCAGACTCATGGTTCGATAGCCTGGCTTTCCATATCGATATCGGCGACTGACGGATAAACTTCATAATCGTGGACGATTTCCCGCACCCAGCGGGTCGAGTCCGGCACATTGGCGTAAAGATAAAGGGCGAAATCCGGGTCCAGGGGCCTCACCCGGATGGGGCCGCTGACCCACCGGGCATGGGGCTCCAGTCTCCGGACCATGAACCGCAATTGGTTGGCCCTGGGCTGGCTGCAAGGCGCCGCATCCGACTCGAAACCATGGCACCAAAAAAAGCTGCTGAACCCGCCCGGCGAAGCTTCCGCCAGTTCCCCGTTCTTCCAGCGGACCTGGACGAAGGCCGGAAGCTTGAGGGGCCGGCTGGGAAATTCCGAATCGTTCCAAAGGGCGACCTTAAAGGCGGCCCCTTTTTTGCCCATGGCAAAATCCAGTATAGCGGTTTTAATGGAGGGTTCAATTGACCCTCCCTGGCAAGCCAACACTGCGGCCTGGGGCGAAAGCCCCAAAAGCCCGCCCTGCTTGTCCAGGCGGTAGAGGATGAAACCGGCACAGGCCGGCGTTCCATGGTCACGGGCGGTTTGGGCCAGCCCCCGGAGAAGCTGTCCGTCCGATTCCTGGGCCGCCACCTTCCATCCCGCCCGCAGCGATCGGCCCGCCACCAGGACGGGGCGGGTCACCTCAAACTCCATGCGCGTTCCACCGCCCGGTCCGTCCAACCCGCCCCCGGTTTGGCGCAGGGCTTCTTGGGCCAGGAGTACCCTCACCGGCAGGCCGCTTTCAACGGAGAGAAGTTCCCCGTCCGGGCCGTAAACCTCCACCGTGGAGTAGTCGGGAAGCCCCAAGTAGAATTTTTTGCCGTAAAGGGCGGCCAGGAAGAGAGAACGCCGGAAGCTTCCCGGGTCCATCAAGGGTCCCAGGCGGGAGAGGGTGGGACCGACGCCATAACCGAAGAAGAGGGGCACATGGTAGTCCACTTGTTTCAGGAGATTTCCGAAGTCCAGGGGATGGAACATCCAACTGGCCAGGGAGGTAACCGAAAGCTCCGTGCCCGGCGGCAGGGACCAGCCGGCCTTGAGGCGGGCCAGCAGGCGGGCGTAGCGCGGAAGCTGGGAGTCGGGGCAGTCAAAATCCAGGTTCAGGCCGTCGACCCCGGCCCCGAAACCGCCCGCGCCCCGCAAGTCTTCCGAAACCGTGGAGAGGATGAATCGGCAAAGCGTTTCCGGGTCCTGGTCCTTGAACGCCGCGGCCAGCCCGAATTCCAGCCGGTAGCAGGCCGTGATGCGGACGGGGCCGTAGCTTTGGAGGGTTTTCTGCGTGAGTAGGTGCCGGTAAACCAGGTGGCCGCCCTGGAGGTCGAAGGTCCCGAACTTGAGGAATATCCGGCCGGCCGTCTTTTCGTCCAACAGCTTCCGTTCGGGAGCCTGGATCGGGAGGCGAGGCTGCCAGTCGTAGAAAAAGAGTTCCTGGGACCCCATCCCACGGCTGAAAAAAAGGTAAACCGCCCCCGATAAGACCAGGGCGGCCGCAAAGAAGGGCAAAAGTTTTTTGGGGGAAAGTGAATCCATGGGACCCGGTTATAGAAAAGAACGGTAAATCGGCCCTCTTCAAAAAGCCCGTCAAGGCGGTCGGCGGAAAGGATTATAGCAGGCGGGCCGGGGCCCTCCACGGAAACGTCCGTGGCGGCCCCGCTTTCCGGGCTATTTGGAAACACCCAATTGGGAAAAGCCCCCGACGGAAAACTGGGAAGAACTATCCGCTCCCAAGAACCCCGCCACATTGGCGGTCCAAGCGGTGATCCAATAGCTGCCCGAAGTGGGATAAGCCGTGGCAGGAATCGTGAAAGGAGAATTGATGTCCGTTGACAGGCTCGAGCTGTCATAGGTCGTTGGGTTCATGCTCACGTTTTGCTGGACCCTCACCCGGTCCTGGGTCCCCTCCGGGGTCCAAGTCACCTGGGAGCCATCCGTGGCGATGGCCGGAAGCCCGGGGCAAACGATGGTCGTGGCGAAGGTTCCGGAAGAAGACACGACCGTCAAAACGTAAGATTGCCCCGGTTGGAGGGAGGTCGTGAAATCTTCGGCCATGTAAAATCCAAAGCTGGTGATATTGGGCAAGTTCATATTCAGCCCCGTGCCGGCAAAATCGACGGTGGCCGAATTGTCGGGAACCCCATTGACCGTGACGGCAACGCTGATACTGACCCCGTTGGAATAGCCTTCGGCCAACCCTTGGATATGGACATCCGGGGTGGGGACGGGGGTGGGGGTCGAAGTCGCCGGTGCGGGAGGAGGCGCCCCATAGGGGGAAATGGGATTCACGGGTCGCGAACATCCGGCCAACCAAGCCAAGGCCAAAAGGAATACCATGGAATTAGCATTCTTCTGAAACATAGGACCACCCCTTAAATAAATTCCGGCAACGATCGATTGGACGGCTTCAGATATGTTTCTGATGAAAGGCATAACGGGTGCCAAGTCGGAAATAAGGCGGCTTTTAAGGGCTGGATGGGTTTCAACGGTAAAACAAAAACGGGCGGGAACCGGGATAAAACGTCAGAAAAGACCCAGACTTCGGCGCTTTCGTCTCAAATTCGGACAGCTAGGGCTGTGCGGAAACGAGGTAATAGGACGTGTGGTCCAAGGGCGAAATCTTGAACTTGAGCCCGCCGTGTTCGATGGTGGTCTTCAAGGGGCGCCCCTCTTTTCCGGATTCATCCACGGGCACCACTTGGTAGGTCAGGCCTGGTTTCACCACAATTGAAAGCTCCCCCTTCACGCCCTGCAGGAGGATGGGCGCATCCCCCGGATCCCTCAAGGCCGTGCGGGTGGCGTTGTAGGTCTGGCCGCTGTTCTCGGCCCGGGCCACGGCGAAAACCACGATCCTGGCCGACTGATCCAGGGGTTTTTGGTCGAGGGAGACGGCCAGGACCGCCGCCCAGGGATTGCGCTTTTCCAACTGCATCCACAGGCCTGTCGTGCCCAAAACCTGCCCGTTGCCGATGGCCCCCGCCAGGCCCTGGGCCATGGGGCTGTCGATCTTGAGGACCCCCTTGCCGTAATAAAGCGTTTCTTCGCCGGTAGAGGAGTCGACCTCTTTCTCGGACTCGCTGTAACGCTTCTCGAGTTCCGACAGGTCCGCCGGGGCTTCCTCTTTCTTCCCCGTGAAACGCTTCTCAACCTTGGCCACATAGGGCAGCCAGGGATGGTCGAAAAGCCAGTCGCTCTTCATGCCGTTGGAGAGGACCGCCTTGTCCGAAACCGGCTCCACCACCGTGACCGAGGCGGCCTTGAGGTAGCCCAGGCGGAACAGAAGGGCGCCCGCCTGGTAAAGCGGTTGGTCGTCCACCCGGTTGTCGATGTCGAAGTTGGTCATCTTGACCGTGCCGGGGGTTTCCAACCCGTGGTCGAACTGCAGCATCCCGTCCCAATCCTGCAGGCTGCCGTAGGCGGCCATGAGGACGGGCCCTTCCAGGCGGTACTCGTTGGGGAAACAGTCGTTCCATTCGGTCACGATGAGAGGCTTGCCTTCCACCGCGTCATGGGAAAGGCCGAAGATCAGGGAGCCCTGGAAGGGCGACAGGAGCTGGGAGTTGTTGTACATGGGCGCGTGGGACACGTTGGACCAGCCGCCCACCATGTTCCAGATCTGGGGATGGTCCCAATAGGCGTGGGTGTCCATGAAATCGAGGGTGGCGTCGGACCGGATGTTGCCCAAAATCGGAAGGCCCATGTTGGAACCCGTCAACAGCGCATGGGGGCTGAGCTTCCGTTGGAAGGCCTTCATTTGGGCGTCGGTCTTGGTGACCTCGGCCAGGAGGAACTTCAGGCTCTCGTCGGCGTTCTCGGGGTTTTGCGTGGGCTGGAGCTTTTGGGTTTCCCAATCAAACTTGAAGCGGGTGACCTTGCCCTGTCCACCCCAGGCCGAATAGAACTTTTGCAGTTCGTCCCAATAAACCTCGGGGAACTTCTGCTCCCCGAAGCCGCTGAAGATGGAGGATTCGTTGACGATCTCGTTGCCCACATAGGCCGGGTCGTCCTTGAGGGCCATGCCCGTATAGGGGTTCGGATGGCCGATCAGTTCCTCGGCGTATTTTTGCGTCAGCTCGATGACCCGGGGATCGAAATGGTTGACCCCCTTGGCGCCCGGCTCCAGTTCCTGGTAGGCCTTGACCCCGTCGCCGGAGCGGAATTTGCGGTCCACCAGCCAATCGGGGTAGAAGTAGATGCCGTTCTTCTTCAGGGCCGAAACCAAGTAGTCGAATTTTTCCACCTGCTCGGGC
>JAJPJW010000228.1 GCA_021324075.1 Pseudomonadota bacterium | reverse complement strand
TGAAACCCGACCTGGTCATCATGGACATCATCATGCCCGAGATGGGCGGGATCGACGCAGTGCGGGAAATCATCAAGCTCAACCCCGGAGCCAAGATCCTCATGTGCAGTTCCATGGGCCAGCAATCCCTGGTGGTGGAAGCCATCCAGGCCGGCGCCAAGGATTTCATCGTCAAACCCTTCCAGCCCTCCAACGTCCTGGAAGCGGTGAAAAAAGCCCTCGGCTAAAATGAGGTTGGATTTTGGGCGCCAGCCCAAAACCCGACCGAAAGCCCGACCAGGCGCTTTCAAGGATCGACATGGGTCAAGAACCGGATATTTTCAACGACTTCCAAATGGACGCCCTGCGGGAAATCGGGAACATCGGCGCGGGCAATGCGGCCACGGCCCTTTCCCAGATGGTGGGCCGCCGCGTGGACATGTCCGTCACCCAAGTGAAGGTGCTGCAAACGGACGGTATTGCGGTCTTCCTGGGCGGGATGGAACAAAACGTCGCCGCGGTGCATATGCCCGTTTACGGAGAAATCTGCGGCATCTCCCTGGTTTTTTTTCCTTTGGAGCGGGTTGGCGAACTTTGCGGCATGCTGATCGGTAAAAAAGAAGAGGACCCCCTTCACCTTTCCGAGATAGGTGAATCGGCCATCAAAGAAGTGGGCAGCATCCTCACCGGGGCTTATTTGAGCGCCCTTTTCCGCCTGATGAACCTCCAGATGATCCACGGCGTGCCCGGGCTGGCTATCGATATGGCCCAGGCGGTACTGGACACGGTATTGGTGGAACTGGAACAAAAAGAGGAAGTGGCTATCGTCATCGAAACCAAGTTCCTGGAGAACGACAAACAACTGACGGGAAGCTTTTTCCTCCTGCCGGAAAGTGGTTCCCTCAAGAAGCTCTTTACGGCTTTCTCCAAAACCTTCGGGTTTTCCGGCAATGGGTGAGGAAAACCGGGTTGTGGGGATCGCTGAAATCGCCCTTTCCCAAAGTCCCCAGCGGCTGGTGGCCTACGGCCTGGGCTCCTGCGTAGGGGTGACCCTCTACGACGCCAAAAACCAGACCGGTGGAATGGCCCACGTGATGCTCCCTTCCAGCAAGCTCCATTCCACCGAAGCCCCGCCGGGCAAATACGCCGATACGGCCATGTCCCACCTGTTGGCAGAAATGCTTAAGACCGGTTCCTTGTTGAGGTACCTGGAAGCCAAGGTCATCGGTGGCGCCAATATGTTCGCCTCCCTCACCCAGAGCTCGGTGCCGATCGGCCTGCGCAATGTCTCCGCCGTACGGCAGATATTGGGGGAGATGGGTATTCCGATCGTGGGGGAGGATGTGGGCGGCACCCACGGCCGGACCGTGATCTTTAACCTGGAGGACGGGAGGGTGGAAATCCGGAAACTGAACCTGCCCCCGGAATACCTCTAGCCACGGCTGCTCCAACTTCGGGGAATCGCCGGTTTTAGGGCGGTTTTTTCGTTTTTACCGATCCTCTCGTTTTATTGATGAACTTACCGTCAACGGCGGTGAAAATAGCCTTCAATCCTTTGGAGTGTGATCGATGACTTCGCCCCTATCCGAAACTTCAACCCTGTCCAAGCCTGAATTGGCCGAATCCCAGTTGGTGGTCTTCACCCTGGCAGGGTGTGAGGCCGCGGTGGGGATCCGCCAGGTTAGGGAAATCCTGCGGTTGGGCGAGATCACCCGTATGCCCAAGGCCCCCCCTTTTTTGGAGGGCATCCTCAACCTTCGGGGGAAGATCATCCCCGTCGTCGATTTGAAAAAGAAGTTCCAGATGCCGCTGCTGGACCGGACGGATGAGTCGCGCGTCTTGATCGTCGAAATCCAGGACCAGATGATTGGTTTCCTGGTGGACAAGGTGGTGGAGGTGCTGAAACTGTCCATGGAATCGGTGGAGGCGGCCCGGGAGCCGGTCTTGAATGTGGGTCCCGAATTATTAGACGGTGTGCTGCACCTGGAAAAACGGTTGATCCTATTGCTGAGCCTAAAAAAATTGCTGACGCTGGACGAAAGACCGTCCCATTCGGACCAGGAGCACTCGTCCGCCAAAGAAGGAAAGAAAATTGGCTATTAAGGTGATGTTCGTCGACGATTCAGCCTTCATGCGCTCCATCTTGAAAGGCATCATCCTCCGGGAACCCTTTGAATTGGCCGGGGAGGCCTCCTCGGGGCAGGAAGCGGTGGAGCTTTACCGCAAGACCAAACCCGACCTGGTGACCATGGATATCGTTATGCCGGAAATGAACGGCATTGACGCGGTGAAGGAAATCCGGTCCATCGACCCCGAGGCACGGATCATCATGGTGAGCGCCATGGGCCAGCAGGGAATGGTGATCGACGCCATCCAGGCCGGGGCACGGGACTTCATCATCAAGCCCTTCCAACCGCCAAGAATCCAGGAAGCCCTCAAGCGGGTGACCGGGAATTAAAAAGGCGGCTTCGACACCGGGACGAACCGCTAAGGATCGTTGCCCATCGATGGTTATCAGCGGCCAACTTACTTAAGGGAACTCCATGGCTCCTCCTAAACCCAATGCAATCCGCGTCCTGATCGTGGACGACTCCTTCTTCATGCGCAAAATGCTCCAAGAGATGCTGGAAGGGTCCGAAGGGGCCATCACCGTCCTGGAGACTGCCCAAAACGGCCTGGAAGCGGTGGAAAAGACCCTCAAACTCAAGCCCGACGTCGTCACGTTGGACGTGGAAATGCCCCAGATGGACGGGCTGCAAGCCTTGCAAAGGATCATGGCCGAGCGACCCACGCCCGTGATCATGCTCTCCAGCCACACCGGGGAAGGGACAGCCACCGCCATCCGAGCCGTGGAGCTGGGTGCCGTGGATTGCCTTGGGAAGCCTGCCGGCCGCGTCATGGAAAACATGAAGGAAATCCAGGGCGAATTGATCGAGAAAATCAAGATTGCCTCGGCCATCCGTCCCCGCCAGCGGGCCGGATCCACCTTGGGCCCAATGGTTTCGGCGGCGGTGGTGGAGATCAAGGAGCCGCCCAGGGAGTCCCCGCATCCGCAAATTGAAAAACCCGCCCAGTTTGTCGTAGCGGTCGCTTCCTCCACCGGAGGTCCTAGGGCCTTGAACGAACTTTTTTCCCGGCTCCAGCGAACCCCCACTGCGGCCTTCGTCATTGTCCAGCATATTTCAGTGGGTTTCACCAAGGCCCTGGCCCGGCGGCTGGGGGAAGTGAGCTGCCTGACGATCGCCGAAGCCGAAGACCAGCAAACGCTTCTGGGGGGGCATGCTTACGTGGCCCCGGCCGGAAGCCATCTCGTGATCGAAGGCACTGCGGGGCATTTTAAGGCCGTTTTCAACGACGCCCCTCCACGATTAGGGGTGAAGCCCTCGGCGGATATCATGATGGCGTCGGTGGCCAAGGCCGCGTCCAAACATTGCCTGGGGGTGGTCCTGACCGGCATGGGACGGGACGGAACCGAGGGCCTCAAGTCGATCCGGGCGGTGGGGGGCAAAACCTTCGCCCAGGACGCCGAGAGCTGCGTGGTTTACGGGATGCCCAAATCGGCGGTGGACTCGGGCTTGGTGGACCGCCAGTTGGCCCTTCCCCAAATGGCCGAGGAAATCAACGCTTTATTGACCGGCAAATAGGCCATTTCCCCTAAATCTGCATCGATCCTGCCCTTTTTGACTTAAAATAATCCGCAGGCATTCAGTCCTTTCGGGGCCCCCATGAACACCGGTGAATACAAAGACGTCTTCCTGAACGAGGCAAGGGAATACCTCTCGAACCTCAATAACTCGCTCGTCCTTCTCGAAAAAGACCCCTCCCAAATCGAAGCCATCCGGGAAATCTTCCGCGCGGCCCATACCCTCAAGGGCATGTCGGCCACCATGGGCTACGACCCCATGGTGCGGCTGACCCACCAAATGGAAGCAGTGTTGGAACCCATCCGGTCGGGTACCAAGGCCCTTTCCACCCATTTGGTGGACGTGTTGTTCGTCTGCCTCGACCAACTCTCCAAATGGGTCGACGAACTTTCGATGCAGGACTTCATCGAAGAAGAAGGGCTCCAGGCGGCTTTGCGGTCGCTGGAAGGGGCGACCCAGGGCGTCCATGGATCCCCTTCGGCGGCGCGGACTGTCTCCCCCGCAACCGAGTCCGTCCTCTCCTTTGCCGACAGCGAAAGGGAAGTGCTCTCCCAGGCCCGGACAAACGGCTTTTCCGTCTTTCGGGTGACGGTGGAATTGGCCCCGGACTGCGTCTTCAAGGAAGTCCGCTCTTTTATGATCCTCAAGAACATCAACACCTTGGGAGAGATCGTCAAGAGCATCCCCGCCCCCGAAGAAATCGAAAAAGGACAGTTCGCCAAGGGGTTTGTGCTGGTGGTCGTCACCGACGCGCAGCGTGAAAAACTGAAGGAAGCGGTGGCGGGGGTCGCCGAGGTGGCGTCAGTCGAAGTCGGGGATTTCGACCTGGAACAAATGGCGGCCCCGCAGGGACCGGCTTCCTCCAAGGCTTCGGCCCCGGCGGTGGTGACCGACGAGAAAAGCTTCATCCTGCCGACCATCCGGGTCCACACCTCCAAGCTCGATAAACTCATGGCGCTGGTGCAGGAACTCGTGATTTCCAAAATCCGCTTCGAACAAGTGGCGGCCACCCGGGCGCTTAAGGAACTCTCCGACCCCCTTTCCCAATTGCACCACATCACCGACGAACTCCAGGATGAGATCACCAAAGTACGGCTGATGCCCGTGAAACAGGTCTTTGACCGGTTCCCCCGCATGGTGCGGGACCTGGCGCGCAACCTGAACAAGCAGGTGGACCTGGAAATGGACGGCGCGGAGGTGGAATTGGACCGTACGGTGCTGGAGGAAATGAGCGAACCCCTGGTGCACCTGCTCCGGAACGCCGTGGACCACGGCATCGAGGAGCCCGAGGCCCGGGCCCGGGAAGGCAAGGAGTCCTACGGCACGATCCGCCTGCAGGCCCGGCGTGAAAGGTCCCACGTGGTCATTTCGATCACGGACGACGGCCGGGGGATCGACCCGGAAGTGGTCAAGCAAAAGGCCGTGGCCAAGGGGCTCGTGGCGGCGGACGAAGCCGCCAAACTAACGGAAGAAGAGGCGGTGCGCCTGATCACGCTGCCGGGTTTTTCCACCGTGGAAAATGCCAACGAGATTTCCGGACGGGGGGTGGGAGTGGACGTCGCCAAGACCAAAGTGGAGGCCGTCGGGGGCGTTTTCCGCATCCAGAGCAAGAAAGGACAGGGAACCACCTTCATCCTGCGGTTTCCCCTGACCCTGGCCATCATCAAGGCGCTCCTGGTGAAGTGCAATGAGGAGGTTTTCGCCATCCCGGTGGTGAACATCGTCGAGACCGTGGACGTGGAGCCAAAGGAAAAACGGATGATCCAACAGCAGGAAGCCATCATGCTGCGGGAGGACGTGATCCCCCTTTATCCCCTGCAGGAACTGCTGGAACTGCCGCCTTCCACCCGGCCGCCGGACGCCTTGGGCCTGGAGACGGTCCTGATCGCGGAGGTCGGGGATGCCCGGGTGGCCATCCGGGTGGATGAGGTCATGGGACAACAGGAAATCGCCATCAAGGCCCTGGACCGCATGCTCAAGGGCATCCGCGGTTTTTCAGGCGCCACCATCCTGGGCAATGGTAAGATAGCGCTCATCCTCGACGTGAACAGCCTGGTCGAGGACCTGAAAGACAAGCGGTTCCAGGCCGAACACTCCCTTATGGAAAAGGACGACGCCCATGCCGAGCTTCATGCCTGACCCTTTCAAGGGGGCCGGCCCATGCTGATGAACCTGGATGAACTCACCCCGAGCCAACTGGATGCCCTGAAGGAAGTGGGTAATATCGGGGCCGGCCACGGCGCCACAGCCCTTTCCCAACTTTTGGGCAAGAAAATTTTCATTACCGTTCCCAAGGCCACCATCCTTCCCCTGTCGGAAGTCCCCAAGCTGGTCGGAGACCCCAATACGCTGGTGGCGGGGCTGACACTTTCCATACTGGGGGATGCCACGGGCAAGATCATCCTTCTTTTTCCGCGTGACTCGGCCCTCCATTTGGCGGACATGCTGCTGAAGCAACCCGTGGGCACCAGCAAGATCCTCACCGAGATGGGCCATTCGGCCATCAAGGAGGCGGGCAACATCCTGACCGGAGCCTACCTGAGCGCCCTCAACGAATTTTTAGGGATGCTGCTCCTCATTTCGGTCCCCACCCTGGTCTTCGACATGGCGGGGGCCATGCTGTCCATCATCACCCAGGGCATGGAGGAAACGCTCAAGGTGATCTCCATCGAAACCAAGTTCAGCGATGACCATGAGGAAATCGGCGGTTATTTCATCCTGGTTCCGGACGCGGTATCACTCCGGGCCCTATTCCAGGCCATCAAGGTTAAGTAAAGGCCGGGAAACATGTTAAGATATTGTCCGACCATTTATTGAACCTTATGTGAGGTTGCCTTGCTCGCCCAAGCCCTGCTGACCGAAAAGCTCATTTCTGCCTGCCGGAAAAACCCCGTCACCAAAACAGACCTGGCCGCCTGCTGTAAGCTCCTCCTGGAGAACTTCAAGTTTGACAGTGTTTTCATCAGCTTCGCCGGCACGGCCGAAGAACCCCTTTCCATCCTTGCCTTCGACGGTAAGGAAGAGGTGATGGAAACCTGCCTTTACCGCCTAGGTGTGGAGGAAAGAAACGCCCTGGCCAAGCTTCCCATGAAGTCCTACCAGGACATCACGGGCAAGCCGGTCTTCAACAAATCAGGTTCCCTGCGCATCCAAAAGCCCAATAGCGGCATTTTCATGGTCCACAGCGTTCCGAAGAAGTTTTTCATCCTCATGGGTTTTGCCCACCAAAATTCCCAGGGTTACGACGTGAAATTGATGGAAGAAATGCAGGGAGTGATGAAACCCTGGAAGGAGAGCCTGGAAAAAGCCGCGGTCCAGGTGGCCGTGGGCGGGTTGGAAGGCCCGGCTGTAGCCCATCGGGAGACTCCCGCCATGGAACCCCTTTCCCCCACCTCGGATAAGTTTTCCTTTGAACCACCCATTTTGACGCCGATTCCTCTCCCCGTGAAAGCGGCACCCGCGTCCAAGGATGACAGCCGCCGGCCGGTGATCCTGGTGGATGAAGAAACCCGGCTTTTCAACAAGGCCTATTTTTCCGAATGCCTGGCCATCGAAGTGGAACGCGCCAAGCGCTATTCCCGCATGATGAGCCTCATGTTCCTGAGCGTCACGCCCAACAACGGTTCTTTGGCCGGAGACGAACGCCAAGTGGCCACCCAGGTGGCGGAAATCCTGGCCAAAAGCCTGCGAAGGGTGGACGTCATCTGCCGTTTGGAGAAGGACAAATATGCCATCGTGCTCCCGGATACGGCCCATAACACCTACGGCATCATTGCCAAGCGGATCTTCAAGTTTTTCAAGCTGGTGATGGGGGACGCGCCCCCGGTTTTCCTGAACATCAGCGCTTCCACCTTTCCCAAGCACGCCGCCACCCACCACGAGCTTTTGGACAGCGCAGAAAAGCTGCTGGCCCAGGCCCGGGAAGTGGGGCCCAATAAAGCCGTTTTGCCCGACTGACCCGAGGTTGAGCCATGAACGACCGGGAAGCCCTACTCGCCCTGCATTTGACCGGTGTCATCGGCCCCCGGCGCCTCAAAGCCGCCAGGGAAGCCTTTCCCGAAATTTCCGGCGTTTTCGGGGCCCCGGAGGAGGCCTTAAGCCGTCTGCCTGATTGGACCAGTTCCAGTGCCCGCAAGGTGCTTTCCTTTAACGAACCCCACGGGAGGGTCGAGGCCGAACTGGAAAAGGCGGAAAGGGCGGGTGCCCAGGCCCTGGTCGAGGGCGACCCGGAATTTCCAAAGGTTTTCGAGAACCTTTTCGATCCACCCTTCGTCCTTTGGCGGGTAGGAACCTACCTGCCGGAGGACGAAAATTCCATCGCGGTCATCGGCTGCCGTAAACCCAGCGCCTACGGAAAACAGGCGGCCGTAAAGCTTGCGGAGGACATCGTCAAGGCGGGGTATACGGTGGTTTCAGGACTGGCCCGGGGTATTGATTCGCTGGCCCATGTCGGCGCCCTCCGTCATCCCCAGGGCCGCACCATCGCTTTTTTGGGCAGCGGCCTTTTGAACCTCTATCCGCCGGAGAACAAGAAACTGGCACTGGAAATCACCGCAAGGGGGGCGGTTTTCAGCGAATACCCGCTTCATTCCAAGCCTTTGGCCATGCATTTTCCCCAACGGAACCGGCTTATCAGCGGGGCCGCCAAGGGTGTTTTGGTGGTGGAGGCCAAAAAGGACAGCGGCTCTTTCATCACGGTGGATCACGCCATGGAACAGGGCAAGCCGGTTTTTGCCGTACCGGGCCCCATCACCCATACCGAATCGGAAGGCACCCACGCCCTGATCCAGCAGGGCGCAAAATTGGTGATGGGGGTGGAGGATATCTTCCACGAGCTCCAGGACATGCGGGCGGAAACGGTTTTCAAGGCCGGCCGTGGCAGGTCCGCCACTACCGCGCTCCTGGAAACCCTGACCGAGGAAGAAAAAAGGCTCCTGGAAAAACTTACCTATTCGCCGCTCCACGTGGATGTCCTGCTCCGGGAAACGGGAATGGCCCTGCGGCGAGTGAATGAACTGCTCCTGAACCTGGAGATGAAGGGGCTGGCCCAGCAGGCCCCGGGCCGTTGCTACTTTAAGATCTGATTCCGAACGGTTTTTTCCACCGATCCCTCATTCCGCCGAAAAAAATTTAAACCCTCCCGATCCATTCGAAACGAAAGTATTTAAAAGGGTTTTGGCGAATTTTACCGTTTGCCTTCCGGCCGGGTGGAAATGGCCAAAACTTGACAAAGGTAATGCCTCCTGCCTATTCTTGCGAAACTACGCGGCCGCTTTTTCCGGCCGTTTCCTGACCAACGAACAATTGAATGGAGTTATCCGTGGCAAAGGCCAAGGCGAAAAAAGAGCCGAATAAGAAACTGGTGATCGTCGAGTCCCCCTCCAAAGCGAAAACCATCAACAAATATCTCGGGTCGGAATACGTGGTTTTGGCTTCCAAAGGCCATTTGATTGACCTGCCCAAGAGCAAGCTGGGAGTGGATCTCGAGAAGAATTTTGAGCCCCAATACATCCCCATCCGCGGCAAAGCTTCCATTATTAAAGAACTCAAGAAGGCCGCCCTTAAGTCCACGGCGGTTTACCTGGCGGCTGACCCGGATAGGGAAGGGGAGGCCATCGGCTGGCATATCCGTAACTTCCTTTCCACGATGGAAACCGTGCCCGTCATTTACCGCCTCCGCCTCAACGAAATCACCAAGCCCGCCATCGAGGAGGCCATCAAGTCCCCCAGTGAAGTGGACCTGAACATGGTCAACGCTCAGCAGGCCCGCCGGGTTTTGGACCGGCTGGTGGGTTACGGCATCAGCCCCCTTTTATGGAAGAACATCCGCCGGGGACTTTCGGCGGGCCGGGTGCAATCCGTTGCCCTGCGTCTAATTTACGAACGGGAAAAGGAAATCGAGGGTTTTAAACCGGTGGAATATTGGACCCTGGAAGCCGATTTCATCATGGAAGACGGACGGGTCATCCGCACCAAACTGGCCAAGATTGACGGGGAAAAACCCGACCTCAAGACCCAGGCCGATACCCAGGCCTTGATCGACCGCATCAAGTCGGCGGATTTCAAGGTTTCGGCGGTCCTGCACCGCGAAAAATCCAAGAAACCCCCCATGCCCTTCACCACCTCCAAGCTCCAGCAGGAGGCTTATAAACAACTTCGGTTCGGCGCCCGTAAGACCATGTCCATCGCCCAGGGTTTATATGAAGGTATCGAGATCGGTGAATCGGGCCCGGTGGGCTTGATCACCTATATGCGTACCGACTCCAAGCGCGTTTCCCCCGAGGCCAAGGTGGAAGCCGCCCAGTTCATCCAGCAGACCTACGGTGAGAAGTATTTAGGCCCCGGCGACCGGGATACTTCCAGTAAGGGCAAAATCCAGGATGCCCACGAGGCCATCCGGCCCACCTCGGCTTTCCGCACTCCGGACCAGATGAAGACTTACTTGACGCCTGAGCAATTCAAGCTTTACCAGCTTATCTGGGAAGATTTCATGGCGAGCCAGATGAGCAACGCCATCTACCGGGAAACCAGTGTTGAAATTGCGGGAAATAACGTTGTTTTCAGGGCCAGCGGCACCGAAACCCTCTTTGACGGCTATACCAAGGTTTATGAGGAAGCCGCCGACGAGGATAAAAAGGAAGGCCAAGGCGAGGGCGAAGAAGGAGCAGGGGTCAATCCGAACAAGCTTTCGGGCATCACTGAGGGCCAGAAGGCCACTTGGAAGGAACCCGTTCCCGAGCAGCACTTTACCCAGCCGCCCCCCCGGTTTACGGACGCCTCGATGGTGAAGACCCTGGAAGAAATGGGAATCGGGCGCCCTTCCACATATGCGCCGACTTTGGAAACGATCCAAGCCCGGCATTACGTGAAAAAAGAAAATGGGCGGTTCTTCCTCGCGGAACTGGGAAACCTGGTTCTGGAGATCCTGATGAAGAATTTCCCCGTGATTTTGGATTACGCCTTTACGGCGAAGATGGAAGGGGAACTCGACCAGGTGGAGTCGGGGGAAATCGAATGGCGCAAAGTCATCGGCGACTTTTACACGCCCTTCAAGGATACCCTGGCCGAGGCCGAAAAGCTCATTGGCGAGGAAAAGTCCAAGATTGAAGTGGTCACCGACATTCCTTGCGAAAAATGCGGCCAGATGATGATCGTGAAATGGGGGCGCCATGGGAAGTTCCTGGCCTGTTCCAAGTATCCCGAATGCCAGAACACCAAAAGCCTGAAGGAAACCACCGACGGATCCATCCAAGTGGATACGGACACGAAGACCGACGAGAAATGCCCCAAGTGCGGCGCGGACATGGTGGTGAAGATGGGGCGTTTCGGAAAGTTTTTGGCCTGCTCCAAGTACCCGGAGTGCAAGACCGCGAAACCCATTCCCTTGGGCATTAAGTGTCCCTTGGGCTGCGGAGGGGATGTGGTCTCCCGCGGGTCGCGCCGGGGTGTTTTTTACGGTTGCAACAAATACCCGGACTGCAAATTCATCTCCTGGTACAAGCCGGTCATGCGGCCCTGTCCCCAGTGTGCCAGCCCTTACCTGGTGGACAAGTACCTCAAGACCTTGGGGCCCCATATCGCCTGCCCGAACAAGGAATGCGATTACAAGGAATTCCCGAAACAGGAAGCCGCCGCCACCGAAGCCGCCCCCGCCAGTTAGGGACTTTCATGAAAGAGTCCATCCAGAAGGCGCAAATCCTCGTCGAGGCTTTTCCCTACATCAAGCAATGGTCCGGCCGTACGGTGGTCGTGAAATACGGCGGCAGCACCCGGGGGGGCGTCGAGGAACTTAAGAACACCCTCCAGGACATCGTGTTGATGAAATTCGTGGGCATGCGGCCGGTGGTGGTCCATGGCGGCGGCAAGGACATCACCCGCGCCATGGAAAAGTTGGGCCTGCCCTCGAAATTCGTGGACGGCCTCAGGGTGACCGACCTTCCGGCCATGAAGGTGGTGGAGAAGGTCCTGGGCGGCAAGATCAACAAGCAGCTCGTGGCGCTGATCCACCAACTGGGAGGAAAGGCCGTGGGTCTTTCCGGCAAGGATGCGGCCATGCTGCAGGCCTCCCGGATCAAATCCAAATCGGGCAAGGATATCGGTTTCGTGGGCAAGGTCGCCAAGGTGAACACCGCGGTTTTGCAAAGCATGGACCGGGAGAAATTCATCCCTGTGATTGCCCCGATGGGCTTGGGCAAGGACGGCCACACCTACAATGTGAACGCCGATGAGGCGGCCGGCGCTATTGCGGGCGCGCTCAAAGCCGAAAAACTGGTCTTCCTGACCGACGTGCCTGGTATTTGTAGGAAGAAGGATGATCCCAAGACCCTGCTCTCAACCATCAGGGCAAGGGAAGTGCCGAAACTCTTGAAGAACGGTGTGATATCGGGGGGGATGATCCCCAAGATCGAAGCCTGCCTGCATGCCTTGATGTCTGGCGTCCATAAAACACATATCATCGACGGCACCCTACCGCACGCCCTGCTTTTAGAGATCTTTACGCCCCAGGGCGTTGGAACCGAGATTGTTCCCTAAGATTCAACGAAATGTGGCCGAAGTTTTCGGGGCTTTTTCCCCCCTGTTTCCAAGCTTTAGGGCTCTGGGCCTGTTTCCCACAAGCCCTAGGGACAAAACTTGTAATATTAAATCCAGACCGTTTTTTCACGGCTTTTTCGATAATGTTACCAAGCCCTAGCGTGTTCTTTTCATTGCGCCCAACTACCTATGGTATAATCCGCCCGCTTAAGATACCTACTACCTATTGCGGAGCGGCCGATGAAGTGCCCCTTTTGTGGACATCAGGAAGACAAGGTCATGGATTCCAGGCCCAGCAAAGGCGGGGCGGCGATCCGCCGCCGCCGGGAATGCCTGAAGTGTGAAAAGCGGTTCACCACCTACGAGCAGATCGAGGAGATCCTGCCCATGGTGGTCAAGCGGGATGGGCGCCGCGAACCTTTTGACCGTTTGAAGATCGTGGCAGGGGTCCGCAAGGCGGTTGAAAAGCGCCCCGTATCCTCCGAGAAGATCGAAGCCCTGGTGGATGACATCGAGAACGCCCTGATGGAGAGGGCGGCCAAGGAGATCAATTCCACCGAGGTCGGGGAAATGGTCATGAACCGCCTCAAGGAACTGGACGACGTGGCCTATGTGCGTTTCGCCAGCGTTTACCGCCAGTTCAAGGACATCAACGCTTTCATGGATGAAGTGAAAAAGCTCTTGAACCGCAAAAGCTGAAAGCCAGCTTTCAGTTCGCAGTCCGCAGTCGACAGCAAAGACGTACTTCTAAGACCAAAACCTTAAAAACAGGAAGGCAAGAACCATGGCGAAGATTATTCCTTTTCGCGCAATCCGTTATAACATCCCCGTTGCCGGCCGCCTGGCCAAGGTGATGGCCCCGCCCTACGACGTTATCTCCACCCAGCAAAAACAACAATTGAAAGCCGCGGATCCCTACAACGTCATCCGCCTCATCATCGGAAACCCCAGTCACGAGACCCACAAGCCTTCCGATTACCTGGCGGCCAAGAAGGCCTTTGCCGATTGGCGGAGGAAAGGCGTGCTTCGACGGGACGGGGAAGCTTCGCTCTACGTTTATCAGCAGAGCTTCAAGATCAACGGAAAGTCCTTCAACCGGACGGGCTTCGTGGGGCTGTCCCAACTCATGCCCTTTGGGAACAAAAAGGGCGGCATCCTGGCCCATGAACACACCCTGAGCGGACCCAAAGCCGACCGTTTGAAACTCACCAAAGCCTGCCACGCCAATTTCAGCTGCATCTTCTCCCTTTATCCCGACAAAGGGGGGGTGGGCGGGGTTTTAAGAAAAGTCACTGCCCGCAAGCCGGACATGAACGTGGATTTTCCCAAGGACATCCAAAACCGGGTTTGGAAAGTCTCCGGTCCGAAAGTCATCGGAGAAATCCAGAGGCGGATCAAGGCGGCAACCTTGTTCATCGCCGACGGCCACCATCGGTATGAGACGGCCCTGGCCTATCAAGCGCATTGTTCCAAGTGGGCGAAAGGCCCCTTGGGTTCCAGGCCTTTTGATTACGTCCAAATGATGTTCGTGGCCATGGAGGACCGGGGACTGGTCATTTTGCCGACCCACCGCATGCTCCCGAAGCGGCATATTTCATCCCCTTCGCTTTTGCTAAGCCGCCTCTCGAGCCTGGGCGAGATCCACGAGTATCCGAAAGCCGTCAGCGGCTTGGCGCCATGGCAATGGATGGAAAAGCTGGGGAAAAAGATGCCGACGATCGGGCTGTCCTTTGACGGCAAGAAACTTTATGCGCTCCAATTTTCAAAGTCGGTGGCCAAGTCACCCCTGTTGAAGGATGTTTCGGACGCCCAAAAGAGGCTGGATGTGACCCTGCTGCACCGATTGATCCTCGAACCTTTCTTTGGGATCACCAAAGAAAAGGTGGAGCATGAGATTTCCTTCACCAGCAGGGCGGAAGAGGCGGTGGAACGGCTCCGCAAAAAAGATTTCGCGGCCACTTTTTTCTTAAACCCCACCCGCATCGAGCAACTGAGGGAGGTGGCCTTGAAACAGGAACGCATGCCCCAGAAGTCCACCTACTTCTACCCCAAGCTTGTCACCGGGCTTGTTTTCAACGACCTGGATTCTTTTTAAGCGCCGTCCTTTAGCCTGAATTTACAGGGAAAAGCTTGCGAGGGGCCTTGGCCCGCCTGTAAAATCGTCGCTCGTTTCAGCCCATTCCTACCATCTCTTGAGGAGGCAGCATGAGCCGCCGAATTGCCGAAGTGAAAGCCCGTGAAATTTTGGATTCCCGTGGGTTCCCGACCGTCGAGGTCGATGTCACCCTGGAAGACGGCAGCTTGGGCCGCGCGGCGGTCCCCTCGGGTGCCTCCACCGGCGAATACGAGGCCGTGGAACTGCGGGACGGCGACAAGAAACGCTATGGCGGCAAGGGTGTCCTGAAGGCCGTCGCCAACGTGAACGCCAAGATCGCCCCCAAGGTGAAGGGCATGGACGCGACCGACCAAAGGGCGCTGGACGCCCTGATGATCGACCTGGATGGGACCCCCAACAAGGGCAAATTCGGCGCCAACGCCATCCTGGGCGTTTCGCTGGCCAACGCCAAGGCGGCGGCCAAGGCGGCCGGCCTGCCGCTCTACAAATATATCGGCGGGGCCAACGCCAACCTGCTGCCCGTCCCGATGATGAACATCATCAATGGCGGCATGCACGCCGACAACAACGTCGACCTGCAGGAATTCATGATCATGCCCGTGGGCGGGGACAGCTTCCGCCGCGCCCTGCAGATCGGCGCGGAAGTCTTCCACAACCTGAAAAAAGTCCTGCACGACAAGCACCTCAATACCGCGGTGGGGGATGAGGGCGGATTCGCCCCCAACCTGAAATCCAACGAGGAAGCCCTCCAGGTCATCATGGAGGCCATCAAGAAGGCCGGCTACGCACCCGGCAAGGACGTCTTGATCGCCCTGGATGCCGCCTCTTCCAGCTTCTTCGACAAGGCCGGCAAGAAATACGTCCTGGAAGCGGAAGCCCAGAAGGAAAAGAACAGCCAGCAAATGGTGGAGTTTTACTCCGCCCTTTGCGACAAGTATCCCATCATTTCCATCGAGGACGGCCTGGACGAGAACGACTGGGACGGCTTCAAGATGATGACCGACAAGCTGGGCAAGAAGATCCAAATCGTCGGCGACGACCTCTTCGTCACCAACACGGAAAAGCTCAAGTCGGGCATCGAGAAGGGGATCGCCAATTCCATCCTCATCAAGGTCAACCAAATCGGGTCCCTCACCGAGACCCTGGAAGCCATCGAGATGGCCAAGAAGGCGGGTTATACCGCCATCGTCTCCCACCGCTCGGGGGAAACCGAAGACACGACCATCGCCGATATCGCGGTGGCCACGAATTCCGGCCAAATCAAGACCGGTTCGGCCTCCCGCACCGACCGTATCGCCAAGTACAACCAGCTCCTGCGCATCGAGGAAGAACTGGGTGACGCGGCCCGGTACCTTGGCAAGGAAGTCTTTTACAACCTGTAAAGCAGGCCGCCGGAAAGGCTTTGGAGGTTGGAGTGACGACCACGGTTTCCAATCCACCCCGCATCTATGAAAGCGTCACCGAACTGGTCGGCCGGACGCCTTTGCTCAAGATCGACAGCCACGGCGTGTCGGGTGTGGAAATCTGGGCCAAGCTGGAAGCTTATAACCCCGGCCGTTCGGTCAAAGACCGTCCCGCCCTGCGCATGATCCAAGAAGGCATCCGGACGGGGAAACTGACCAAGGATAAAACCATCCTGGACGCCACCTCGGGGAATACGGGGATCGCTTACGCCTGGATCGGTGCCGCGCTGGGTTACAAGGTCGCCCTGGCCATTCCCGCCAACGTCAGCGACGAGCGCAAGCGCATCCTCAAGTCCTTCAACGCCGAGGTCCATTATTCCAGCGAGATGGACGGTTCGGACGGGGCCATCCGGTTGGCCCGTGAACTTTATAAAGAGGATCCGGATAAGTATTTTGTCCCCGACCAATACAACAATCCTGAAAATCCCAAGGCCCACATGCTGGGCACGGCCGAGGAAATCATGGAGCACCTGAAGGACAGGATCACCCATTTCGCAGCCACCATCGGGACCAGCGGCACCTTGATGGGAACGGGGAAGCGCATCAAAGAAATCAAACCTTCGGTAAGGGTGGTGGCTTTGGAACCCGCCCAGCCCTTTCATGGCCTGGAAGGTTTGAAGCACATGGCTTCCTCCATCGTACCGGGCATCTACGATGCCAAGGCCTACGACCAGAACATTCCCATCGATACCGACGAATCCTACGAATGGGTCAAGCGGTTGGCCCGGCAGGAGGGGGTTTTGTGCGGTCTTTCGTCCGGAGGCGCCATGGCGGGATGCGTTCAATTGGCCAGGCAGATCAAGCAGGGGTGCATCGTCACCGTCTTCCCCGATTCGGGTGACAAATACCTTTCCACCAGGGTTTGGGAGTAATTCATGGTCACTTTTAAGCGGGAAGCCCGATCGAAAATGATCGCCATCGGCGAGAAGGGCTACCCTTACGAAATTTGCGGGCTGATGCTGGGGAAGGCCGGAGAGACGAGGACCGTTACCGAAGTTTTCGAATGCGGCAACCTGAACAAGCTCAAGCCGGAAACACGCTATGACATGGACCCCAAGGATTACATGAAGGGGGAAGCGCTGGCCCGGCAGAAGGGGTTGGACGTGGTGGGAATCTTTCATTCCCATCCCGACCATCCGGACAAGGCTTCCGAAACCGACCGTCAGGCGGCATGGCCTGGGTTTTCCTATGTCATCATGTCCATCCAAAAGGGCAAATTCGCTTCGATGAAATCCTGGGTTTTGAACGACCAGTCCCAATTCGACGAAGAATCCATCGGCTGAGCCGGCATGATCTGGCTTGCCATGGCCGTGGCGGCCGGCTTCTTTAACGCTTTCTGGACCGCCCTTTCCAAAAAAATCCTCGAGCATCTTTCCGCCCGTGAATTCACCCTGGTCTTCCGTATCCAGACCTGTCTTTTGCTTCTGCCCTTCGCCCTCCTCCAATGGTCTTGGATCACTTCCTGGAGATGGTGGGCGCTTACCGTGGCATCCGGTGTCTTCGAGGGGGGGCGCATTTGGCTTTTGACCACGGGAATTAAAAAAGACTATTACTCCACTTACGCCTTTTACAACCTAACGCCCTTTTTCACCGTTTTGGCCGCGCCGCTGTTCCTGTCCGAACCCCAGCCGCCCGCACTGGTGGCCGGGGGGGCCTTGATCGCCATGGGGGCTTTTGTGTTCCACCAATTGGGCCGCTGGTCCTGGCCCGGCTTGGTGTGCGCTTTGTTTTCCACGGTGGCTGCGGTCCTCAGCAAAAAAGCGCTCGTTGATGCTCCGCCGCTTTTCTTCACTTTTTTTTCCTTTTTGGTGGGGGCCATTGTTCTTATTCCCCTGGAGAAATTGGAACCTGAGCGGCATAAAGGAAAACGGAAGATGGTTTGGAAAGATTGGAAAAAAGTATTTCCGGTCGCCTTCTGGTCCTTTATTGCATCCCTTCTTTTTTACATAGCGCTCAAATATGCGCCCGCCTCCAAGATCAACCCCTTGGTAAGGGCCAACCTGCTCTTCGGGTTTTTGTTCAGCTATTACCTGTTGAATGAGAAAAAGGGCTGGAAATCCAAAGCCCTGGGAGGCGGATTGATCTTCGCGGGACTCTTGTTAGTGGCCTTCGCATGACCTGGGCCCTTTATGCCTTGGGGTCGGGTGTTTTCAACGCCCTTTGGACCGCCCGGATCAAGCCCAAGGTCCAAAAGGAAGGGCCTCTGCCTTTTACGGCTTCCGTGCGCTGGGGTGTGGTCCTCCTTTTGCTGCCTTTAGCCGTCCTGCATTGGCAGCCCGTCTCCTTCCAATGGTGGCTCTTCACCCTCGCCAGCGGGATCTTGGAGTCCCTCAGCGTTTGGACACTGGCTATGGGGGCGCGGAAGGATTACTACTCCAGTTATGCTCTGAGCAACATCACGCCCTTGTTCCTGTTCTTTGCGGCCCATTATTATTTGGGGGAGGCCATGACCGTTCCCTTGGGGACCGGGATTGGGCTGGTAGTTGCGGGGGTTTTGTGGCTTTACTACCGGGGCCACTGGTCCTGGTGGGGCTTCCTGACGGCCGTGATCGGCACCTTTTGCAGCCTCTTCAGCAAAAAGGTCATTGGCCAGGCGGACCCCATCGCCCACGCCTGCGTTTCCTTTGCCATGGGGGCCCTTTTTTGCACCTTGTTTTCCATCGGAAAAAGCCCGGTGAAAGAAGTTTCCAAGATCATGTGGAACATTTGGTCCCACCGGTACTTGGCGGTGGGCTCGGCCCTAGCCACCTGGTTTTTTTACATGGCGATGTTCCTTGCCCCCCTCAACCGCATGAGTCCCCTGGTCCGGATCAACATGGTGGTTGGTTTTCTGATGAGTGTTTTTTACTTGAAGGAAAGCCACGATTGGAAGGGAAGGGGATTCGGCGCTATATTGATCCTCCTCGGGCTTATTCTCGTTCTAGTGCAATAGGGGATTGGATGAAATTTTTAACCGAATACTTATGGTTCAATACCAAGAAACACCGGGAATATATCAACATCACCGGCGACGTGGAAAAAGCAGTAAGGAAGAGCGGCATCCAGGAGGGCATGGTGCTGGTTTCGGCCATGCATATCACCGCCGGGGTTTACGTCAATGACGCCGAGGATGGGTTGATCTCCGATATTGATGAGTGGCTGGAAAAGATGGCGCCTTACCGGGAAGATTACCGGCACCACTTAACCGGGGAAACGAACGGGGATTCCCACTTGAAGAGCCTCCTGGTCCACCACGAAGTGGTGGTTCCCGTGACGGAAGGGAAGTTGGATTTTGGCCCCTGGCAACAGATCTACTACGCCGAGTTCGACGGGCAACGTAAAAAGCGGCTCATCATCAAAGTCATGGGGGAATAATGGAAGAGTCCAAGCCGGCCTTTGAAAAATATGTTTTTGTCTGTATCAATGAACGCCCGGCAGGCGAGCGGGTTTCCTGTGGCGGAACTTTTTGCGGCAAGGAATTGTCCGATAAGCTGAAAGAGGCGGTAAAAGCAGCGGGGCAGGCGGGCCGCATCCGGGTATCCAAGTCCAAATGCCTGGATGTCTGCGAAGAGGGCGCCAATGTCCTGGTTTATCCCGATAACATCTGGTTTAAGAAGGCCGAGGTGGCCGATATTCCGGCGATTCTTGAGAAATTGGGGATTAAATTGTAGTATTCTGCTTCTTGCCCTCGGGCCAAATATTCTACCGCGCGTCGCTCGGTAGATGTCCTGAGGACCACAAGATCCCTTTATGGATTTTGTGGATGATCTTGTGGGGGTGACCGGTTTCGACTGGGAAACTGAACTTTTGGGTGCGTGTCGAGGCGCCATCGCTCGTCAAACATGGCAACGGTTTAACTGCCGACAATCAGTTAGCTC
>JAJPJW010000092.1 GCA_021324075.1 Pseudomonadota bacterium | reverse complement strand
TAACCTCTTTTTCCAGAGAAAAGCCGCAATATGGGCGGCGATTTGCTCGCCTGCGACGCCAGCCCCCACTCCCCCTGGAGCATAGTTAGCTCCCGGAAATCGGGAGTGGGGGCTGGCCTCTTGGCTCACCATGCCGCCCATATTGCGGAACTGTTCAAGACTACTTCTTCAAACTTGAACCACAACAAAAACACACGCTTCCAGTACGGTGAAATGGTTATTGGGCTTTTCGTGTTTGTGATGGTTCCTTTTCAAAAAATCTTGGCCCCTGGTAAGATGACCGTGCTGGGGACATTAGGAGGCCGTTATGAGTAGACCTAATGTTCATGGGTTGCCCCAACATCTTCGCAAGGATGCTGGGGGCTATTTTCTGGACTATTCAGTCCTGGAAGGAGGTATCGAAAAGCGGAAGCGGGTCCGTTTGGGACAGGTTCCATTGGCCCAGGCAAAAAAGGTGTTGGCTCTTCACATGCAGGAGATCGTCGAAAGGAAGTTCCTGAATGTGGAGAACACAGCCACCTTTGGTGAGGCGGCAGATTCTTTCCTGGCCTATTCCAGGGCAAGACGGAAAACCTTCAAGAACGACAGCCAGATCGTCGGGCGTTTGAAGGCCTTTTTCGGGAACCGCTCTCTGGAAAGCCTGAACCTGGACCTAGTGGAGGCCTTTATCGCCGAAAGGATGGATAAGGGGAACCGTCAATTCGAGGGCAAGGCTTTGGCGGGGACCATCGTCAACCATGACATCGGGATTCTTAAAAGCATCATCCATCGGGCCTTTTTGAACGGCTTGATCGAAAAGAATCCGATCCGTGGAGTGAAGAAGTTCAAGGAAACACCCCGCGACCGTGTTTTGGAGCCGGAAGAATACCAGAGGCTTTTGGACCAGTGCCGGCCTCATGTAAAGGCCATGGTCCAACTGGCTTATTTGACCGGCATGAGACGGGGCGAAATTTTGGGCCTGCGGTGGGACCAGGTGGACCTTTCCAACAAGGTCATTGTCCTGGAAGCCGCGGACACCAAGACCCAGGAGAAAAGGGAAGTGCCGTTAAGCGCCACGCTGTTGGAGCTTTTCAAGCGCATTCCCAAGACCCTTGGAAGTCCTTACGTGTTCACCTACAAAGGCGAGCGTATCAAGAGCATCAAGACCGCTTTCTTGAGGGCTTGCCGGGCCGCCGGAATCCCGAATTTCAGGTTCCACGACCTTCGGCATTGCGCGGTGACGAACCTCCGCAAGGCCGGGGTGAGCGACACGGTGATCATGTCCATTTCGGGCCACAAGACTTACGCGATGTTCAAACGGTACAACCGGATCGACCGGCAGGACCGATTGAAAGCCATGCAGGGAGCGGAAGCCTTGATTGACACGAATAAGACAAGCGCCTTGGAAGTGCCCGCCGCGCAGTAATTTTGTCGTTGCAGTGAAACAGCTTTAGAGCGCGTCCTGAAAGTGACCTAGGTGCTTCTAAGCAGTGGGTCCCCGGTTCGACTCCGGGCAGGCGCACCATCTTTCTTTAAAAGCATCAACTTTCTTAACAAATTGCCGCATGGATTCTTGGGGTGATTTTGGGAGCACAAACCAAGGCTTGCGGGTCCGCGCTCCGGTGAAGGTTTATAAGCCCTTTCATGGTTAAGAAAAACTTCCCTGTTGACCGCCGAAAAACCAAATAAAATCTTTACATTTTCAATAGGTACTTTTACACTTTTAGGGCTTTTCACCCGAAAAAGGCTGTGTTGCCGATTCGGGGTCGAAAAGTTGGCCCCCTGAGACGACCTAGTGGTGCGGAAGTATATGGTGGGAGTAGCTCAATTGGTTAGAGCACCAGATTGTGGATCTGGGGGTTGCGGGTTCGATTCCCGTCTCTCACCCCATTTGCCGTGACAGTCCGAGGCTCGGACTGCCCCCTTGGATGGCTTGTGAAGGATGGCGGATGCGCCTGTAGCTCAGTTGGATAGAGCGACAGATTCCGGATCTGTAGGTCAGAGGTTCGAGCCCTCTCAGGCGTACCATTTAAACATGTTTGGGTGATTAGCTCAGTTGGTAGAGCAGCTGACTCTTAATCAGCGGGTCGCAGGTTCGAGCCCTGCATCACCCACCATTTTTTGTCCAAATTATTTCGTGCAGGTGTTTGTCTTTTCTCGGCCGTTCCTTTGCAGAAATTGATTCGCGAACCTAAACCAAAGCCGTTACTCCATTCAAAAGGGGAATTATGCGTTACGGTTACTTCGATGTCCCGAATAAGGAATACGTCATTGAGCGGCCCGATACCCCCGTACCCTGGATGAACTACCTCCATAACGACGAATACTGCGCCCTCATTTCCAACAATGGAGGCGGTTACAGCTTCCACCTCTCGGCCCGGGACAAGCGTATCCTGCGGTACCGTCTCAACAATATCCCCGTGGACCGGCCCGGCCGGTATATCTACATCCGCGACGAGAAAACCAAGGATTACTGGTCCGCGACCTGGCAGCCCGTCCTGAAGGATCTTTCCGAATACAAGACCGAAACCCGCCATGGTTTCGGCTATACGCGTGTTACTTCGACCTATCAGGGCATCACTTCCGACACCCTTTACGTGGTTCCGGTGGAGGACAATCTGGAGCTTTGGAACATCAGCCTGACGAACAGGACTTCGGGCGTCAAAAACCTCACTTTGACCACCTACGCCGAGCTCTGTCTTTTCTTCGCCCAGAACGACATGATCAATTTCCAATACACCTACAACATCGCCAAGGCCTACGAGAAGAACAATACGATCCACCACACCACGATGATTGAAAATGCCGGCCATTACGCCTTTTTTTCGGCCGACAAGAAATTGGAGTCCTTCGATTGCGACCGGGAGGCCTTTATGGGCCCCTATCATTCGGAAGCCGACCCCAAGGCGGTTTTGGAAGGGAAGTGCTCCGGGTCCACGGCCGATGGCGGCAATCCGGTTGCGGCCACTAGCCTCACCATCACCCTCAAACCGGGCGAGACCAAATCGGTGACCTACATGCTGGGCGTGGCACCGTCCATTGCGGCAGGCGCCAAATTGATCGCCAAATATAAGAAGGCCGGTGCGGTCAAAAAAACCCTGTCCGACCTCCAAAAACACTGGGAAGAGAAGTTGGAGGCTTTGCAGGTCAACACGCCCGACAAGGACGTCAACCTGAGCCTGAACCAGTGGAATGCCTACCAGGTCCACACCACTTTCAGCATGTCGCGCGGCCCTTCCATTTATGAGGGTGGTATCGGGCGGGGAATGGGTTTCCGGGACAGCAACCAGGACGTCTTGAGTGTCATTCACACCGTTCCCGGCAAGGTCAAGAAACTTATCACTGATTTGGCCAAGAACATGTTCAAGGACGGGACCGCCTATCACCAGTTCTTCCGTTTGACAGGGGAAGGGGATGGGAAAGGCTATTCGGACGATCCGCTTTGGATCATCCTTTCCACCACGGCTTATGTAAAAGAAACCGGTGACATGAAGTTTTTGAAAGAAAAGGTGAAATGGGCGGATGGCGGCGCAGCCACCATGTACGACCACCTGAAGGCCCCTTTGGACTACACTTATAAGACCATCGGCTCCCACCGTATTCCCTTGATGGGATTTGCGGACTGGAATGACACGCTCCACATTAACGGCCCCAAGCCGGGAGAAAGCGTCTGGGTAGCCCAATTTTTCGTGAAATGCGCCAGGGATTTTGCCGAATTGGCGAAGGTCCTCGGAAAAACAGCCGACGCCCAAAAATACCTGAAGATGGCCGAGGATATGGCGGCCCGCGTCAATAAGGTTTGTTGGGACGGAAAATGGTATGCCATGGCTTTCGATGGATGGGGAACCATGCTGGGTTCGGACAAGCAGAAGGAAGGTAAGGTCTATTTGAACACCCAGACCTGGGCGGTCATTTCCGACGTGGCCGATTCCAGGCGGGGCGCCATTTGCATGGACGCGGTCAAGAATTACCTGGACTCCAAATACGGGGTGGCCTTGATGTTCCCCGGATTCAAGCATTTCAGCCCGAGGTTGGGCGGTGTCAGCACCTTCCCGCCGGGACTCAAGGAAAACGGCGGTATCTTCTCCCACGCCAATCCCTGGGCGGTCATCGCCGAAACCCGGTTGGGTCGGGTGGAGAACGCCATGAAGTACTACCGCCAATTGTTGCCGCCCACGAAAGACCGTATCCAAGATGTCCACCGCGCCGAACCCTATGTTTATGCCCAGGCCATCGCTTCGGAGGAACACCGGGATTTTGGTTTTGCCCGCAATTCATGGCTGACGGGGGCCGCCACCTGGAACTTCGTCGCGGGGACCCAGTATATCCTGGGCATCCGCCCGACCTACTCTGGGTTGATGGTCGATCCCTGTATCCCCAAGGATTGGGGTAAGTATGAAGTGACCCGTAAGTTCCGGGGCTCCACTTACCATATCGTGGTAAAAAATCCCCGGCATGTCAGCAAGGGTGTATCATCCATCATTGTGAATGGGAAGAAAATCTCTGGGAATGTGATTCCCGCGCAACGCTCACCGAAACCCATCGAAGTGGAAGTCATCCTAGGCTGAGCCAGGCTTGGTTGACAGCCCCTAGGGCCCATGATATAAAAATCAGGGTATCGTGTTGTCGGAGCGGAGGGAAAGAAGGAGCCGCACTTGGTAGGGATCATGACGCTCAAGGTCGCCGCAAAAAGTAATCCCTCCACCGTGGCTGGGGCCATTGCCAACAACGTGCGGGATGGAAAAAGCGTTGAGATCGTGGCGATGGGGCCTGAAAGCATCAACAACACGGTCAAGGCCATCGCCATCGCCCGGGGTTTTTTAAAGGGCGACGGGATGGACGCCAATTTCAAGCCGGAGTTCATCCACTTGATGATCGACGGTGAAAAGAAAAGCGCCATCAAGTTTTTCCTGAACGTGGAGAAAAATTCAAAATAACTCCAAAGTTTGACCGGTGTTCCGAACCCTAGCCGTTTTACACGAGCTAGGGTTTCTTTTTTGGCGGCAAAACCGGGCGAATAGCTCAGCTGGTTAGAGCACCTGCTTTACACGCAGGGGGTCACAGGTTCGAATCCTGTTTCGCCCACCAAACTTCACTTCTGTGAAGCCGCTGAGCGACAGTTTGCCAGGCCGGTCCAAGGTGGATGCGGGCGGGTGGAACTGGTGGGTTCCAATTGGCGGGACGTTTGGTTTTCTTAGTTTGTCTTGTTTTTTTAAAGGTTTTCGTTAAAATTGCATCCCTCTCCGGATTGACGCCGGAGAGGGTGTTTCGGTTGGGGGCGTAGCTCAGCTGGGAGAGCACTTCCATGGCATGGAAGGGGTCGTGGGTTCGATCCCCATCGCCTCCACCAATTTTTTAATCATCGACAGACTGCCAATGCCCGCTTATGCCGCGGGCTTTTTTGTTTCAGCTGATGGGAGATCGATGGACCAGCGGCGCCAGGCTTTGGAAACCAAACCGCCAAATGGCTTCTGGTTTTTCCTGCTCTGGGTTGCGGCCTGCCTTTTTCTCTTTTTCTGGAAAATCCAACCCCATCCCCTCCAAAGTTTCCAATATTTAGCTTATTCCTTCCAATATTCCCAATGGACTTGGCCCCGGGTTTTTCTCGCCTGGGTTCATCATTTGTTGTTTTTCATTTCCTTCATTGGAACTTTGATCGTTTTTTGCGGGACCGGCGGCCGGATTATGGCCCAGCTAGGTTTTTCCGGCCTGGACCCGGTTGAAAAATGGGTTTGGTCATTAGCGCTGGGTTTCGGCTTTTGGGGGCTGCTGGCGG
>JAJPJW010000158.1 GCA_021324075.1 Pseudomonadota bacterium | reverse complement strand
GCCCGAAAGCCGGCTGGTCCTGGGAAAGCATTCCGGCCGGCACGCCTTCAAAAAGCGATTGGAGGACCTCGGGTACGACCTGTCGCCCGAGGCCATCGACGCCCTTTTCGCCCGGTTCAAGGACCTGGCGGACAAGAAAAAAAGCGTTTATGACGAGGACATCGAAGCCTTGATCGAGGAGAAGATCTTCTCGGCACGGGAGGTCTACCAGATGACCTACCTGCACACCTCGGCCGGAAGCACCACGCTGCCCACCGCCACCTTGAAGCTCAAGAAGGGCGATGAGGAGAGCGAGGAGGCCGCGACCGGTGACGGGCCGGTGGACGCGGTGTTCAACGCCATCGACCGGGCCACGGGTTTCAAGGGAAAACTGGAAAACTACGCCTTGAAGGCGCTCACGCAAGGCAAGGACGCCCAGGGCGAGGTCACGGTCACCGTTGCCGTCAATGGTGACGAGGCCCACGGCCGCGGGGTTTCCACCGACGTCATCGAGGCTTCGGCCAAGGCCTATTTGAACGCCGTCAACAAGCTCTTGCTTAAGCACAAAGCCAAGAGCGCCAAGGCGGCCTTTGATATTCAGAAGGGTTTGAAGCTTTAATTTTGACGTTGAAAAAGGCGGAAACAAATATTTCCGCCTTTTTCATTTAACCCAAAAGAAAAATCAAATAACGAGACGAAATTTTTATACCCATGTATACATGTTTATACACGAAATAATGTATAAACATGTATAATTGTGTATAAATTAAAAATTGGAAAGACCAATGGATAAGATCAAAAATCCTTTTTCGCCAGGAGCGGGCTCCCCGCCACCAGAACTGGTTGGTCGCGACAGAATCCTCGAACAGGCAAAAATCCTCTTAGGCCGCGTCCGTCAAAAACGTCCGGAAAAGAGCCTTCTTTTGACGGGGCTTCGGGGAGTCGGGAAAACTGTTCTTTTGAATGAGATTGAGAAAATCGCCAGGGTGCAAGGCTATCGGACTATCCAAATCGAAGCACATGAAGACAAACCCCTGGGGGCACTTCTGGCTCCCCAGTTGAGGCGATTACTATATGACTTGGACCGTGTCGAAGGCGCCAAGGAGAAGGTGCGAAAAGGAATCGGAGTTTTAAGAAGTTTTATTGGTACCCTGAAGCTGAAACAAGGCGATTACGAACTAGAAATCGGCTTGGGACCTGAAAAAGGTACTGCCGACAGTGGTGATTTGGAGGTGGACCTGCCCCATCTTTTTGAGGCGGTTGCCGAGGCGGCCACCGAACAGTCGGCAGCCGTATGCGTCCTCATAGATGAAATCCAATATTTCAGCCAGGTTGAACTGAGCGCCTTGATCATGGCCATGCACCGGATGCAGCAACGTCAGTTGCCATTGGTTCTGGTCGGAGCAGGTCTTCCAATCCTTCCTGGTCTGGCTGGCGAGTCCAAATCTTACGCTGAAAGGCTTTTTAGTTTCCCGGATGTCGGCCCATTATCGGCGGATGATGCCATCAAGGCCCTCCAGGATCCAGTAAATAAAGAGAAAGTAGAGTTCAAAGGTGACGCGCTGGCAGAAATTTTTAAACTGACCAAAGGCTATCCTTATTTTATTCAGGAGTGGGGTTATCAATCCTGGAACCATGCAGCCTCCTCGCTCATTACCTTGAAGGTTGTGCAGGAAGCTACTCCGGCTGTAGTGGAGAATCTTGATCATAGTTTTTTTCGGGTTCGATTTGACCGCTTGAGGCCTAAGGAAAAAGATTTTCTTCGAGCGATGGCCGAATTGGGACCCGGACCTTATCGGACGGCGGATGCGGCGAAATCTTTCGGTAGAAAGATCAGCACCCTCGGGCCGATGCGCGCCAGCTTAATTAAAAAAGGTATGATTTACAGTCCGGCCCATGGCGATTTAGCATTTACAGTTCCGCTATTTGATGAGTTTATGTGCCGAGCCATTCCGGAGTTCGAGGCAAAAGCGAAACGTCGTTCATAGGACTCAATTCAGTCTGAATTTAAGATAATCCATTAATTTAATAGGAGATTTTAAAAACAATGAACTTCCATATTGTCGTTTTGGCCGGGGATGGGATTGGTCCTGAGATCTGCGAGGAATCCAAGAAGGTCCTCAATCGCGTGGGGGAGGTCTTCGGGCATAAATTCGATTACGAGCCCCAGGACGCGGGCGGGATCGCTATCGACAAGTTCGACACCCCCCTGCCGGACCATACTTTAAAAGCATGCCTAGCGGCGGACGCAGTCCTCAAGGCCCCCATGGGCGGCCCCAAATGGGACAAGTTGGAGAACAAAAAACGGCCGGAGGCGGGCATTTTGGGCCTGCGCAAGGGGTTGGACCTCTACGCCAACCTGAGGCCTGTTAAGCTTTTCAACGCGCTCAAGGAAGCCTCCACCCTGAAAGCTGAAGTCATCGATGGGGTGGACATGCTGATCGTGCGGGAACTGATTTCCGGAATCTACTTCGGTGAACCCCGGGGAATCCATGGGGAAGGGAAGGACCGTTACGGGGTCAATACCGAGATTTATCGCACCCCCGAGGTCGAGCGCATTGTGGGATTGGCTTTTGAACTGGCAAAATTGCGCCGCAAAAAGGTGACCAGCGTCGATAAATTCAACGTGCTGGAATCCTCCCGGCTTTGGCATGACGTGGCCGAGGAAGTTTCAAAAAAACACCCGGATGTGGCTTTTGAACACCAGATCGTGGACAACGCGGCCATGCAGCTTATCCTCAAGCCCAAGTCCTTCGACGTGATGGTGACCACGAATATGTTCGGGGACATCCTTTCGGACGAGGCTTCCATGCTGACCGGCTCCTTGGGCATGCTGCCTTCCGCTTCCTTGGGCGGTAAGGTGGGCTTGTACGAGCCCTCCCACGGTTCGGCGCCTGATATCGCGGGCACAGGCAAGGCCAACCCCCTGGCTATGATTTTGTCGGTGGCGATGATGCTTCAATACGCCTTCAAGCGTCTAAAAGAGGCGGAAGCGGTGGAGAAGGCCGTGGAAAAAGTGCTCAACGACGGCCTGCGAACAGCCGACCTGGCCAAGAAGGGCGAAAAGACCGTTTCCTGCAGGGAAATGGGCGACGCGGTAGTAAAAGAAATTAAATAAGTAAAAAAGTCAAAAGGTCAAAAGTAGAAAGGTCACAGAGATGTTGCTTCATTTTCGCTTTTATTGGAGCCTTGGCGTCTTGGCGGTGATCTTCGGCCTTGCCGGTTCTTTGCACGCCCAAGCTACAAATCCCAGGGCCCCCCAAGCTCCGGTTTCGAACACTCCAACCCCAACGCCCAATCCTGCCGCGGTTCCAACGAGTACGCCAACCCTTGCCTTCACGCCTACCTCCACTTCGACCTTTACCTTTACGGTCACCCCCACGGGCACCCTTTCACCCTCCATGACCCCTACGCCGACTTCAAGCCCGACGGCTTCCTTTACGCCTACCGGTACGCCGACCATCACTTCCACCTTTACCAACAGCCCTACGGGGACCCAATCGCCTTCCTTGACCCCCACTCCCAGCCAAACCCCAACCGGTACCGCCACCAGGACCCCGACGACCACCGTCACGTCCACGCCGACGTCCACTTCCACACCGGGTGTTTTCAAGTTTTCAGTTTCGCCTAAGCCCAACGATCGGGGAGAGGTCCATTTTGAATGGGGAACCAACGTTCCAGCCAATGAAGCCTATTTAAGGGTTTACACTACCGGTTTTCGCATGGTGTGGGAGGCAACCTACGGCAAAGCGGAGCACCCGGAATACCTGGACGCTGGAAACCATGAAACCACTTGGAACGGGAGGGACGACCAGGGAAGATCCATGCCTCCCGGAACCTATCTGTGCTTCATCTCAGTGACCGTCGGGAAGAAATCCTACGAGTCTAGCGGCAAAACGGAGATGCCCTAGAACCCAGACGATGTGCCGGAAACTAGTAATGAGTTAATCAATTCTTGTTTATTTCCCCCTCACCCTACCCTCTCCCTAACAGGGAGAGGGAGAGTCTGGAAACTACCGTTCACCAGTCACCCTCGCCCTTTGAGGGAGAGGGCGGGGTGAGGGGTTCATTGAAAATGCTTTCTTTCAACCAATCTGAAACACTATCGGGGCTTTGGAACATTGAATCTCGTATCAAATATGTTATCCTTTCCCTTCCCAAAACCGGATTTTTGAGCCTTTTTGAGGAATTCAGACCATGAAAAAGAAAAAAGTAGCTGTCATCGGCGCCACGGGAGTGGCGGGCCAGCAGTTTCTGGCCTCCCTTTCGGGCCATCCTTATTTTGAAGTCACGGCCCTGGCCGCCAGCGAGCGCTCGGCGGGGAAGCTCTTCAAGGACGCCATCACCGACGCCCACGGGGCCTTCCGCTGGTATTGCCAGGAACCCCTGGATCCGGCCTTTGCCAAGATCATGGTAGAGGATGCCTCCAAGCTGGATGCCACCAAGGTGGACTTGGTCTTCACGGCCGTCGAATCGGATGCCGCCAAGGACCTGGAACCACGCTACGCCAAGACCACCCCGGTGGTTTCCACCGCCTCCGCCTTCCGCTATGAGGAAGACGTGCCCATCTTCATCCCCGGCGTCAACCTGGACCACGACAAGCTGATCGCCGTCCAAAAGAAGAAACGCGGGTGGAAGGGTTTCGTGACGCCCGTTCCCAACTGCACCACCACCGGCCTGGCCATGACCTTGAAACCCCTTTACGACGCCTTCGGCATCCTGCAAGTCATCATGACTTCCATGCAGGCCTGCTCCGGCGCGGGGCGTTCGCCCGGCGTCATTGCGCTGGACATCGTCGACAACGTCGTCCCCTATATCCCCAAGGAAGAGGAGAAGGTCGAAAAGGAAACACAGAAGATCCTGGGCACCATCGTGGGCGAGAAAGTGGCGCCCGCGCCTTTTCCCGTCTCAGCCACCTGTACCCGTGTGCCGGTTTTGGAGGCGCATACGGAAGCCGTCTATGTTTCCCTGGCCAAACATGCCACCGTGGACGACGCGAAGAAGGTGATGCGGGATTACGGCAAGGAATTCGTGGCCAACAAGTTTCCCTCCTGTCCCCCGCATTTAATCGAAGTTTCGGAAGATCCTTTCCGTCCCCAGCCCCGGTTGGACCGGGACCGGGAAGGGGGAATGGTGACGTCGGTTGGGCGCGTAAGGGCCGACCATGCCCTGCCGAACGGCATCAAGTACATGCTGGTTTCACACAACACCAAGATGGGGGCGGCCAAAGGCGGCATGCTGGTGGCCGAGTACCTGGTCCATCAAGGGCATATTTAAAAACAAACTTTTTAAGGAGAGACACATGCAAGAACGTAAAGGCGTCGTTACTTTCAAGGGAGGGCCTTTGACCCTCCTGGGACCGGACATCAAGGTGGGGGACAAGGCCCCCAATTTCAAGGTTTTGACCAACAGCCTGGGGGAAGTCTCCCTGGACAACTTCAAGGGCAAGACCCTCATCCTTTCGGTGGCTCCCTCGCTGGACACGGCCGTTTGCTCGACCCAGACCCACCGCTTCAACAAGGAAGTGGCCAGCCTGCCTTCCTCGGTGGAAGTGCTGACGGTCACCGCCGACCTGCCTTTCGCCCAGGCCCGGTTCTGCGGGGCGGAAAACATCAAGATCCAGACCCTCTCGGACCACCGGGACATGAACTTCGGCGATGCCTACGGCACCCATATCAAGGAACTGCGGCTGGAAGCCCGTTCCCTTTTCGTGGTGGGCAAAGATGGTAAAATCAAGCACGTCGAATACGTCAAGGAAGTCACGACGGAGCCGGATTACGACAAGGCGCTGGCGGCAGCCAAGGCTGACGCTTAAAAGACAGTCCACCGTCGACGGTCCGCGGTCGGCAGCCGGATTTTCCGGCTGCCGGCGGCGAACGATAAGCCGCCAATCGATTTTCAAGGAATTGATGGAATGTTCATTCCCGTAGCCCTCTTCTTGTTCGTCTACGAAATCTACCTGCTGACCCATTGCGCCACCTTCAATATCAACGACTCGGGCGAAACCATCATGGTTTGCGACCTTTTGACCATCAGCCATTCGCCCGGCTATCCCCTCCATACCCTCTGGGGCAAGCTCAACTGCCTGTTGCCCATCGGCCAACCCATGTTGCGGGTGACCTTCGCCTCCCTTTTGACCTCCAGCGCTTCGGTGACGATGCTCTACCTGGCCCTGCGGATGATGTTCAAGGAAATCTTCGAGGCCCAGGCCGTCCCGGCCCAACCGGGCGGTGAAGCCCCCCCGCCGACCCCCTGGCTTTGGGAAGTGCCGGCGTTGTTCGGGGCCCTGGTCTTTGCCTTCTCCTACCAGCATTGGTTCCAGGCGGGGGGCGCCAAGGGAGGCGTTTATACCCTGAACACCCTCCTTTATACCCTGGTGCTTTATTTCCTTTTTAAGATGCGCCAAAGCGGCTGGTTCCTGAAATCCTTCTTCATGATCGTCTTCCTGTTCGGCATGGGCCTGACCCACCACTGGCACGACCAGCTGGCGATGTTCCCCGGATATATCTGGCTGATCCTCAACAACCAAAAAAGGGTTGTGTTGGACGACCTTTACAAGTGGGTGGTCCACCCGGCATTCTCCGCCGTCTTGGGCGTCTTTTTCCTCCTGACCTTCCTCCTGCGCTGGGCCGCCACTTCCTCCGCCGCGGACGGGTTCATTTCGGGTATTACGGTGGTCATCGCCTTGCTGTTCGCCTCCGTGACCATCATCTTTGTCATGATCGCCGCGCGGTTCCTGGGCTGGTTTTTCCTCCTCTTTACCGCCTTGGGCATGGTGGCCCTGCTGACCCTGCTCCTGGTCCTTTTCAATTACCTCATGCCGCCGGAGCTCCTCATCGCCCTGCCGATCCTTTTCGTGGTTTCGGTCATCCTGGCCAGGATTTTCGGGGGGCTTAATTTCGTCCGTGCCCTCCCCATCGGCTTCGCGCCGTTGACGGTTTATTTCTTCCTCCCCATCCGCGCCAAGCAGCACCCGCTGGTCAATTGGTGGAACCCGGATAATTGGAAACGGTTCTATGAAACCGTCATGCGCAAAGGCTACCAGGACATCGGGGACAAGGATTTCTGGGCGTCCTATACCCGCAACGTCAAAAGGTTCTGGTTCCACGCCCAGGACCAATACGGCGCCATCTTCACCATCCTGGTCATCCTCCTTCTCTTGTGGGGCCTCTATTGGCTCTTGAAACGGCAAAAGACCATCCCGCCGGGCGTGGCCCTGATGGCCGGGGGCATCCTGATGGGGGTTTGGATGTACTGCAAACCCTTGGAAGGCTACCAATGGACCCTGGACAATTTCTTCGCCACCATCTTCCTGATCATGTCCTTCTTCGCGGCCGCCGGGGTCGCCGGGGTCCTCGAGTGGGCCTGCCGGGTTTTTCCCCAAAGGTCGACGGCCCTTTACGCCAGCGCCGTCTGCATGTCCTTGGCCATCATGCCGCTGCTCCTGAACTACCACGCCGATGACCAGAGCCGTTACGTCAGTTCCTACGATGAGGGCATGAACATGCTCAAAACCGTCAACCGTAACGGGGTCATCCTGTGCAACGGCGACATCGACATCCTGCCCTTGTGGTACCTGCAGTACGTCGAGGGAAAAAGGCCCGAAGTGGTCAGCTTCACCATGCAGCTCATCCCCTACGACTGGTACCGGAACCCCCTCTTTGAGCGCTCGCCCTTCCTGAAGGTCCCCATGCGCATCGACCAGTACGGGCGGGAGGACATCCGGCCCGAAACCGTGGTCCAGGACATGATCGACCAGCATGCCAAGGACCGGTCCTTCTACTTCACCAATATTTTTACCGCCCCCTGGATGCGCGAGAAAAACCCCGCCCTGCCGGAAGGTTTCCTCTGGCGGATGACCAACACCAAGGACCTGGGTTTTCCCTTCACTTCCGACCGGCTCAACCTGCTTTGGGATACTTACCGGCTGCGTTCCCTGGACGCCTCCGACCGGGGCTATTGGGACGAATACACGGACGTCATGAAGGATTCCTACGGTATCGGCTATGATTTCGCCGGCTATTTCTCCTACTTGGCGCCGCCCCAAGGCCTGGGGTCCCCCCGTCTGGCCCTTTGGTGCTTCAACAACGCCCTGAAGTTCCGCCAGCCCCAGACCCTGGGCCGCATCTACATGATGCTGGGGGAAACCTATTTGAGCCTGAAGGACTATCCCGCGGCGGTCAACAATTACCAGGAATCCTTGAAACGGGACCCGCGCAATCCCGGCGTGCCCTATATCCTGGCCCGGATGGGGGACGCCTTCCGGTTGACGAATGACTACGCCGACGCCGATTCGGCCTACCACCAGGCCCTTCAGTTCAATCCCCAGCAAAAAGAAGCCATTGACGGCATCCAGATGCTCAACAGCGGCAAACGGGAAATGCCCGGGAGCGCCCAGGCCACCACTCCGTGAGTAGCCGAAACATCCGCCTGACCGTGGAGTACGACGGGACGGCCTATTCGGGCTGGCAGAAACAGCCCCAAGCCCCCACCGTCCAGGGCACCCTGGAAGACCGCCTTAAGCTCATCTCCGGGCATCCCGTGGACCTTCTGGTGGCGGGCCGTACCGATGCGGGGGTGCACGGCCTGGGCCAGACCGCCAATTTCCACACCCGCTCCCCCCTGACGGTCGCCCGCATCCACCAGGTCTTGAACCAGCTTTTGCCCCATGACATCCGCATCGTGAAGGCGCAGGCGGTTCCCGCCAACTTCCACGCCACTTACCACGCCCTGGCCAAACTCTACCGTTACGTCATCCGCAACACGAAGGACTACACGGTCTTCGACCGCAATACCTACCACCACCTGCGCCTGCCCCTGGACCTGGCCGCCATGCGCGAGGCCGCCCGGCACCTTATCGGCAGCCACGACTTTACGGCCTTCCGGGGGACTTTGGGGAAGAGGGCGAATCCCAAACGCAACTTGATGAAGATCGAGGTCAAGAAGAAGGGCGGGGACGTCCTGCTGGAGTTCACCGGCGAATCCTTCCTGCACCAGATGGTGCGCATCCTCAGCGGGACCCTGGTTTACGTGGGAACGGGCAAGATCAAGCCGGAGGAAATCCCGGGCATCCTGAAATCCAAAGACCGCAGGAGGGCCGGGCCGACCCTGCCCCCCAACGGGCTTTTTTTGGTGAAGGTGTTTTATCCCAAGGCCTTCCCGCCGGTGAAAAAACACAGGTCCCAAGAGGAAGAAGAATGAAGATAGCCATGACCCTTTACCGGTTGGGGGCCCTGGGGGTTTTCCTCACCCTCGGTGTTTTCGCCGAGGATCCGCTGGCCTCCACCCTGCGGCAAAACCCCTCCGCCTGGTTGACCAATACCATCCTCTTTGGGTTCGCCGTCATGGCGGGGTTGCTGCTTCTTTCGGTGCGGGAGGCCTGGCTCCGGAACAACAACCGCACCTTGATGTTCTTCTCCCACGGGGCGGCCTTGATCGCGACGCTTTGGCTGATCCTCTGGTGCTTCGTCTGGCTGGCGGACATGATGACCATGGGCGACAAGGCGGAAATGTTCATCAAGCACACCGCCTACCTGCACCTTTTCGGGGTGGGCTTCGCCATGGCGGGTTACACCACGGGCTGGATGGCCCAGGGCCTGGGCGAGCGCTCAGCCCGATTCCTGATGACCCTGGGCTGGGCGGCCAGCTATATGGCCTGGTTCAACCTTTTCTTGCAGCCCGCCTTGAAGTGGCTTTGGGCCCCCGGGATCGGTGGGGTGCTTGTGGCTGTTGGCGCCTTTTGGGTCTCCTGGAAACTCAAGCCCGCTGTTGAGGCGGCTTCTTAACTAACGTAGAATAGCCCACTTTCAAATCACCCTAGGAAGTCCGATGCCTTATTCCTCCTTAAGCGATTTTGTCGAGTTCCTCGAAAAGAAAGGCGAACTGGTCCGCATCCAGGACGAGGTGGACCCGGTTTTGGAAATCACGGCCATTGCCGACAGGGTTTCCAAGTCCCCCCAGGGCGGCAAGGCCCTCCTTTTTGAGAAGCCCAAGGGAAGCCCCTATCCGGTCCTTATCAACGCCTTCGGGTCCACCCAACGCATGAGCTGGGCCCTGGGCGTGGAAAACCTGGAAGAGCACGCGGACGCCATCCGGGAACTCATGGAAATGAAGCCGCCCAAGGGTTTCGTGGACAAGATCAAGATGCTCCCCAAGCTCATGGATATCGCCAAGTTCCCGCCAACCGAGGTGGGGAAGGGCGCCTGCCAGGAAGTGGTGGAAACCAAGCCCGATTTGACCACCCTTCCGGTTTTGAAATGCTGGCCCCAGGACGGCGGCCGGTTCATCACTTTTCCCTTGGTCTATACCCAGGACCCGGAAACGGGCCCGCGCAACATCGGCATGTACCGCATGCAGGTTTACGATGCCGCCACCACCGGCATGCACTGGCAGGTGCACCACGGCGGGGCGGGGCACCACCGCAAGGCCGAGAAGATGGGCAAGCGCCTGGAAGTGGCCGTAGCCCTGGGCGGCGACCCGGCCTTGACCTACGCGGCCACGGCACCCCTGCCCGAAGGCATTGATGAATTGCTTTTCGCCGGCTTCTTAAGAAAGAAGCCCGTGGAGTTGGTCAAGTGCAAGACGGTGGACCTGATGGTGCACGCCGATGCGGATTTCGTGCTGGAAGGCTATGTGGAGGCGGGGGAGCGGCGCCTGGAGGGGCCCTTCGGGGACCACACGGGTTATTACAGCCTGGCCGACCAATACCCGGTATTCCACGTCACCTGCATCACCCACCGCAAGAACCCGATTTACCCCACGACCATCGTGGGCAAGCCGCCCATGGAGGACGGCTACCTGGGCAAGGCCACCGAAAGGCTTTTCCTGCCGCTGATGCAGAAGGTGCTCCCGGAAGTGGTGGATATGGACCTCCCGATCGAAGGGATCTTCCACAACCTGGCCATCGTTTCCATCGACAAACAGTATCCCCTTCACGCCCGCAAGGTCATGTTCGCCCTCTGGGGCCTGGGGCAGATGATGCTTAATAAAATCCTGGTGATCGTGGATAAGGACACCAACGTCCATGATTACGGCCAGGTGCTTTGGCGGGTGGGCAATTGCATGGATGCCAAGCGGGATGTGGTGATCACCGAAGGCCCGTTGGACGTCTTGGACCACACCTCGCCCATGTGGGCCTGGGGCGGGAAAATGGGGATTGATGCCACGAAGAAATGGAAGGAAGAGGGATTCGGCCGGGAATGGCCGGATGAATTAGTGATGACACCGGGAATCGAGGAAAAAGTACTCCCGATTTTGAAGAAGTATGGGTTGGTCAAGTAACTGGGTAAAAGTTGAAAAGGTTAAAAGGGCAAAAGTCGCGGAACTTTCTTGATGAGCTTGGCGCCCTTGGTGGTTCAAATTTACGTGAAAGGCTTTAAATGAGTCAGCAAATCCAAACAATGTTTTCCAATATCGCGCCGACCTACGACCAGGCGAACCATGCTTTGTCCTTCAACAAGGACGTCCAATGGCGCAAGGACGCGGTCGCCCAAATGTTGAAGGATGGGTTCAGGCCCAGCCGGGTGCTGGACCTCTGCGCCGGCACCGGGGATTTCGCCCTGGCGGTGAAGGAACAGGCGCCCCAGGTCCAGGTGGTCCTGGCCGATTTTTCCAAAGCCATGCTTCAACTGGCCCAGAAAAAGGCGGGAAATTTGCAGGGGTTGGATCTTTTGGAAGCCGACGCCTTGAAACTGCCCTTCCACGATATGGCCTTTGACGCGGTGGTCTGCGGCTTTGGCGTGCGCAACCTGGATTCCCTTGAACAAGGCCTGCGGGAAATCGCGCGGATGCTCAAACCGGGCGGCCGGGTAGCCATCCTCGAATTTTTCAAGCCCACGGGTCTCTTCAACCGGCTGGCCCATACTTTTTACGTGAGTGCCATCGTTCCCATGAGGGGCGGGGCGATTTCCGGCAACAAACAGGCCTATGATTACCTGCAAAAAACAGCGAAGAATTTCGCCTCACTGGACGAATTTAAAGGCCTCATGGAAAAATGCGGATTCAAGGACATCACGATGGAGTCCAAGACTATGGGCGTCGCGGTGAGCCTGGTGGGCGTAAGGAAGTAGGCTTATGAAGAAGATTTTAGTCGCGGTCAGCGGCGCATCGGGCACCCTCTACGCCCGGCGTTTTTTCCAGCATTTTCCCTATGACGACTGGGAGGTGCACGCGGTGGTGTCCGCCTCCGCACGGATCGTGGCATCCCACGAAGGCGGCCTCAACCTGCCGCCACATGTCCATGAATGGGACGAGAGGGATTTAACCGCCCCCTCCGCCAGCGGCTCCAACAAGTTTGAGGCCATGGTGGTCATCCCTTGCTCCACCACTACCTTGGGAAAACTGGCCCATGGCATCGCCGACAACCTCATCACCCGGTCGGGGGAAGTTTTCCTCAAGGAACGCCGAAAGCTTATCCTGGTGCCCCGGGAAACACCCCTTTCCCTCATCCAGATCAAGAATATGGAATTGCTGACACTGGCCGGGGTCCACATCATCCCGGCCACCCCCAGTTTTTACGGCAATCCCAAAACGATCGAAGACTTGGTGGATACGGTCATCGCCCGGGTTTACGACCATGCGGGCATTCAAGCCGAGGTGTCGAAACGCTGGAGGGCGGAAGAAAAGGAAGGTATGTTGAAAAAGGAAGATATGTGAAAAGATTTTATTGGTATTTGATGGCGATCTTATTGACGGTTCCGGTTTGGGCGGATGAAGACTTGAATCCGGCCCCCCTGCATAAAGAAATCGAACAATACAAAGGTTTTTGGAAATCGAACGATGTTGATCCCGTGAACCACGAAGTTTGGAAGCTCTATATCTTTGGTTGTCTTGCGGGGCAAAATAATATGACTACGGGTGGGCAATCAACCTCCCCCATCTTTGTTTCAAGTCAGGCTACTCAGTTTCAATTGGTAAAAATGTCCGACGTTTCCCATGGTTCTCCTGACGCATTACTTGCCTCTTTAACACCCGACCTAAAAAGCTGTGTTTTGCTGCAAATCAACAATCTTTATAATTTTTTCCAAACTATTCCAGGGGCAGGTGATGTCATTGTGATTGAAGGAAGGGTTTTACAGCATTCTCACGATGAAATTGTGAGCGGAAACAAGACATTTAGCTTAGATGCCCTGTTATTTTATGCAGAGAACGGTCAAAAAGCAGTTCCGGGATATTTCAAGCCGATCGAGGTTGATAAGACTTTGGCCGCGCCCACTCCTTTGGCAACACTGGGCTTCTTCAGGGCGGACTCCTCGGCCCACTAACCGGGGTGGCAGGACATTGAAATCGAGTAAACAAATTGATTGAAAAACTAAAAACCATCTCCAACTTGGTTGTCCTGCCCCATTCGGTTTTCGCCCTGCCCTTTGCCTTGGCGAGCCTTTTGACCGCGACCCGGGGCAGGCCCTCCCTCCATGTGCTGGTTTGGGTCGTTATCTGCATGGTCCTGGCCCGAACCACCGCCATGGCCTATAACCGCCTAGTGGATGCGGATGTGGACGCCAAGAATCCCCGTACCCAGAACCGGGATATCCCGGCGGGCCGCATCAAGACCTGGCAAGTCCAAGTCCTCGTTTGGATCTGTGGACTTGGTTTCGTCTGGTCCACTACCCAGTTCAACGTTTTGGCCGCCAGGCTCTCCCTGCCGGCCCTGGTCATCCTCCTTTTTTATTCCCATACCAAGCGTTTCACCTGGGCTTCCCATTTGTTCCTGGGCCTGGCCTTGGGGGTGGCCCCTGTCGGGGCCTGGATTGCCGCCACGGGGGCTTTTGCGCCCGAACCTTTCTGGTTGATGGCCGCGGTCATATGCTTTTTGGCGGGCTTTGATATTTTGTACGCCACGCAGGATGAGGCTTTTGACAAGAAAGAGGGGCTCCAGTCCTGGGTCGTGCGTTGGGGGATACCAAACAGCCTCAAAGCCTCTCGATTCTTCCATGCCTGTATGTTAGGATTCCTGGCCGGATTTGGAGTTGAGGCCGGTTTTCCCGCGGTTTATTACGTGGGAATCGGCGTCATCGGGGCGGTCCTGCTTTACCAGCATAAATACGCCTACAAGCTGGAAGCGGGCGAAGGCGGTCCCCGCTTTACCCTTTCCCCCTCCATGATGAAGATGAACGGATGGATTTCCGTCCTTTATTTCACAGTCGTAGGAGTCACGGTTTGGTTCTCAAAAGGCTTTTAAACCAGTCGCCCCTCAAGGACATCTACCAGAAGGTCGAACAGGGAACCCGCATTACGGATACGGAAGCCCTGCGCCTTTACCAGACCAACGACCTCTACCTCCTGGGCGTCATGGCCAATATGGTCCGGGAAAAAAAGAACGGCAACGACACCTACTACAACATCAACCGCCACATTGACTACACCAATGTCTGCGCCACGACCTGCAAGTTCTGCGCCTTCTCCCGCTTTGAGGGTGAAGAGGGGGCCTTCGAGTTCACCCACCAACAGATCGCCCAAAAAGCTAAGGAAGCCTTCGAGAGGGAGCATATCACCGAGCTTCACATCGTCGGCGGCCTCCACCCCACTTACGAGTTCGAGTGGTATGAACAAATGCTCCGTCTGCTCAAGCAGACTGTCCCCTCTGTCCATTTGAAATGTTTCACGGGCGTGGAGATCAATTTCTTCGCCGACAAGTACAACATGTCCCATGAAGAGGTGCTGACCCGCCTGAAGGCCGCGGGGCTGGATTCCATGCCCGGCGGCGGGGCCGAAATCTTCCATCCCGAGGTGAGGGAGCGGATCTGCCCGGGCAAGGCCACGGCGGACCAGTGGCTCCAAGTGCACCGCACCGCCCATAAGCTGGGGCTCAAGACCAACGCCACCATGCTTTACGGCCACATCGAGAAATACGAGCACCGGGTGGACCATATGCGCCGCCTGCGGGAACTGCAGGACGAGACGGGCGGCTTCCAGACCTTCATCCCACTGGCCTTCCACCCCGACCATACCGCCATGGACCATTTCGCCCGTCCCAGCGGCATGGAAGACCTGAAGACCCTGGCCATCGCCCGCATTTACCTGGACAACTTCCCCCATATCAAGGCCTACTGGATCATGTTGGGCGTACGGCTGGCCCAGCTTTCCCTGGCTTATGGGGTGGACGACATCGACGGCACGGTCATCGAAGAGAAGATCTACCACATGGCCGGCGCGGACACGCCGGAGATTATGACGGTGCAGGACCTGCGCCGGCTGATCCGCGAAGCGGGCCGCCAGCCCGTGGAGCGGGATACGCTATATAAGGAACTCAAACCGGTCCAGGAACCGGCACTTTCGAAGTAAATCCAGATCAAAGAGGAAATGGAATGAGCGAACCGACTGCCAATACTCCAGCTGCCGCGCCGGCCCCCAAGCCTGCTCCTGCCGCTACTCCCGCGCCTGCGGCTGCCGCCCCTGCCGCGGCCCCTGCGCCCGCCACTGCTACGGCCACTGCGGCTCCGCCGGCACCAGCACCCGCCCTGCCGGTCAAGTTCATCGCCAAGCCTATGAATATCGGGGTGGTGCCTTTCCTCAACGCCCAGCCGCTGATTTGGGACATGAAAAACCACCACAAGCTGTTCCCGGTGCCCCCCAGCCAGATGGCGGCCCTGCTCAAGCTGGGCCGGTTGGACGTGGCCCTGGCCCCCGTGGCGGCCAAGTTCCTGAGCCCCGAATTGCAAATCGTCCCGGTGGCCGCCATCGGCTGCAAAGGGCCGGTCAAAAGCGTCCGCCTTTTGTCCCACGTGCCTTTAACCGACGTCACCCGGATTTTTGCCGATGTCCGTTCCCAGACCTCCGTTTTATTGGCCCGCCTGATCCTCAAAAAATGGTACGGGGTCAAGAAGGTGGACGTGCAGGGCGTGGACATGGAAAACTTCAAACCCAACCAAACCAAGCCTTGGGAAGCCACCCTTCAGTTCGGCGATATCGCCCTGGAATCGGCCCCGACCGGCATGATGGTGACGGACCTGGGTGAGGAGTGGTTCCTGCGCACCCAAAAGCCCTTCATTTTTGCGGTTTGGATGGCCCGTAACGTGCCCATCGCGCGGGAAATCGAGATGGACCTCCTGGCTTCCAAGACCGAAGGCGTCAAGCATTACCAGGAGATCGTCGACAACTACCACGGCATCTGGCTCTTCCACCGGCCCCAGGCCAAGGAATACCTGGAGAAGAACATCGATTACACCTATACGGCCAAGGAAGTCCAGGGCCAGTTGGAATTCGAGAAACTTTTGAGGGAAGAGGGGTTGATCCTCTAATGGCCACCGCGACGATTGAAACCCTTCAGGAAAAGGTCCTCGACGGCCACGTCGTGAACCGCCAGGAGGCGCTGGAACTGTTCCAGAACTCCACATTGAACGAGATGGGGGCCATCGCCGACGCCCTGAAAGTGCGCTCCAAGGGCGACCAGATCGCCACCTACCTCATCGACCGCAACATCAACTATACCAACGTCTGCGTGACCTACTGCAAATTCTGCGCCTTTTACCGCGAACCCGGTGACAAGGAAGGCTACGTCAACGAGGCGGATAAGATCATCCACAAGATCACCGAAGCCAAGGAGAAGGGCTGCACCCAGATCCTGCTCCAGGGCGGCCACCATCCGGACCTGACCTTTGACTGGTATATCAACATGCTCTCCAAGGTCAAGAAGGCGCATTCCGACATCACCCTGCACTCCTTCTCGCCTCCCGAGCTGGTGCACTTTTCCGGGGTCTTCGGGATGCCGGTGAAGGAAATCCTCAAGAAGTTCAAGGAAGCGGGCATGGACTCCATGCCGGGCGGCGGGGCCGAGATCCTGGTCGACCGCGTCCGCAAGGAAATCGCGCCCCTCAAGGCCTCTACCGAGGAATGGCTGGGCGTCATGCGCGACGTGCATTCCCTGGGCATGCGCTCCACCGCCACCATGATGTTCGGCCATGTCGAGACCGTCGAAGACCGCATTGAGCATATCTTCCGGGTCCGTGAACTGCAGGAGGAGACGGGCGGATTCCTGGGCTTCATCCCCTGGCTCTACCAGCCGGGCAACGAGAGCCTGGGCTTGAAGAGCGCCAGCGGGCAGGAATACCTGAAGACCCTGGCCCTATCGCGAATCATCCTCAACCACTGCCTGCCGAACCTCCAGGCTTCCTGGGTCACCCCGGGAAAGAAGATCGGCCAGGTTGGATTGAAATACGGGGCCAACGACCTGGGCAGCATCATGCTGGAAGAAAACGTGGTGGCCTCCACGGGCTTGCGCTACCTGATGAGCGTCGAGGAAATGCGGCGCCTGATCACCGAGATGGGCTATGAGCCCCACCAGCGCAATACTTTTTATGATTTGGTAAATTAAGAATTAGAGTAAATGTCCGATTTTTATCTCAAAAAATACAGCGATGATTATCCAACTTGCAGAGAGACCTACGTTACTCTTCGAATTTATCCAAAGGAAATATCTCTTTCCGAAGTAACGAGGTTACTTAAAGTAAAACCTACGGAAGTAATCGTTAAAGGTGCAAAAAAACCAAGGCGCAGGGGCTCGAAAACAACTTCCTTTTATAAAATGGACGGCTGGTTTTTGTGCTCTGAGCACAAGGTCGAATCCAAAGATTCTCGCAGGCATTTTGATTGGATTTTGGACCGGTTGGTAAAAAGGAAAAAAGAGTTTCGAAAAATACAAGCAACTTGCAGTGTTGATATTTGTTGTCTTTGGGATTCGCAGTCAGGACATGGCGGGCCAACAATCTCGCCTGTTCAGGCTAGAAAAATCGCACAGCTCAATGTCCATGTCTGGTTTGATGTTTACTTTATTCATGCTTGGGGAAAAGGAAAATGAAAGAATATAACGACGCACATGCCCAGTCGGGGCTCCGCCTCAAACTCCCCGGCATCGAAACTTTTCCCAACCACTTTCAGGCCTACACCATCCGGATTGAGATCCCTGAATACACAGCGGTCTGTCCCAAGACGGGCCTGCCGGATTTCGGGACTATCATCTTGGAATACGAGCCGATCAAGCATGTCCTGGAACTCAAATCCCTCAAGGGCTACATCCTGGCCTACCGGAACGTCGGCATTTTTTATGAGAACGCGGTCAACCGCATGCTCCGGGATTTTGTGGCCGCCGCGAAACCGAAATGGTGCCGGGTTACGGGCCAGTTCGCCACCCGAGGCGGTATGCATTCCACGATCACCGCTGTCCACGGCAAGCCGGTCCAACGCTAGTCCGTTCCTAACCGCCTTAAAATCGCGGGATTAAATCGGGTGATCGGGGTCTATAAAGCGATGGTAAAAAGCCCTTTTTTGCCTGGGAAATGACTGGATTCAGGAACCCCAAAGGGGTGTATGATCATTGCCATACGGCAAGGGTTGGGAAGCCCCATCCTTTACTGAAATCGTTTTAGGCCGATTGCAGAAGACAAAAGGTTGCTCGATGAAAATCCCCCAACATTTCTTTTTGGCCGCGGCGCTTCTCCTACTGGTCCCGGTTTTTTCTGCGGCGGGAGTCAAGATAACACCTGAAAACGACTATCGCAAAGGGCTCGACCTTTACTCGAAGGGCCGCTACGAAGCCGCTTTGGAAAGGTTCCAATTGGCCATCGACGGCAATTGGAATTTCTGGCAATCCTACCAAATGGCGGGGTACTGTTATTTTGAGATGCGGGACAAGGATGGGGCCCTGGATGCCTTCGAGGAGAGCCTCAAGATCAACCCCCGCAACCCCAAGCTGGTGAAGATCGTCAACGATTTGAGGTCCGGCGCCTTGGATGTTCCCGTGAGGCCCGTGGAAGCCGAAGCCCGGCCGGTAGGTACCCCCGTTTACCTCCAGACTTTCTATACCTACAATCGTTAACAATTAACAAGTCCGTCCCTTTTGAACCCCCTTTGGAATCCGGCCGTTTCGGCTATAATCCCCCCATTCCTGAACCCCTCCTCGAGGAGAAAGCTTCATGGCCATCAAGACCGAATGGACGACCGATAGTTTTGGGCATGTTTACAAGGGCCGCTCGCTTTACAAAGGGAAGACCCCTTTCCAGTCCATGGAGATCTTCAAGGACAAAACCTTCGGCACCATGCTTTTCCTGGACGGCAAGATCCAGATTTCCAACGGGGACGAGAACCGCTACCACCAATACCTGGTATCGGCCCCGCTTTTGGCCCACCGCGACCCGAAAAGCATCTGCATCATCGGCGGGGGGGATTGTTTCGCCATCGAGGAGGCGGTCAAGTTCAAGGGCCTGAAGCGCATCCTCATGGTGGAGATCGACAAGGGCGTGGTGGACTTTTGCCGCAAGAACTACCCCGTCATCGACAAGTGCCTGAAAGACAAAAGGGTCCAAATCATTTATAAAGACGCCCGCAAATGGCTTGAGGACCACGCCGAAACCTTCGACGTGCTCATCATCGACCTGACCGAGCCCCACGGCCCTTCGAAGATGCTCTACACCCAGGAATTCTACCGGCTTTGCAAGAAGCGCCTGAACTCGAAGGGGCTGATCGCCATCCACACGGACAACTACTACCTCTTTCCCGAATCCTTTGCGACGATCTACAAGACCTTCCGCTCGGTCTTCCCGAACATCCTCACCGCCCGGGTGGACATGCCCTGCTTCGGCATGGGCTGGACCTATCGGATGGCTTCCTCCTCACCTATTTCATTGAAACTGATGGAAGCCAACATCAAGAAGATGAAAAAGCAGGGGATTTCTTTCGATTACTTCACGCCTTCCACCTACCTGGTGGAGCCCACCCACGAGGAGTTGAAAGTCCTCAAGACCCAGGGCCGCCTATCGACCGACAAAAGGCCCTACGACAAGTTTGAGAAGATGGAAAATTACGTCACCCGTTAGGGTTGGCGGGGTTTAAGCGGTAGCCGGTGTCTTTAAGGCGCCGAGGTGTTTTTGAATGTCTGAAACGATCATCTCCACATCCAACTTCTCGTAGCACCTCACCTTTTCACAAGTCTTGGCCATCTTGTTCACGCAGGTGATATTCCGGCAGGGGCTCTCCGAAACATAGGTTTTCGACCAGACATCCTGGTTGGCGGGCGGGAAAAGGGGGTTGGTGGAATCATAACCCGACATCCGGGCCGGGGTGGCGCCGAAGACCGAGATCACAAAGGTCTTGTTCCTGAACTTCACGTTCCCCGTTTTGGAGCATTTGCGGGCGGCCGCGATATGCAGGGGGCCGGTGTCCCCGGAAACGAAGACGTCCACCAAATCCACCAGGGCCGCATAGGCGTCGATGGGAAGGGTGGACGGGACGATCTCAACCCTCTTCTTTTCGTCGTCCGACAGGGCTTCTAAAAGCCTTTTTTCCATGTCCTTATGGGTGAAGGCGGTTCCCAATAGGACGGCACAATCCATGGATAGGAACTTCTTCAGAAGCTCGAGTTGGTACTCGTAGGGAATCAAGGTATAGGGCGAGGCGGTGTCCGGATTGAGGAAAATGATGGGCCTGCCCCCCGGAATACCCGCCTCCCTCAGCAGGGCCCCGGCCTTTTCAAGGGCCTCATCCGAAAGATAGACCGGCACCCCGGGGAAGGGCCTTTGAGGAAGCGACGGAACGGTTTCCTTCAGCAGCTTTTCCGCGAAAATGTAGGATTGGAAAAGGAAGTGGTTGAGGCCCGTCTGGTCGATGTCGTTTCGCACCAATTGGGGCGCGACGGTCATGAAATCCAACCGTTTTTGGCCCTTGGGGAAAAGGCGGCCGTCCTCGAAAAAGGGCGAGCAGTTGAAACAGAGGTCGTACTGGTTTTCGGCGACCAGTTTCTTGATGCTTTCGACATCATTGGCCTCGGGAAAAACGGTGCCGGTAAAGACCGGATAGAGGTTTGAAATGGCCGGATTGCCTTCGATAAGACAGGCGATGGATTTCTTGATGACGTAATCAATCCGGGCTTCCGGGAAAAAATCCCGGAAAGCGTGGACCGCGCCCTGCAGCATCACCGCGTCCCCGATGTGGATGTCAGGGATCACCAGGATTTTCTTGAATTGGGGGACACTGCGGATGTTCTTGAGGTTTTTCCCGCGGACGTAGTTGACCACGAGCTTGTTGCCAAGGATGGGTGGAATGATGTGGTTGAAAAACCAGGCCCCCGCCCGGGGAAACCAAGTGGTGACGAGGCTGGTCAGATGGAAAAGGAACTTTTGGAATTTATTGTCGAGCATAGAACTTCGTTACTTTACGGAAGGCCGGGGGCGGGGTCAATACTTGCCTGAAAGATCAAACCCCTAAAATTGCCTATATTCATTTTTTGGGCGGTGCTAACCTAATAGGCCATGAGCCAGCGCCTCGTCCTTTTTTCCAAATATATCCTCACGATGGACAGGCCCCAGCCCATCGAGGACGGCTTCGTCCTCATCCAGGGACACCGCATCCTCCAAGTGGGGAAACGCAAGGATCTTTTCTTCCTCCCCTCGGTACGCCTGCTGGACCTGGGCGACACCGTCCTGCTGCCGGGGTTCATCAACGCCCATTGCCACTTGGATTTCACCGGCTTCAAGGGCCGCGTGCGCTACCAAGGCGGCTT
>JAJPJW010000174.1 GCA_021324075.1 Pseudomonadota bacterium | reverse complement strand
CAATTTTGCCACAGATGCATGGGATTCATGGGATGGCTCAAAACCAAAAGCAACAAATTGATACAACTTCATTTTTGAAAAAAGGATGTCGGTGGATCTTTTGTCTATCCCATGAATCCCATGCATCTGTGGCTAACAAGTCTTTTGATCCAAAAATCAGCGCAAGATCAGCCACTTCACCACCCAACGGTTGGTGTCCGCCTGCACCACCACATAGTAGAGGCCGTTGGCGAGCGACGTTCCGTTCTGGTCCACGGCGTCCCAGGGCAGTGTGCGGACGCCCGCGGGAATTTCCTGGCTGTCCCACTCTTTCACCTTCCGGAAGGAGGTGGTGAAAACCTTGATTTGGAGCGAGTGGACGGTCGTGGCGAAGGAAAGCTGGAGTTGGGGTGCCGTAATACCCCCTTGCAGGGGATTGGGCCAAATGACGGGCGCCAAGGTGTTGGGAATGGTCGGCGTCGGCGTCACGCTCGGGGTCAGGGTAGGAGTGGCGGTCGTGGTTTGGGTGGGGGTGGCGGTGGGGCTCAAAGTGGTGGTGAAGGTTGGGGTAAGGCTCGGCGTGAGGGTCGGGGTGAAGCTGGTGGTGGCCGTGGCGGTCGGGGTGGAGGTGGGGGTGAAGCTGGCGGTGGGGCTGGGGGTGTCGGTCGGGGTGTTGGTGGGACAGTTGGGATTATCCAGGGGGCAGATGGTCCAGGCTCCCCGTCCATAGGTGGAAGCCGAGAGCACGCGGGGACAGGTGACCGAGAGTTTGAGCTGGAAGACCGCCGAATCGGGAAGCTGGTTCCCCATCCGGGACCAGGTGGTGCCGTTGTCCTGGGTTACGAAAACCCCCACGTCCGTCCCCACGTAAAGGTCGCCCGGGAACTGGGGGTCCACCAGGACGCTGTTGACCGGCGCGTCGGGCAGGGAGCCGGTGATGTCGGTCCAGGAAGTCCCACCATTGGTCGTCTCAAAGACGTGTCCCGACCCGTTAGCCAGGGCGAAACCCTGCACCCCCAGGTAGGCCTTGAGGGGGTTCGTGGGGTCCACCGAGATGCCCCTGACCGGGCGGGTACCGGGAAGCCCGGCCGAGATATTGGTCCAACTGCCGCCCCCGTTGGCCGTCATAAAAACGGTGTAATTCCCCGCATTCAGATCGCTGAAAGCCGCATAAATATAGTTGGAATTGCTGGGCGCCACATCGAGGCCGTTAATAAACTGACCCTCATTGTTGCCGATAAGGAACGGGCTGATGGGGTTCCATCCCGCACCAAGAGAAGCCGTACCCGGCCCTTCCCAAACGCGCGTGGTTCCATAAACGACTGTGGGACCCGCTCCGGGGATGACCTTATATGGAGTATAAAAGGCCGAATAGTCAGTAATCGTCGAACCATCAACCACCGTCACGAAGGCCGAGCCGAAGTTGTCCACGCGGTAAAGTCCTACGCGGAAATGCTCGCCGTAATACTGGCCCAGTGTGGAAGGGTTGACGTCCGTGTAGCCGCCGTCCCCGCCGAAGGCTTCGTGCCAGGTAAGCCCCCCGGCGGTCCGGGAGGTGCCGTTGTCCTGGGCGCCGCCGATGAAGGCCGTGGCGGAAGCGGGGTCGGGGCTCACGCTCACGTATTGGATCGTGCCCAGGTCGGTATTGAGGTCGTTGATGCTGCCGCCCGCGTTGGTGGTGGACCAGACCCCGCCGTCGTTGCCCATGTACCAGGTATTGGCGTTGACCGCGGCGAAGGCGTGCTGGTCGGGGTGGCTGCTGGGGCTGCCCGTGTAGGCGTTGCTGAGGTTCGTCCAGGTAGTGGAGGTGCCATTGACGATATTGGCCTTCCACAGGTCGATACCGCCGGCCACAAGCGCCGTGGAGCCGGGGGGCGCGGCCAGGTATTGGTCGTATTGACCTTGAGGTTGGCCTCCGACAAACCCCGCGTTCACCAGGCTGCCGCCGGGGACGTTGGGCACCCCCACCGGGTTCCAGGTGGCGCCGTTGTCATCCGACTCGGCCAGGCCCGTGTCTTGTCCCGAAGTGGGTGTGGAAAGATCAAAGGTAATGCTTTCCGTAAAAAGAGCCCACAACTTGCCCCCCCGAACGGCCAAGGAAACCCGGCCGAAGTTGGACAAGGTGGGCGGGGTGCCTCCCACGAAGGGCGAGGCACAGAGCGTCCAGGTGGTGCCGTGGTCCACCGACTTGTAGATGCCCACGCCCCGGATGCCCGCGTAATAGGTCTGGTTGGAAGGGTCGTAGACCAGGTCGGTGCAGGAATGGCTGCCGATGGTGGCCTGGTGGGTCCAGCTGTTGCCTGCGTCGGTGGAGATGTAAAGCCCCATATTGGTCTGGTTGATGCCCGGGTCACAGCAGATGGAGAAGGCCGCGCCGGCCAGGACCGTGGCCGGGTTGGCGGGGTCCACCAATATCTTGGAGAAGCCCAGCCCCAAGAGGGAGATGGCCCCGGAGTTGGCCGTGGTGGTGAGGGTCCAGGTGCCGCCGCCGTCCACGGATTTCATAATGCCCGTACCGTAATAGGAATCCGCCGCCTGGTTGATCTCGCCCGTGCCGACGTAAAGGATCGGGGGTGACACGCTGGGGTCCACGCCGACGGCCCCCATGGCCAGGCTCTGGTGGATGTCGCTGATGGGCGTGAAGCTGGGGGAGGACGAAAGGCCGTTGGTGGTCTTCCAGACGCCGCCGTAGGCCGCGGCCAGGTAGAGGGTGTTGCCCGTGGGGTCGCTGGTGAGGTCCAGGGTCAAATTGGTCACGCGCCCCGAGACCTTGCCGTAGGTGGCGTCCACCAGGGGCGAAGGCCCCTGCTCGGTCCAATCGCAGCCGCCGAGGGGCGGGGGGGCGGAAGGCGCCCCCGCCAGGGGCCGGGCGCCCGAAGGCCGGCGGAGGGAACTTCCCCGGACGAGGGGAAGCTTTTGGGCCTGCTGGAGGGCGGCAAGCCAATGGGCGGCCGCGGGAAGACCGTCGGGGCTCTTGCGTCCTTGGGCCAGCCACTGTTCCCTTTTCAGCCAGGCTTGGGGTTCCCCGGCGTCCTCATCGGCGAAAGGCAGGGGCTGGAAGATACGGTTTAAGACCCAACCGGTCAGGGGCAGGAAAAAAACGGCGAGGAAAACGCCCCCCAAAAAGAGGAGCTTACGCCGGGAAGGCGTATCCTGGGATTTGGCCTTTGGATCGGGCATAGGCGCCTGTAAATAATGGGAAATGGGATACGGGCAACACTATACCACTTTTAGGGAAGGGTTTCGGGAGGGGCATCCCCCTCCCTTCAAACCCGTCGGATCAGGCCATATTCCCGATGACGGCGGTGGCGAACTCGGAGCACTTCACTTCCTTGGCGCCCTGGGTCAGGCGGGCGAAGTCATAGGTGACGACCTTCTGGCCGATGGTCTTGTCCAGGGCCTTCACGATCATGTCGGCCGCTTCCTGCCAGCCCATGTACTCGAGCATCATGACGCCCGAAAGCACGACCGAGCCCGGGTTGACCTTGTCCAAGTTGGCGTATTTGGGGGCCGTGCCGTGGGTGGCCTCGAAGATGGCGTGGCCGGTCACGTAGTTGATGTTGCCGCCGGGCGCGATGCCGATGCCGCCCACCTGGGCCGCCAGGGCGTCGGACAGGTAGTCGCCGTTGAGGTTCAAGGTCGCGATGACGTCGAACTCATCCGGGCGGGTGAGGACCTGCTGGAGGGTGATGTCGGCGATGGCGTCCTTGACCACGATGCCGGCGCCGCGCTTGCCCTCGGGGATCTTGCACCAGGGCCCGCCGTCCAGCTCCACCGCCCCGTATTCCTTCTTGGCCAGGCCGTAGCCCCAGTCGCGGAAGGCGCCTTCGGTGAACTTCATGATGTTGCCCTTGTGCACGAAGGTCACGCTTTTGCGCTTGTGGGTGATGGCGTATTCGATGGCGGCGCGGACCAGCCGCTCGGTCCCTTCGCTGGAAACGGGCTTGATGCCGATGCCGGCGGTCTGGGGGAAGCGGATTTTCTTGACGCCCATTTCCTTCTGCAGCCACTCGATGACCTTCTTGGCCTCGGGGGAACCGGCCTGCCACTCGATGCCCGCGTAGATGTCCTCGGTGTTCTCGCGGAAGATGACCATGTCCACCTTCTCCGGGTGCTTGACCGGGGAAGGCACACCCTGGAAATACCGCACGGGCCGGAGGCAGACGTAGAGGTCCAGCATCTGGCGCAAGGCCACGTTGAGGGAACGGATGCCGCCGCCCACGGGGGTCGTGAGGGGGCCCTTGATGCCCACCAGGTATTCCTTGTAGGCCTCCACCGTGTCATCGGGAAGCCAGTTCTGGAACTTGTCGAAGGCGGTCTGGCCGGCATAGACCTCGAACCAGGAGATTTTCTTCTTGCCCTTATAGGCCTTTTCGACCGCCGCGTCGAAGATGCGCACCGAGGCGCGCCAGATATCCGGCCCCGTACCGTCGCCCTCGATGAAGGGGAGGATCGGGTTGTCCGGAACCTTCAGCACCCCGTCCTTGATCGAGACTTTTTCTCCCTGGGGCGCTTTGACATCCTTGTAGCTGTAGGACACGGAAAACTCCTTTTGGAATGGGGGTTGGGGAAATTCCACCCGCCGGATTGAATGAGGGGGCAGTTTAAAACGGTGCCGGGGGAGCGTCAAGGAACAACGGACAGAGGTTCTGTCATGGACGAATTTGGAAAGAAAATCATTTTTTATGACCCCTCACCCCGCCCTCTCCCTCAAGGGCGAGGGAGACTGGACAAATGGCTTTTCGACACTTCCCTCTCCCTGAAGGGAGAGGGTTAGGGTGAGGGGGCAAAGAAAATGTGGAGGAACCCTCTTGCCGGTGATTTTGCTGTCGACTGTAAGCTGCCGACCGCCGACTGCTTAAGGCAGGTTCCGGAAATCTTCGGCCCTGAGGCCGTGCTTCTTCATCTTGCGTTGGAGGGTCTTGAGGTTGAGCCCCGACAACTGGGCCGTTTCCCCCGGGTTGCCGTGGGTCTTGGAAAGGACGTCGACCAAATAGGCCTTTTCCGTGGTGTCCAAAAGGTCGTCGAGCTTTTCCTTCTTGGGCACCTCGATAGGCAGGTCCAGCTTCCCGACCTGGGGGCCGGTGGCCAAAAGGCAGGCCCGTTCGATTTGGGTTTCCAGTTCCCGGATATTGCCCGGCCAGGCGTAGGTCATGAGCTGCACCATGGCCTCGGGCCCCAGTTTCTCCGCCGGCGATCCGGTCAGGACCCGGTAGGTCTCAATGAAATGCTGGGCGAGGAAAGGGAGGTCCTGCTTGCGGTCCCTCAAGGCCGGGAGGCGCAGGACGCGGGAAGCGAAGCGGTTGTAGAAGTCCAGCCGGATGGTTTCCTCCTGCACGAGGGCGAGGATATCCAATGAAGTGGCTGCCACCACGCGGGGGTTGTTGTCATCGGCGGGCGCGGAGAGGATTTCCGCCAGCTTCTTCTGGGTGCCGTCTCCCAGGCGGCAGATGCCGTCCAGGTAAAGGGTCCCGCCCCGGGCCTTTTCCCAGGCGCCGCCCGGAACGAAAAGGCCGTCGCAGCCTTCCTCCCCGGCGTTGTCCATGCAGTGGAAGATGCGGAAGGGGCCGCCCGCGCGGCGGCTGCGCTGGTGCAGGGCCTGGGCGAAGGACTTCTTGCCCGTGCCCTTCTCGCCCTGCAAAAGCACCGGCCACTCGTCCTCGGCCCATTGGGCCATGTTGTCGAAGGCCAGCGCGAAACTCTTGTCCCGGCTGGCGATCTTGCCGGCGTTCTGGGGAAGGGCCCCGCCCTTGGACAGGGGCGTGATGTCCCGCACCACTTCCACCGCGTAGTCCACCTGCTGGTTGGCGCCCTTCAGGGGGAAGACTGAAACCTCGAATTCGCGGTTGGCGCCCTTTACCGCCAGGGTGCAGTAGGTGGTGGCGGACTGGCCCTGTTCGAAGACCTTGCCCATGTTGCAGAAGAAGCATTTTTCCTTGAAGCCGTAGAACATCTCGTGGCAGGAGCGGCCGCGCAGTTCGTTGAGGTCCTTCCCCAGGTTCTTGCGCGAGGTGGAATTGGCGTAAACCAGGCGGTAGCTGCGGTCGATGATCTTCACCGACTCGGCCATGCCGTCCAGGACGTTTTGGAGGAAGGGCGCCTTCATGTAAAGGGCCGGGGGACGGAAGCGGCGGGGGCTCACGCCTGGCCTCCCGAGGAAAGGGTCCGGAAATAAAAAAGCGGAAAGGGCCCTGGAAGCAGCCCCCTCCGCTCCATTTTCAACTTTTTCACCCTGGGGCCGTTACCTGACGGGAGCGGCCGGCTCGGCCTTCTCGGCCGCCTTTTCCAGCTTGGCGGCTTCGGGTTTTTCCAACCCTTGTCCGGCGGAGAAATGCTTCATGCGCTTCTTGATATCCAACAGGTCCTTCCGGATCTGGGCCAATTGTTCCGCCAGGTCCTGCTCCTCGCCGAAGACTTCGATGGCCTTTTCCAGGAGCTTGAGGCCCTCCTGCTGATAGGCCGCTTCCTTTTGGAGGATGGCCGGCAGGTCGTGGGAAGAAATTTCCGGGGTGCCGTTCAAAGTGAGGCTTACCGGGATGCCCGTCAGTTCAAAGAGGATCTTGGCGAGGCCTTGGTAATGCTGTTGGGCCAGGGAAAGCATCTGCCAGACGGCCTTCAGGGAATGATCGTCGTCCGGGCCCACGTTGGAAGTGGCCGAAGCCAGGTGCAGCATCCGGCGGTAGAAGATTTCCAGGATCTGGAAGAGCAGCGCGGCCTTGCGCAGGGTGATCTTGCTGATGTGGGTCTTGTTGTTCAGGAGCACCTTCACTTCATGCATCTTGCTCTCGCATTGCTCCAGCAATTCCCGGTTGGCCCGGGCGTCCCGGGGGCTGATTCGAAGGGCCCTTCCGGCCAAATGCTGCACATCCCGCTCCAGGCGCTCCACGGTCTCGATGAGTTGGAAGAGTGAAAAGTAGAAGTTCATATTCTTTCTCCTTTAACTTGAAGCCCTCGTTGATGAGGTTAAAACTTGGGGTGGATAATATGGATGAGTTGGTACGATTGAATATACCTCTTGTACCTTTTAGGTTACATAAAAAATATCAAAGGCCAGGAATTAAGGCCTAAAAATAAGGTTTTTCTTAAACAAAAGGGTTAAACGAGAATCTCAAAACGATAAAAATAAGGACATTTATGTCTCATTTGTGTCAACTTTTACACAAATTTTACGTTTAAAAGGCCCATTTTTAAAGGGAATCACCCCTTCCCTTCTTCCAGAACTTGCATTCAAAAGGGCTCTCCCCAATGATGGCCCCCATTTCCATCCCGCGAGGTGAACCATGCTGAAAGAAGGCCAGAAAGCCCCGATGTTTGAATTAGACGATGACCAGGGACAAAAGGTGTCCTTGGCGGATCTCAAGGGAAAGACCGTCGTCCTTTATTTCTACCCTAAGGACATGACACCGGGCTGTACCCAGGAAGCCTGCGATTTCCGGGACAACTGGGGCGCCGTGAAAAAGAAGGGCGCGGTGGTCTTGGGCGTCAGCGCCGACCCGGTCAAGAAACACCAGACCTTCAAGGACAAATACAAACTGCCCTTTACTCTCCTCTCGGACGAGGGCAAAAAGATGCTCAAGGCCTACGGTGTCTGGCAAAAAAAGAAGTTCATGGGCCGGGAATTTATGGGCATCGTGCGGACCACCCTCATCATCGACAAGGCCGGCAAGGTCAAGAAGATCTGGTCGCCCGTGAGCGTCAAGGGCCACGCGGTGGATGTGTTGGAAAACCTGTAAAGGCTCCCATGATCCAGCCCTACCAAAACCACAGCCCCCAATTCGGAAAAAACGTCCGTGTCCACGACCGGGCGGTCGTGATCGGCCAAGTGGCCTTGGGGGATGACGTCAGCCTCTGGCCCGGGGCGGTTTTGCGGGGCGACATGGCGGCCATCCAAGTGGGCCGCCGCACCAATATCCAGGACGGGTCCGTCTTCCATACCGACACGGGTTACCCGGCCGTCATCGGGGAGGATTGCGTGGTGGGCCACCAGGCTTGCGTGCACGCCTGTACCGTCGGCAACCGCTGCCTCATCGGCATCCGGTCGGTCATCCTGACCGGCGCCCACATCGGCGATGAGTGCATCATCGGCGCGGGTGCGGTGGTGACCGAGGGCAAGGTCATCCCGCCCCGTTCATTGGTCCTGGGAGTTCCGGGAAAAGTGGTGCGCCAAGTGACCGATGGGGACCTCAAGGGCATCCTGCACGGCGTCGAGGAATACCTGCACTTGCGGGAACAATTGCCGGTCGTTTCTTAAAAGGGCGGTGTTCAAAAAAGCGGCGGCTCGTCGGGCCTGCGCCGCGGGTCCGTGATCGGAATATAGTCCAGCTTTACGTCCCCCATCACTGAAACCTGGCAGGAAAGCCGCCAGTTGGGTTTGGCCTTGATGGCGGCGAGGGTTTGCTTTTCCCGCTCTCCCATTTCCGAAAGGTTCCCTTCCCCTTCCAGCACTTCCACCAGGCAGGTGGTGCAAACCGCCCGCTCGCAACGGTAGCGGATGGGCAGGTCGTAGCGGAAGGTGGCGTCCGCCAAGGTGTCGTCCAGGTCCACTTCACATTCCTGGCCGGTCCTGGGAAAAACAATCCTGGCTTTTTTCCGGGTTTCCATGGGGGCGCATTATAGCGGGGACGCGTTGAAAACAATCCTTTGCCCTGCTTACACTGTTCATCTTTAGCAAAGGGCTTTAGCCCAAATAACGAGAATAGTGTCACCCTCATTTCCTTAACCGGGCTTCGCCCGGCGCCAAATAGCCAAATGAGGGTAAAATGGCGGTCGTCCTTAAGGAGGAACCCATGGCCTTATTGCGCTTCATCCATTTCTTCACCTTCATCTTCTGGTACGGGACCCTGCTTTATTTCACTTTTATCCAGGCCCCCGTCCTCTTTAAAACGCTCCCGCGCCAGCTTTTCGGGGAAGTGCAAAGCCACCTCTTCCCCGCCTATTACTGGATCAGCTATGTCTGTGGAATCCTCCTCGTCGTCACTTTCCACCTGCTGCATCCCCTCAAAAATTACGTGAGCCAGGACTGCGTGAAAATCACCGCCCTTTGCCTGATGCTGCTCTTTTCACTGGGCCAAGGGCTTTGGATCGGCCCCAAGGTGGCCGCCTTGCGGGTGGAACGGCAGGCCGCCGAAGAGGTGAAGGACCAGCCCAAGGTGGACACCCTTTCCCGGGAGTTCGGCAAGGCCCACGGCATCTCCAGCCTCTTCAATCTGGTGGTCATCCTCGCCGGGACGGTCTATCTCGTTTATTGGTTCCGGGAATTGAATCCTTAATCCGCGGATTTCCCTTCCCTCAAAACTTTCCATCCATTCCGGCTTGAGGGTTGTCTTTCTCATAGCGATTTTAGTGGTTCTGCTCGTTTCACCCGTTTCGGACTTCCCACGCCTACCGGCCACTCTTTGCAAGCCCGGACCATTCAGGGTAAGCCTTTCCCAAAAATCGGTCGGCTTTTTCTTTATTTTCCTTTGCCGTTTGTTTATTTTCTGAACAGGAATCGTTAGCAGCCGTGAAATCGAAGGGCTGTGGGGCGGGTTCCACCCGGATTATCCAACAACGCGCTTTAGCCATGGCGGCCTTCGGGCCGTCCAATTCCAAAGGAGCCTCCACATGGCCATCTTCCAGGAGCCGGTCAGAAAATACCTCTACCACTTAGCCCGGGTGGACCACCCCGTCCTGCGGGAAATGCAGGCCTACGGCGAGTCGAAAAATTTTCCCATCGTTAATTGCGAAGTCGGGCGGGTGCTGTTCCAATTGGCCGAGGTTTCCAAAGCCAAGCGGATTTTCGAACTGGGTTCGGGCTTCGGTTATTCCACCCTCTGGTTTGCCCTGGCCCTGCCGCCGGGCGGCATCGTGCACCACACCGACGCCGATCCGGAAAACACCAAACTGGCCCAGCATTATTTCAAGAAGGCGGGGTTGTTGAAAAAAGTCCGCTTCCACATGGGCGATGCCCTGGAATCCCTGGCCAAGACCCCGGGCAACTTCGACATTTACTACTGCGACATCGACAAGGAAGGCTACCCGGACGCCTACCACGCCATCGACCACCGCATCAAGCCGGGCAACATGGTCATCACCGACAACCTTCTGTGGTCGGGCAAGGTGGCCCATCCCAACCCGGACGCGTCCACCCGGGCCATCTTGAAATACACCCGCCTGTTCTGGAACGACCGCAATTTCGCCTCTTCCATGCTGCCCATCCGCGACGGCGTGGGGCTGCATTTGCGGCTCAAGCACCCCCGGAAATTTTGACCCCTTTCCACGGAGTTCAATAGTAGAATTCCGAAATGAAACGGTTGGTCCTGTTTTTATTTTTCGCGGTCTTTGGCCTTTGCCATGGCGGGTCCGATTACCCTTCCCAATTCAATACCCAATTCGACCGGCAGGATTTCGCCGGCATGGAAAAAACCCTTGGGGACTGGCACCAATCCGACAGCGGCGATGTGGAATGGCTCATCGCCGCCGGGGACTATTACTACCTCAAGGCGCAGGACAAGGCCCCCGCCCTTTCCCGTCCGCCGGCGCTGCAAACCCCGGTGGTATGGTTCCAGGCCCCGGTGGCCCCCTCCGATCCTCCGCTGTCGAACCCGGCCTATTTCGACCGGCCCTTGATGTCCCAGGCCGTCACCTGCTGGCAGAAGGCCCTCTTTTCATGCCCCTGGCGGCTGGACCTTTACTTCAAACTTTCCCGCCTCTTCCAGGACTCGGGTGATTTCCAGGCCCAATATGACACCCTGGCCAACGGCCTCCAATACATGGACAAAAACCGGCGGAACCTGAAGTGGGTGGACCCGAAGTTCCTTCCCCTTTCCACCGCCATCCCGCCCCGGTTGCGGGAACCCATCGCCTTTTACCTGGGCCAGGACCAGGCGGAGGCCCGGGACAAGGCCCACCGCTTGATCCGCTTGGCCATCACTTTTTATCCGGACGACCCTTATTTCTACAATTCCCTGGCCTCCTACTATTCCACCAAGGAGGACTGGCCCCACACGATGAAATACCTCCTCATCGCCTCGGGCAAGGATCCCCGGGAAAGCCTTTATCTTTTCAACATCGGGAACGCGCTGGCGGGAATGGGAAAGAAAAGGGAGGCGAGGATTTTCTACCGGCAGGTCGTGAAGCGGAACCAATACCCCGACTGCGTCGAGGTGGCGGAGAACTTTTTGAAGGCTTCAACCCTATCCCGGCTCAAATAAGGGCCTGGGGGTAAAGTCTTTTCTTCACCAGTTCGGCCACTTCCCCCTTGACCCGCTCCTTGTCCTGCGGATAGGTGACCCCGAACCACTGGTCCTTGGTGGAAAGCACCTTCACGGAGGCTTCCCGCCGGGCGATGGCGTCGTCCACCACCCGGGGCAGGAGGAACTCGGACTTTAATTCGGCGCCCTTGGCTTTCAAAAAAACGCCGAACCGCCCGTTGATCTGTTCGAAAAGACGGGGGGTAAAACCCCACATGTTCATCGAAACCGTCGTGGTGGCCTTGAGGGGATGCCTTTCCCCCGCGTCGTCCAAGTGGAAGACCTTGCGGCCTTCCTGGCCGATCTGGGTGCGTTCCACCACTTCCTTGAGCTTCCTCCCCGGCCCGATCCGGCAGATGCCCCGGGCCACGGTGCCGTGCTCGGAGAGGGTCTTCAAGAGGGGAAACCCCACCATGGCATAGGTGGCCGCGTCGTTCTTTTTGATCTTCTTCAGGAATCCCGCCATGGCCTTGAAGGAATGGCGGCCGTAGAAATCATCGGCGTTGATGACCGCGAAGGGTTCCTGGACCGCTCTTTGGGCCACCCAAACCGCGTGGGCGGTGCCCCAGGGTTTCTGGCGGCCTTCGGGGACGCGGAATCCGTCCGGGATCATGGCTAATTCCTGGAAGACATAGCGGACCGGGACCTTGGGTTCCCATTTCTTCCCCACCAGCTTCTTGAAATCCGCCTCGATGTCGTGCCGGATGATGAAAACCACCTTGCCGAACCCGGCGCGGATGGCGTCGTAAACCGAATAATCCAGGAGGGTGGTGCCGCCCGGGCCCATGGATTCCATCTGTTTCAAGCCGCCGTAACGGCTGCCCATGCCCGCGGCCATGATCAGGAGTGTGGGTTTCATTGGTATTCCTTGCTCAAGTTGGGTTGAGGAACTTCGCTCCCGCCGAAGGCGAGAAAACATAGTATTCCGGCTTGCGGCCGATGCGCCTCTGGTAGCCTTCCGAAACGAAGGAGATGAAGTTTTCCTGCACCTGTTCCTCGGCGGGCACCAAATGCACCGTGCAGCCGCCGAAGCCGCCGCCCGTCATGCGCGAACCTTTTTGAAGGGGGTGCTCCTGGCCCAGTTCCACCAGCACATCCAGCTCGTGGCAGCTCACCTCATAGTCGTCCCGCAAGGATTCATGGGATTCGCGGAAAAGGACCTTCACCCGCTCTAAATTCTTGGCCTTCAGCGCTTCCACCGTATCCAACACCCTCTGGTTCTCGGAAACCACGTGCCGGCAGCGTTTCATGACCACCGGTTCCAATTGGGCCTGGTATTTCTCGAAATCGCAGAGGGAGACGTCCCGGAGGGACCGGATCCCGGGCAGGAACTTCGAAAAGGCTCTCACCCCTTCCTGGCACTGGTGGCGCCTCACGTTGTAATCGGAGGAGGCCAGCTCCCGTTTGACCCCGGTGTTGAAGACCACTACTTTGAGGCCCGTCCCCAAGGGCACCCAGTCATGCTCCAGGCTGCGGCAATCGAGGAAGAGGGCATGGTCCTTTCCGCCCATATGGGAGGCGAACTGGTCCATGATGCCGCACTGCACGCCCACGAACTCGTTCTCCGCCTGCTGGGCCACCTTGACCAGGTCCAGGTCCTCCAGGCCCAGCTTGAAGAGTTTTTGCAGGAAGACCGCCGTGGCCACCTCCAAAGCGGCCGAGGAACTCAACCCCCCGCCCTGGGGCAGGTCCCCCTTCAGGGCCGCCTCAAAACCGCCAAGCGGAAGCCCGTTTTGCTTCAAAAGCAGGACGACGCCCTTGAGGTAGTTGGCCCAGGGCCGGCTGATGTCGTGCCGGATGGCGTTGAGGGTGAATTCCTCCTGCTCCTGGTAATCAGCCGAGTAGAGGATGATTTTGGGGTCCTGCCGTTTGCGCCCCGAAAGGGCCACGCCCCGGTCCACCGCCATGGGCAGCACGTAACCTTCGTTGTAATCCGTATGCTCGCCGATCAGGTTGACCCGCCCCGGCGCCATGACGGTCAACTCGGGTTTTGCCCCGAAGGTTTGGAGGAAAAGGTCGGATGTCTGTTCCGTCAGTGGATAGGCCATGTCAGTTGGTTCCCGGGTTGTGCCGCTGGCGTTCCTCGTTGATGTAACGGATGGCGGTGGAAAAACCGTAGGCCGGCCCGTCGGTGAGGGCCTTCAGGTCGTTGGTCTTGCCGATCTTCTCGTAATATTCCATCAGCCCCCCCAACACCAGCATCAAAAAGAAAAGGGAGGCTTCGCTTAAGTTACGGATCAGGTGCTGGAAATAAAAGATGACCGTGGCGGGGTAGTAATGGCCCTCGTCCCCGATGGGCAGGGTGATCTCCGCCAGCCGGCTTTCCTCTTCCTGGATCAGCCGAAGCACCATGAGCCTTTCGGGCTTCTCCGGCAGGGCCTCCACCAGGGCCTGGCCCTGGCCCAGGATGGTGGGCCGGTTGAGCCCCTTGGGGGTCACCGTATCCCCCATGGCGGTTTGCAGGTACTGGAGCAGCATGGGGGCCTGCTTGTTTTCACCCAGCAGGAAGAGGACCCGCACCAGGGTCAGGGCGAAAAGCTGGATGGCGTCCCTCTCGCGCGAAAGCACATCCGCTTCCGGGCTCTGGTAGTCCACGAAGGCCTTGAACTTCCCCTCGAAGGCCACCCGCGCCAGCCCGACTTCCTTTTTCGCGGCTTCCATTATCACTTTCCTTTGGGGGGATTAGGACCGTTTCCGGATCTGGGATTTGCGTTCCATCTGGGTCCGGATCTCCTCGGCGATCCAGGGATTGGCCATGAGGATTTCGTGGAAATCGTCCTTCCGGAGGATGAAAAGCTCGCAGTCGGTCTCGGCCTTGACCGTGGCCGACCGGGGCGCGTCGCTGATGAGGGCCGTCTCCCCGAAATAATCCAGCGGCTGGAGGTCGGTGGCCTTTTTTTCTTCCTTCCCCTTGCGCACCCAGAAGGAAAGGCGGCCTTTGGAAACCAGGTAAAAGGTGTCCCCCTTGTCCCCTTGCTTGAAGACGTTGAAGCCGGCGGGGACCTTGAGCTTTTTCATCACCGACATGAGCTTTTCCATCTCGGTGAGTTTGAGCCGCTCGAGGAAAAAGGTGCCCTGCAGGCAGTTGCGCAGGCGGCGCAAATCCTCCAAGGCTCTTTGGGTGGCGTCTTCCATCGCAGGCTCCCTTGAGGGCCTGCCGGGGGTCTAGGCGGGCAGGCCCGGCGGTTATTTTAAGGGAGCCTTCCGTAAAAAAGAATATTTCCCCGGCTTATTTCTTCCCCGGCCCCATCAGGAACCACAGGATCAGCCCGAGTACCGGCAGGAAGAAAATAAGCAGGACCCAGATGATCTTGGAGTCCGTTTTGGCCTTGCTTTGAATCGTCATGACAATACCGTAGATATCCCCGATGAAGATCAACAGTCCGATAATGGCGCTCATGCTTCCCCCCTCCGACGATGGTTGACCGACGGGGCATCTTACGCCCTCGAAGCCGAAAAAACCCCCCGGAAAGGCGTAAGGCATTGGTAAAATTTCCGCATGGTCCAATGGCTTCAAGATCGCTGGGAAATCCTCAGGCTTTCCCTCCAACGCCCGCTTTTATTCCTGGTCCTCGCCTTTTTCCAGGGGGCGGCCCTGTTCCTGGGCCGCTTTCCACCGCCCGCCTCCACCCTGCCCTTCGTGGACTGGCTCACCCAAATCCCCTGGTACGGCTGGGCCATCGGCTGGCTGGCCGTTCTTTGGGTTTCAACCATGGACTACTCGGTGGAACGCAAGAAGAGGTTCGACCTGACGTCCGTGAACTTTTTCCGGGCCTACCTGGAACACCTGATGAAGGAGGGCAGCCTGATCTTCCGGCACGCCGGGGAGAAGGATTTCTATTCCAAGATCAGCGACTGGCAGCGCAAGGCCGTGCAGGGCATCGCCATCGGCCTGGGTCCGGAACAATCCAAGGAGTTCTTCCAGAAGGTGGAGGCCAAGAGCCCCCTTTCGGAAGCCTACCGGGAAGCTTCGAACGCCAAATCGGACGAGCCCCTGGCCAAATGCCTGGAAGCCCGCATGGAAGAGTTGAATTTGATCCGCTTGAGCCTGCCGGAAAGGGAAGAGGAGACGGGGAAGGAGCTTCTTACCGGCGGCGCGCCCGCGCCCCAGCGGATGCCCGTACAACCCGCCGGGCTCTTGACGGGCGAGGTCGAACCCCCGCCCAAACCCCGCCTGCCTAAGAAATAAGCCTCAGTACTTCGGGACCGACGAGTCCACCTGGTCGCTCCAGCCCAGGATGCCCCCGGCCACGTTGACCAAATGGTCGAAGCCCTGCGTTTTAAGGAAGTTGATGGCCTTGCGGCTTCGCACGCCGCTCTTGCAATGCACCACGATCTCCTTGCCCTTGACCTTGTCCAGTTCGTGGAACCGGTTGGGCAATTGGGAAAGGGGGATCAGGGTGGCGCCCTTGATGTTGGCGATCTCGTACTCGTTGGGCTCGCGCACGTCCAGGAGGAAGAAGTCCTGCTTCTCGTCCATCTTCACCTTGAGCTCCAATGGGTCGATCTCGTCCTTGGCCACCGCCACCTGTTTAGTCTGGGTATCCTCCACTTTCATGCCGCAGAACTGTTCGTAGTCGATCAACTGCTTGATCGTGGGGTTGGTCCCACAGATGGGGCAGCTGGGGTCCTTGTGCAGCTTCAGGTTGCGGAACTGCATGTCCAGCGAGTTGTAGATGACGAACTTGCCGATGGCGGGCTTGCCGATGCCCGTGATGAGTTTGATGGCCTCGGTGGCCTGGATGGCCCCAATGGTCCCCACCATGGCGCCCATGACGCCGCCTTCGGCGCAGGACGGAACCTCGCCCGGGGGGGGCGGCTCGGGGTAAAGGCAGCGGTAGCAGGGGCCCTCGGGGGTCTTGAACACCGTCACCTGCCCGTCGAACCGGAATATGGAGCCGTAGATGTTGGCTTTCTTCTGGAGAACGGCCGCGTCGTTGGTGAGGTAGCGGGTCGGAAAATTATCCGTCCCATCGATGATCATGTCGTAATCCTTCAGGATGTCCATGATGTTGTCGCTCTTCAGGGCCACCTGGTAGGTATTCACCGTGACGTCCGGGTTCAGGGCTTTGAGGCGCTTGGCGGCCACTTCCACCTTGGGCTTTCCCACGTCCTCGGTGGTGAAAAGAACCTGGCGCTGGAGGTTGGAAGCGTCCACCGTGTCGAAATCGACCAGGCCGATGGTGCCCACGCCCGCCGCGGCCAGGTAAAGGGAGATGGGGCATCCCAGGCCCCCCGCGCCCACGACCAAGACCTTGGCGTCGAGGAGTTTCTTCTGGCCGGTCACGCCCACTTCGGGAAGCAGGATGTGGCGCGTGTAGCGCTTGATCTGGTCTTGGCTGAGGTTGCTCATGGTTCTCTCCGCATCGTTTAAGTAAGTGGTGACATCAAAATAGGAAGGTAATGATAGGGGGACAAGAAGCGCCAAATCAATAAAGACTTATTTTTCCAGGTATTCCTTCAGCATCCTTAAGGTTTCCCGGGTTCTCAAACGGTGGGTGCGCATACCCAATCCCAGGGCGAAATAAAGCTTGGCCATCCACCCCTCCGGCTCCACTTTCATCCAATGGAAGTCCACCCGGCAGGTTTTTTCCTCCGGGACGATTTCCACCGCCGCCCGGCCCTTCAGGGGCCTGCCGGTGTACTCCATGTAAAGCCGACGGGGAGGCTCCAGTCCCGAAATACGGAAGGAGAAAGAATACGAAAAGAAGGGCCTTTTGACTTTGAAGGAAACCGTCTGGCCCCGGAAGGCCTTAGCGTCCCCTTCCCAGTGGATCTCGATCCCCCGCCGCCATTGGGCGCGCAGGGGCCAGTTCGTCAACGCTTCGTAAATCTTTTCCGCCGGCGCGGCCACCGAGAGGGAATGGGTGGATTGGTAATACGGCATCCTTGTCTCCTTCGCTTCAACGCCATGAACTCGGCTTCCCCTTGACGCTGTCCATAAGATAACTGATAATTAAATCCTCAATGAAAGCGATTTTGACGGAAAAAAATCCTAAAGCAAAGAAGACTCCTTCCTCGGCCTCTTCCAAGAAAACCCGCGAGCTGGTCTGCGAACTCTGCCGTAACTTCTATAACCTGGGCTGGGCTTCGGGCACCGGCGGCGGCATTTCCATCAAGGAAGACGGCTTCATCTATATGGCCCCCAGCGGGGTCCAGAAGGAACGCCTGAAACCGGAAGACATTTTCGTGCTGGACGCCGGGGGCATGGCGGTCGAGGAACCGGGCAAGGGCCTCAAGCTCTCCCAATGCGCGCCCCTCTTCATGCACGCCTATAAGATCCGCAACGCAGGCGCGGTGTTGCACAGCCATTCGGTGAACGCCAATACGGCCACCATGCTCTTCGACAAAAATTTCCGCATCAAGAACATGGAAATGCAGAAGGGCGTGGAAGGCTACGGCGCCTTCGACACCCTGGAAGTCCCCATCATCGAGAACACCGCCTACGAGTGCGACCTGGCCGATTCGCTGGCCGAGGCCATTCAAAACAACCCCAAGAGCCACGCGGTGCTGGTCCGGCGCCACGGGGTCTATGTCTGGGGCAAGGATTGGAAACAGGCCAAGACCCACGCCGAATGCTACGACTACCTTTTCGAGGCCGCGGGCCGCATGAAACAGCTTGGGATTTCGTTGGATTAACAAGGAGGACGCATGAAAGCGATCTGGCTGGAGACAGGCAAGAACATCACGGCGGAAGAATTGAACACGCAGGGAGTCACTTACCGCCAGCTCCCCACCGAGGAGTCCGCCTACAAGCCTCCCCTGGAAGCCATCATGAAGGAAAACGGCTACGTCACCATGGACCAGGTGAAAATGTGGGCCGAGATGCCCAACTTCCAGGCCCTTTGCGACAAGTTCGTGGGCGAGCACCTGCATACCGACGACGAAGTGCGCTTCGTCCTGGACGGCTCGGGCGTCTTCGAAATCCGCAGCCTGGACGACAGGTGGATGAAGATCATCGTGGAACCCCAGGACTATATTTCGGTCCCGGCCAACCGCAACCACCGCTTTTACCTGACCGACGAAAAGAAGATCCAATGCGTGCGTTTGTTCAAGGACCAGTCGGGCTGGACGCCCATTTACCGGCAGGCCGCGGCCGCCGCCAAGTAAAACCGCCTTCTTTGGTTTCCGGCAGGGGCTATCCTCGCCCCTGCTTTTTTATTTTACGGACCTCCGTGGAGCCCGTATGGCCGAATATATCCTGACCCCTGAGAAGAAGCTTCAGCCCTCGGCCTTTGAGCTGTTGGAGGAGCTGCACCGCCGGGGCATCCCGGTGGAGGTCCACCTGAAGGGCCAGGACCGGGAATGGGAAAACATCCGTTTTTCCGAACCGGGCCCGCCCGAAATCGAATGCCTGCTTTCCTACGACCCGGACAAGGAAGTTTACTCGGCCCTTGTTTCCCGCGACGCCCCCGCGGCCGCCGCGGAGCTCCAGGTTTTCCTGGTGGATATCCTCCTGCGGACCCTCGGGGGGCAGGCGGACAACCGGACCACCCAGGAGCGTTTCACGCCCGAGCAATTCGCCCTCAAAATAAAACAGCACCATAACCGCCGCGCCGGACTGAAGGAACTGATCTGGATCGGTTTTTCCTGGGCCGTCGTGGCCCTGGCGTTGGGGATTTATTCCGTCGTCCCGTCCCACCTGCGGCAGCTGGTGCTGCTCATCCTCGTCCTGTCTTCCTTGAGCGCGCTCCTCCAAACCTATTCGCATTTCAAGCACGGCTAAAGACAGTTCACGGTTGGCAGTCGGCAGTTCACAGCAAAGTTAAAACTGAGGGGACAAAAGCCTTTGCTGCCAACTGCGAACTGTGAGCCGCCAACTTCTTGATGGATAATGGGCTGATGAATTCAATTGAAATTACTCAAAAGCTCAAGCAAAAAGCACGAGAACTAGGTTTTGAGCTTTGCGGCGCCACCGCCGCCGTCCCTCCCGGAAATTACTCCTCTTTTCTCGGTTGGCTCCAAAAGGGATATGCGGGCGAAATGAACTATTTGGAACGCCGCAAGGAAGAAAGGGGGAACCCCCAGTCGCTCCTGCCCGGGGCCAAGTCCGTCTTTTGCGTGGGGCTCAGCTACAACCCCCAGCCCCAGCATTACCCGCTTTTGGAGAACCATCCCGTCTCCTGCTACGCCTGGGGCCGGGACTACCATGAGGTCCTCGGTGAAAAACTGGAGGCCCTTGCCGGGTACCTTTGCGGGGAACTGGTTCCGGGAGCCAGGGCCAAGGCTTACGTCGACACGGGCCCGGTCTTGGAGCGCAGTTACGCGGCCGCGGCGGGCCTGGGATGGACCGGCAAGAACACCCTGCTCTTGAACAAGACTTTCGGGTCCTTCCTCTTCCTGGGGGAGATCCTCACCGACGTGGAACTGGGGCCCGACGAACCGGTCGAGGACCTCTGCAAGACCTGCACGGCCTGCCTGGACGCCTGCCCCACCGGGGCCCTGGAGGAACCGGGCCTCCTTAACGCCGTCAAATGCATCAGCTATCTCACCTTGGAACACCGCTCGGCCCTGCCGCCCGGATCGGCCCTGCACGGCTACCTGGCGGGCTGCGACCTTTGCCAGACCGCCTGCCCCTATAACACCCACGCCCCGGCCGGCCGGGAGGCGGCTTTCCAGCCCCGGCCCGAAGTCCTCGCCCTCACCCGGGAGAAGGCCTCCCAAATGTCCGAAGCCGATTTCAAGGCCTTTACCAAAGACAGCGCCCTGGAGCGGATCAAATACCCCATGTGGGTCCGGAATACCGGCGCCCGGGTGGATTCGCAAAACGAATGACCGGTTCATTCCCCCGAACCGCCTGGCTTTGTGGGGGCCGGCCGATATACTGGAATTGTTTTTACCGATTCGATGGGGAAATCTATGTCGGCCCGTAAAACCGCTTTGGTCCTCCTGATCGCCCTGGCTTCTCCCCCCCTTTGGGCCGATACCGCCGACAGCGACTACGTGAAGGGCTTCGGCGCCTACGCCCACAAGGACTACATGGATTCCATCCCCTACCTCCAGGCCGAAGTCCGCGCCGACCCCCAAAACTGGAAGGCCTGGCAGATCCTGGGCTTCGACTATTACCTCTCCAACCAGCCCATGCGGGCCGTCCCGGCCTTCGACCAGAGCCTCCGCTGGCATCCCGACAACTACCAGCTTCGCGAGCTGGCCGAGGGCCTCCGGGCCAAAATGATCTGGGAGGCCGAACGCAACGACCCCTATCCCCGGGTCTTCCGCGACTACGGCATCTGGGTGAAACTCCACGGCGGCCTCATTTCGGCCAGCCTGGGGGGCCTGCCCTCCTCCGCCCCGGCCTTCCAAAGTTATTTCGGGGCCAAATACGGTTATGCCTCCGCCACCGTGGACGGCACGGGCCCCCTGGCCGGCCTGGAGGTGGGCTTCATGCTGGACACCTATGACGCCTGGAGCATGTCCTTCGACGGGGCGGCCTTCAACGGTTTCCAGGCCTCGGCCCACGACAATTTCGGCAACACGCTCAAGGGGACCATCCAGCCCAACATGGTTTCCATCCAGCCCGCCTTCACGCATTATTTCAAGCTGGGCCGCACCCGCCTTTGGGCCCAAGCGGGCGGGGGCTTTTACGAAACCATCGCGGAGGTTAATTACGTACAGGCCAACCCGTCCAGCGCCGTCACCCTGCAATCGGGGGAAATGGTGGGCATCGGCTTCGGGGGATTCTTGGGGCTGGGTTGGGACGTCGCGGTGGGGGACCAACTTTCGGCCAGCCTCTATGTGCGGGGCCGCTGGGCCACCACCGGGGACATGGAGGGGGTGGTTTCCTACAGCAACGGCGCGGGCCAGCAGTCGGTCTTGTCGTCCGATTCCACGGGGGTGATTTCGGCCAGCCCTGTCGGCACCACCGGGATCAAGCCGGTGAACATTGATTACACCGGCGCCGACGCCGGGCTTGCCATCACTTACCACTATTAAAGGGACGATTCCCTTCCCCGGTTGAGCTGCCGGGTCAAAACAACCAGTGTCCCCGTAAAAAGCAGGATCATTTCCCAGGCGGTCCATGGGTTGAAGCCGTAATGGGTCTCGGACGAATACTTGAGGATGAATTGGTCTGACAGTACGGCCGTGAAAACAACCGACACCCATGGCCAACCCCCGGTCGCGGCCTCCCAAGCCAGCAGGAAACCGAAGGGCAGCAGGAAGTAGTGCAGGCTTCCCCAGCCTTCCAGGAAGACCATGATCACCGCGCAGGCCGCGCAAAGGCCCAGGAGCCTTGGTTCCCGGAGGCCGACGCCCCGCCGTCCCACCATGAAGGCGCAATAGCCGGTGACCAGCAATAGGATGAGGACGTTCAGGCAAGGTTCGGCGCCGTTGAGCCAGGCCATGGCCCCTTCGTTCCCGGCGAAAATCCACCAGATGGTTTGGTAGCCGATGGGCCTTTGGTTGGGCGCGTCCAAAAGCACCGATTTGACTTGTGAAAAATCGGCGGCCAAGAAAGGCGCCATCCCAACGAGGGTTATGGCCGCCGCGGGGATGAGCATCTTCCCCGGCTCCTTCCGTCCCTTTCCCATCAGGACAAAGGCAAGGGGGATCAGGACCATGAGGGCCGTTTGTTTGGTGAGCAGGGCCAGGCCCAGGAAAATCCCCGCGACGGCCGCTTTCCCCGCCTGCAACCTTTCCACCGCCGTGAAGAGGAAAAAGAGCAGGATGGAATCAAAATGCGAGTGGTAAGCCGAATCGAAAAAAACGATCCAGGCCGCCAGGTAGAAAGCGAAGAGGAAAAGCCCCTCGCCTTTCGAAACTTCCCGGAACCGCCGCACAAGCTTCACCAGCATCCATGCGCTTAAAAAATCCCCCGCCAGCATGGGAAGGCCCGTGAGGGCGTCTCCCGCGCCCGGGGGCAACCCCAGGGCCTGGGCCAGGAACCGGAAAGGCGCCATCAGGAAAAAGGGGAGGGGTGGGAAGCTGAAGGAGAAAAAGGACTGGTGGTTCTCGTAAAGTTGGAGCCATTTGCCCTGGAGGATCAGGTCCGTGGCGGCCATGAAGGAATCCCAGTCCGGCCCGCCGCCCCGGGCGAAGCGCAAGGGGAGGGCAAGAAGCAAATAGAGGGTCGCGATAAAAGCATAAGGCAGGCAGGAACGCCAGGACGGCGGCTCCGCCACCTGGGCGGGCGTCTTTTTGACTCGGGTTTGTTTTGGCTTCAAGGCTTCCTCAAACGGGTTCCGGGATCTTCGGCACGAGGGCCAACTCCACGCCCTTCATGCCGGCCGGCCCGGCTTTTTGGACCCGGCCGAAAAAGGCGTCCAGTTTTTCCCTCAGCCATTTTAAATCCACCCCCATGTATTGGGGCGGCAATTGGGCCCATTTCTCACAGGCCTTCTCGTAAAGGCCCATGGCCCCGGCATAGTTCCCTTTGCGGAAATGCTCCAGGGCGATGGCGGCCTGGATGAGGCCCTGGTAATGCAGCCGGTCCTGCCCTTCGGCCGGATGCCAGATATCCTCCAGCATTTCGTGGCATTCGAAATACTCGCCGTTGTTGAAGAGCCGCAGGCCCTCGTAATACTCGTGGGGATATTTCAGGCCGTCCAGGTAGGCGTCCCAGTCGTTGCGCTTCGACAGTTCCTGGATCAGCGTCTGGTCGGCCTCGGGAAATCGATAGGTGGGCAGGTCCTTCGGGTCCACCCAGGCGAAGGCCTGGCATTCGATGGTTTTGGGCTCCCCGTCCTTGTGGGAACAGAAAAAGATGTTCAGCCGCACCGAACGCTGGGGATAGTGGTAGGTGAGGATGCGGAAGAAGTGCCGGATCTCCACGACGATGTCCAGTTCTTCCTTCAGTTCCCGCAGGACGCATTCCTCCAGGGACTCGGTGGGCTCCTTTTTCCCGCCCGGCAGCTCCCAATAGCCGCCGAAGGAATCGGACTCCAGCCGCTGGGTGATGAGGAACTGGCCGTTCTTGAAGATGAGCGCCGCGCCCACTTCGAGGACCGGTTGGGTCATTTCATCCTTCTCCGGGTGCCGGCCTTATTTCCCCTGCCCCGATGGCGCGGGAAAATCGTTCGTATGGGCGGAAGGCAGGACCAAGCCCTGGTTGGCCTGGGGCATGATGGAGACTTTGGGTTTGGTGTCCAGGGAAACCTTGGGTTTCTTCCCGTTGCCCAGGGCCTTTTGGAACTGGGACACGTGGTCCCTCCAAAAGGGGCAATTGGGGTCCCGGATCATGCAGGTAGCCACCGTCATCTTGCAATTGCACTGGCAAAACTCGGCGTTGAAACTGGCCAGGACCTGGGCCTTCTTCGCCTCCGGGGCGCCCGTGAAGTCGATCATGGTCAGCGCGGCTTCGGTGACCGGCACGGGGGTGCCCATGGGAACCGGCGTGGGCGGCATCTGGGCGAAGGGGTTGGGCTGGGTGGTTTTCATCTGGGCCGAATAACGGCCGGCCATGAAGGCCCCGGCCAGCAGGAAAAGCCCGGCGACCCCCAAAAGGATTTTTTTCTGCAGGGCGGTCATGGGCGCAGGTGTCTGCGGGTTTTCCCCCGAATGCAGGTTGTCGTCCATCATGTTCCCCTCCCCTTGGTCCTAGGCGCGTTACGGCGGGAAGATCATACCCAATTCGGGGGAAAAAGGGTGGGCGAGGAAATTTTTACCGGGCCACCAGGACCTTGAAAAGCTTGGACATTTGGACGGGGCCCGTCACCTCCACTTCCATGTAATAAAGGCCGTTGGCCACCGGCGCCTGCCAGTTGTCGTCCAAGTCCCAAGTGAGATGGTAGGCGTCGGCGGTCATCGGACGGGTAAAGTCCCGGATCTTGCGGAAAGCCGTCGTATAGACCTTGCATTCGACCGAACAACCCGCGGCGGCCTGGATGGGGATGTTCACCGGCCCTTCACCCCAGTCCGGATTGGGATAGGGCCATCCGATCCCGATGGGCGCGGGCGTCGGCGTAGCGGTGGGAGGATGGAACCCTTTCGGGGTGGGACTGTCGGTGGGGGTAAAGGTCGTGGTCACCGTGGGAGTGGACGACGGTGTGAGGCTGGGCGTCGGGGTGGCCGTGTCCGTGGGCGGGGCGGTTGGCGAAAGGGTCGGGGTGGAACTGGGCGTTGCGGTGGACGTATAGGTCAGGCTGTTGGTGGGGGTCGCGGTGGCCGACACGGTTGGGGTACTGGAAGGAGTGGCGGTGGAACCGGGTGTCAGGGTGGAGGTTGAGGTCGGGCTGTTCGTCGGCGTAGGGGTGGCCGTGCCGGAAACGCAAAGTGAGGAAACGTCGATCTTGGCGACAAAGGCATCCCCGTCGCCGCAACAGGACGGACCCCCATAGGCCGCCTGGTAGGAACCCCCGGTCGAGGGAAAACCGCTTCCGGTTTCCCCGGCCACATAAAGATTCCCCGAAGGATCCTTCGCCATGGAGTAAGGGAAGGTGCTGCTGCTGCTCCCCATAAAGGTGGAAAAGACGAGTTGGGCGCTTCCCGTCTGGGCGGGGTTCAAAACCAGGAAAAAACCCGCGAAACCGCTGGCGCTAAAGCTGTTATCCCATGCACCGGATGTGAGAGGAAAAGAGGGGTAGGAAGTGGCCCCGGTGACATGGATGTTCCCACAGTCGTCCACCTCGATGCCCGTCGGATAAGCCGCCCAAGAAATGGTGCTGCTATAGGCCTGCTCCAAAAAAGTGGAATAAAGAAGGGCTGAGCCTGTCGGGTTCAATTCAGCCACCACACCGTTCAACCCCCCCAAGTAAGTGGGGCTGTAAGCCCCTGGGCTGGTGGGGTAACTGACAGACTGGGAAGTGGCCGTAATATAAATATCCTGGCCGCTGTCGAAGGCGATGCCGTAGCCGCCGTACAAACCGCTCGGCCCTACGTAAGTGGAAAAAACCAGGCCCGATCCGGAGGGGTTGAGCTTCAACAAAAAATTATCCGGAATGCCGGACCCGCCGTTGACAAAGGAAGCCTCAAAAGCGCCCGCGGTGGTCGTGAAATGGCTGCCGTTGGTGGCGCCCACCACATAGGCGTCGCCGCTGCCGTCCACCGCGATGTTCAAAGGGCCGCCATCGACCCCGTCCTGCCCAAGGAAGGTGGAATAGACCAGGTCCGAGGAACCGCCGCCTGCGGGATTGACCTTGGCCACGAAAATATCCGCATTATCGCCGGATCCGTAAACGGGCATGAAGGAGGAAGGCGTCGAGGGAAAGTTGGTGGAGGAGGCCCAACCCGTCAAATAGGCGTTTCCCGAGTTGTCCAGGGCGATTCCGGTTCCGGCATCACTGTTCGGGCCGCCCAAAAAAGTTGAATAAAGAAGGGCTGTCCCATCCGCGTTGAGTTTGGATAAAAAAGCATCCCCAAAATAGGCATCGAATCCACCGCCAAAACCGGTTTGATAGGCGCCTGGTGTCGTGGGGAACCCCGCCCCCGCCTGGCCCGTCACATAGGCGTCTCCGTTCCCATCGACGGCGATGGCTTCACCGGTGTCATTCTGGGTCCCCCCCAAGTAAGTCGAGTAAAGGAGCGTGGACCCGGTCGGGTCAAATTTGGACACGAAAACGTCGTTCATTTCGGTATAAACCTTGGACCCAAAGACGCTTTGAATGGCCCCCGGCGTGATGGGGAAACTGCCGGAAGTAAGTCCCGTGATGTAGGTGTTGCCCAACCCATCGACTGCGATGCCGGTTCCCCGGTCGCCGCCCGTTCCTCCTAGGTAAGTGCCATAGTCCAGGACGGGGTCGATGACGAGTTTCCGGCTGGGGTCGTAATCTTTCACGTCGAAGGAAACGTCGTTGTTGCCCCCGGCGGAGTATCTTCCGGAGACCGGCCGCCGTCCCGTCCCATCCTCCTGGTAGACCTGGGGCGCCTCAAATAGGACCTTCCGGCCCTTGACGGTCAATTGAAGGTTCCCCTGCCCGTCGGTTTGGACGCTGTCCGCCCCTTCGATGTGCATATGGATGCTCCTGGGGTCCGCGCCCGGGTTCACCTGAAAGTCGTACTCCAGCCTGCCCTGGTTGCCGTAATAGGCGACATCCACGCCCGGATAGACCCCATGGAGCACCACCCGGGAATATTGGGGCACCCGCGTGACCCAATGGGCGGGATCGGGCCCGATGAAATAGTTGCTGATGCCCGGAAGGGCCTGGGCCCCCTCGAAAAGTGCATCCGGATTGGCTTGGGCCAGCTTGAGGCGGAGGATATCGGGGGCTTGGGGCTTGGGCCTTGAAAAAGTCTTGTCCGGGTGGATGGGAAATTTCGGAGCCGGTTTTTTAAGGAGAAAAACGGCTTCGTCCCCCGTCACAAAAAGGCTGTAACCGCCGCCCCGGCAAAGGAACTTGACCGGTGAGGCCTCCTGGCCCCGGTTGGGTTCAAAAGCCAGGGGAAATTTCCCGAAGTTGGATTCGAGATTAAGCCGGCTTTGGGATGAACCGGGCGGATGGGAATGGGCCTGGGGACCGAAGCCCAACAAAACCAAAGGCATGGCCAGGGCCGATAGGGCGGCGAATAAACGGCGTGTCATAAGAGATTCCAAAGCCTTTAGATAATGAAAAATTTACGGCCGATGAATTGGGGGAATTTTATCACAGAGGCCCGCCCCTTTCGGCCTGGGAGGGACTTTTTACAAAGATCCAACAAACAATGCCCAAATACCAATGGGGGCCTAGTTTTTCTTCCTTTGGAAGGTCATTTTGGCCTTCTTCGCGGGTTTCTTCAATTTTTCCCCCTTCACGAACCGGACCTTGCGGTCCTTGGGGAGGGTTTTGACCTGGTATTCGCGCCGCAGGGCGGCCGAATAGCTGGCCTGGGGTTCCTGGAAAAGGAGTTTCACCGGACCGCGGGTGGAGGTGTACTTGGCCCCCCTGCCGGTGTTGTGGGCCCGGATGCGCCTTTCGACGTCCTTCGCGATGCCGGTGTAATAGGAACCGTCCGCGCATTCGGCGACATAAAGGGTCCAGGGGGCCTTTCGCTGGACGGAGCCGCCCTTAGGCAACGAATTCGATCTCGCCGACGGGGGGGATGAGTTTTTTCGATTCCCCTTCCCCGAGGAATGTGCGGATGGCCTTGCGGCCTTCCTCGCCCATGTCGACCGTGCGGTCGTTGACCCACAGTCCGACGAACTTGTCGGCCACGTCGCGGGGCAGGCCCCGCCCGAAGGCCAGGGCGTAATCCAGCGCCGCGTCGCGGTGGGAAAGCGAATATTGGATGGATTGTTTGAGGTGCTTGGAAACCTTGGCTTTCACCTCCGCCGGCAGGTCCCGGCGGATGCCGTTGACCCCCATGGGCAGGGGAAGCTGGGTCTTCTCGAACCACCATTGGCCCAGCTCCACCACGCAGTGGAGGCCGTCCTTCCGGTAGGTCAGCTGGCCTTCGTGGATCAGGAGCCCCGCCTCGACCTTGCCTTCCTTGACGGCCGGTTGGATGGCGTCGAAATCCATCACCACTTCCTCAAAATCCGGGTGGCGCAGTTTCAGGGCCAGGTAGGCGCTGGTCATCTTGCCGGGCACGGCGATCTTGCGGAAGGATTCGAGGGGCTTCGCTTCCCGGGCCACCACCATGGGCCCGTAGTTTTTCCCGATGCTGCCCCCGTGGGTCAGGATGGCGTATTTGTCCTTCACATAGGCATAGGCGTGGGCCGAAAGGGCCGTCACTTCCATGCGGCCTTCCTTGGCCCATTCGTTGAGGGTCTGGATGTCTTTGAGGATATGCTCGTATTGGATGCCTTCCGTGTCGATCTTGTCCTTGGCCAGGCCGTAGAACATGAAGGCGTCGTCGGCGTCGGGGCTGTGGGCCAGGCGGATCTGGGTGGTCATGGGGTTCCTTGCAGTCGGGTCTAAAGACTTTCGACCCGTATCTTCCAAGCCGGAGGGGGATTTTGCAAGGAGGTTTTAGGCGGTAAAAAGGCCGGAAAATAAAAAGGGCCCCCGGTGGACGACCGGGGGCCCGAAACCAGAAGGAGAGAGGTTAAGGAATCACGGTAATGTCGGCCGACAAGCCGGCACAACTAGTGGAACTGCAGGAGGTTGTCGTGCAGCCCGTGGCGTGGAATCCGCAGTGGATGTAATAGGTTCCCAAGGTCGTAAAGGTCAGGGGCATGCTGGCGCTGGTTTCCCCCGAAAACCCCGTGACACAAGTGGTCGAGGTGTTGACGTTGGCATAAAGGGGGTGGATGGAGCCGCCTCCCGTCATGTTGGCGACGGTATTCTGGTGGACCGTCATGGTCAAAAGGCCGTTGGAAGAGTTGTTGCTCCCGCCCGAAGAGAAAAAGTAATAGCTGGCGTAAGTCCCGCCCAGCGACGGCGAGGTTTGGATGTTGATGGTGATGACGATGGGGGTGGCGGTAGGCGTACTCGTGATCGTGGCCGTCGCCGTGTCGGTCGGCGTGTCCGTAATGGTGGCCGTATCCGTCACCGTGGGCGTGTCGGTGACCGTGGCGGTGGGGGTCGTGGTGGCCGTATCAGTGGGAGTTCCCGTATTGGTCCTCGTGGCGGTATTAGTGGCGGTGTTGGTAATGGTGGCCGTGGGGGTAACGGTGGCCGTGTTCGTGGGCGTCCCGGTGGAAGTGGAGGTGGCGGTCAGTGTGGGAGTCCCGGTGGGAGTCCGGGTCAAGGTCACCGTGGGGGTACCGGTGGGGGTGCTGGTAACAACGGGAGTATAGGTATTGGTGGGGTTGCCGTAGGGGGAACTGGGGTTGTTGTAACTGTTGCTGGAACAACCGGCCCAAAACAAAGAGCCGCTGAGCAGGATCAAAGCCGCGAAGTAAAAAGCCTTTTTCATGGAAAACCCCTCCATCTGGTCGAATGTCGTGTTGGATAAGTACAAAATAACCCGGGAAAGGTTACAAAAAATAGGGGGGACCGCTAAAAACGGTTTAAACCCCCTTTAAAACGAATGGGGAAGCGGGTCCAAAATAGCCGAAACGACCTTTCCCTTCTCAAGGAAATTAACAAAAGCGAAATCGGGCTTCTCCGCTTGGAGCTGCTCCAAGGTAAAAGGCCCGGTGGCCACGGCGATGGTGCGCACGTTCAGGTGCCGCCCGCAATGGATGTCGTTGGGCGTGTCGCCGATGATGACGATTTCTTTCGCCGTGAAATGGTGCCCCTTGTGGTGCTTGGCGGCGTCCACCGCCCTCTGGGGCAGTTCGGACCTTTGACGGGCGTTTTCCCCGAAGGCCCCGAAGCCGAAATAGTGGTTCAGGCCCTGCGCCCCCAGTTTGATCCGGGCCCCCTCTTCGAAATTACCGGTCAAAAGCCCCAGGAGAACGTCCGGATGGCCGTGGAGTTCGGCGATCAGTTCCTGGATGCCGGGCTTCAAGGTGACGTAACCCGGGTTCCCCTCGATCACCTGCTTCAGAAGGGACAGGTAATGGGCCTTGATGCGGGGAAGAAGCCGGCCTATCCGGGACTCGTCGATCCCGTTCTGTTCCAGGATCTCGTAGATGATCTGGGTGTCGGTCTTGCCCCCGGGACGGTACTTGCCGGTGTCGATGGCCCGGGGGTCCCCGGCCTCGGCCAAGGCTTTTTCCATGGCGTCCTTGAAGGGGTTTTCCCAGGCCGAGCGCACGGTGGTGAGGATGGTGCCGTCGATGTCGAAAAGGGCGAGCCGGGTGGGTTTCATAGGGGAAGACTATAACCCAAAAAAACCGGGTGGAATTAAAAAGCTTGGGAGCGGGGGACCGGCGTTAAAATAAATTTCGCATGGGGCGTTACGCCCATCGGATCACGCCGGTGCCCGTGCGAAAGGCAAGGCCTTTTGAAAACATCCCCCCCCTATTATCCATGGCCCTATGCCGCGACGATGCTTTTGGGCCTTACTCTCCTGTCTTATCTTTCCTTGGATCCCCTTTGGCAGGCCCTTCTCGCCCTGGGCGGCCTGGTCCTGCCCACCCTTTGGGTTTTAGGACAGGTCCCCTTAAAAGATCCCATTCTCCTGCGGGAAAGCGTCCCGGAAAGCAGGGGCCGTTCTTTCATCCTGTTTTTCCTGCTGGTGGCCGCGGCCGGATCCTGCATCCGCCTTTTTCATTTGACGGATTTGTGCGCCTGGCCTTCCTTGGACGAGGGCTTGGGCGCGTCCTTTTCCATGGACCTCCTCCGGCACTGGGAATGGCGGTTCTTTTTTTATTTCTCCCAGGCGCCCTGCGCCTTCATCTGGCTCCAGGCCGCCTTTTTCAAGCTCCTGGGCCCTTCCCTTTCCACCCTGTGGCTTTTGCCGGCCCTCCTATCCATCCTGGCCCTCGGGGTTTCTTACGCCGCCGGGCGGATGTTCTTTCCCCGCGCTTATGCGCTCGTTCTCTCCACCCTCCTGGCCTTCAGTTTTTGGCATCTCTTTGCGGGCCGCTATGCCGTCTTCGGCGCTTTGCATGACTTGTGGGAAATCCTGGCCCTGGGTGTCTTGGGCGGGGTCGTCCAAAACCGGGAAGGCCGTTGGAAAAACCTGGGCGCCTATGGCCTCGGCTTTTTGACCGGGTCCGGGCTTTTCATTTCCCACGCCTGGCCGGCCTTCATGGCCCCGGTGGCCTGGGCCCTTTTCCGGAACAGCGTCCAAGGGGTTCCCGATCTCTTCCGCGGCCTTTTCGGCCGCTTCCTCGCGGCCCTTTTGCCCTTCCTGTTCCTTTTTGCGGGGGTCGGGTTATCGGAACACTATGGCGGCTACATCCAGGGCCTTTGGTCCCTGGGGCGGGGTTTTCACGCGGGCGAATGGCTTTCCGGCGCCGGGGCCTATCTGGCCGTGGTTTTCGCCCGTCCCCAGCCGCCCCTCTGCGATTACTTCGCCTGGGGAAACCTGCTCAACCCCCTGGAAGGCGCCCTTTTCATCACCGGCTTGGTGGAACTTGTCCGCCTTCGCCGGGTGCCCTGGAGCCAATGGCTGGGGGCCTCCCTGTTCTTGGCCTTCCTGCCTGCCCTGTTGTCCAAGGGATTTGAAGCCAACCGCATCATCAATTTTTTTCCCTTGGCCCTCGTGGTTTGCGCCATCGGCCTTGGGGCCCTGGTGGAAAAACTCTCCCCGGGCCGCAAAACCACGGCCTTGGTCCTGCTCCTGGCCCTCTCCTCGGTTTGGAACATTTACCACCTCTTGGGGCCTTTCCACCAGGTTCTGGGGGTTCCCAATCCCCATTGGCAGGTTGAAAAATCCGAGCCCTTTTACCGGGCTTACCAAATCCTGGAGCGGGACGATGCACCCCTGGGGCCCGGGGCCGTGCTCTTGAACCTCTGGGCCCAAAGCTCGGACGAAACCCTGGCCCTGGCGACCTTTCCCTTGAACGCGGAATTAAACCCCAGGATTCCAGATGGGGAAATCAAATGGGTGGCGGTCTTCCTGGAAGCCGACTACAAGCCCTTCCTGGCCGCCCGGTTCCCCCGTGGCCGTTGGTACTGGCTGGGGCCGCCCTACGCCGGCCATGAGGGCGGATTAATGCTGGGCGTGGTCCCCGTGGAGGATTCCAACCGTGAAATCCTTTTGGGCTGGCTCCGGGCGGACCGGGCGCTTCAACCGGTCACCTCGGAGGTCCTCCAATACCCGCCCTGGTTCACCGCCCCCTCGGTTTTCAACCTGCTCAAAGGAAGTTATGGCGCCATGGCCGGGGACCCTTTCCTCAGGACCTGCTATTGGGACAAGGTCTATACGAGGCAGGCCGTCAATCATTCCCAGGCGGAAATGCTCGGGGCCCTGCAAGAGGGCCTGAAAACCGGCTATCCCCTGGCGCATCTTTACAACGCCGAAGGGCTGGTACTGATGGATTTGGGCCGGAAGGACGAGGCGGAAAAAGCTTTCCGGAAAGCCGCCCAAAGCCCGGTCAACTTTACTTCCGCGGCGAAAAGCTTGGAAGCCTTGCGGTCGCCGGGCGGAGGAAAGTAAACCGGCGTCACCGATGCCGAAGAGGGAAGACGGGCGGGTTTCATGCGGAAGACTTTGACCACAGATCAAAATCTAACTGCAAAAAAATATTGCCACAGATGCACACAGATAAACACGGATGGGAAAAAATCTTTAGGATTTAAATCTTCATCCGTGTGAATCTGTGTGCATCTGTGGCTAAGCGGTCTTTTTTGGCCTCTATTTCAATACCGTGCCATCAGTGAAAACCACCATGCTGGGATACCAGGTCTGCTTGATCTGCTCCAATTTGGCCTTCTTGAGCTTATCGAAGGCGTCGGCGCTTAAGCGGTCCGTGGGCACGTCCCAGTTGATCCCCACCACCTGCCCGGGCGGCAGTACGGTGGTGGATTCGATGTAAATGTCCGCGATGAATTCCCCGAAGAGGGTGGTGAAACGGAGGGTGCCCCGGGCACCGTGGATTTCCTTCGGGGTCTGGTTCTTGAGTTCGCATTTCAAGGTGATCTTCTGGGACTTGGAATCGAAAAGCCCCGTGACGTCATTCACCACGTCGCTGCTTTTCTCATAGACGTAGAACCGCAGGGCCTTCTGCATCGCGGCCAGGTTCGGGGAGGCCGCCGGGACCGGCGTGGGGGTGGGGGCCTTCTTCTTTTTAGCAAAAGCCGGAGCCGCTTCTAACAACGCCAAGCTGATGATCAATAAGAAGAGGACTTTTTTTCGCATTTAGCCTACCTGCCGACTGTGAACTGTCGGCTGTGAACTGTTTCTAAATCACCCTTTGGTACTCGTTCAGGTCCTTCTTCCAGACCACGACGCCGCAGAAGCGCTCGCCCTCGGGGCATTTGGGCAGCGTACCCGCGTAAGCGCGGAGGGTACAAGGCGGCAGCAGCCATTTGCCGATGCGGGGGTGCACTTCCCTCACCTGTTGGGCCTCGTCCACCGAGGCCTGCCAGATCTCTTCCTGGGCGTTGTAGCAAAGCCGCATGGCGTGCTTGTGGTGCAGGTTCAGCAGGTCCGCGGACTCGGTGAAGCGCACCGAGACCGCGTTGGGCAGCAGGTAGGCCGCGAATTCGTCCGGGACGCCCATCTTGCGCAGTTGGCCGATGGCTTCCCAGCTTTGGTCCATGACCTCGGCGAAACGCCGCTCCAGGGCCTTGTCCTGCTTCAGGAGCACGGGCACCAGGTAATCGGGTTCGTCCAGGGTCAGGGCGTGCAGGATGGGCCGGGAGGCGGGCGTCATGCGGTGGCGCTGGTCCTGCGAATCGCCCGTATGGGTGATCTTCTTGCGGAAAGTGTAGTGGGGGTGGAAGAGGGCCCGGGAAACCTTGCTGTGGGTGCTCACGTTCAGGGTCTCGCCCAGGTATTTGTTCTTGGACGGGTTCAGGGCCAGCTCGATGGCCGCGTCATCCGAGAGGGCGGAGGAAGGCAGGCCGAAGACCTCGCGCACCGAGGCGGCCAGCATCTTCTCCCCTTCCTTGGAGTAATCCACCAGCCGGGAAGTGCGCCCGCCCAAGGAAGCGTCGAACTCCTCCCGGAAGGCCTTGTGGGTTGAGTCGTTGGCATGGAAGCCTTCGTACATTTGCGCTTCGGGGGTCGTCGCAAAATCCATGGGCTGTTCCAGGATGGCCTTGTAAGCCGGGGCTTCCTGGAGGACGGCCTCCACCATCTTGCCCACCACCAGCCGCTGTTCCAGGGGCGCGTCGAAGGTCTGGCAGAGCCGCCAGTAGCGCAACAGGGTCAGTCCCGAAACCGTGTGGTAGAGGTAGGCGAAGGCGGCCACAGGCAAAACGTAGCGGGCCACTTCCTGGGATTTCTTCTGCACCGCCACCAGCACCTTCTTGCCCTTGGGGTCGGAATTCTTGAAGCGCTGCAGGTATTCCCTCTCCACCAGGGGCTTCAGGGATTCGGTGAGTTCCTCATAGGCCTGGGTCTGCAGGGCCAGGGCCTTGCGGTAAACCTCCGCCGCCGGGCCCGGCAGGGGTGGTATGGCCATCTGGGTGGGGTTGACCGTCACGTAGCGTTGGGACACCTGTTCGGAATTATAGAAGGGGTGGCTGTGCAGGAAGCTCCAGATGAACTGGCGCGAAACATTCTCCAGGGCGAACTGGAAATGCGCGTGCTGCAGGGTGGTATGGTGCCCCGCCTTGTAGATGGACTGGGCCAGCTCGTCGCGCCTTTGGCGGCGCTCTTCCTGCTTGGTCTCGTCCAGGCCTTCCCCCGCCACCTGTTCGGCCGTGACGATGCCCTTGCTGGAATAGCAGGTGCGCGCCGTGGCCACCGCGTTGTCGAAGGGCTTGGCGAAGCTGTTGACCAGCGTCACTTTGGGCTCGGCGGAAAGGAAGGTCTGGCTGGGGGTTTCGATGAGGTCGGGCATGGGTTCTCTTGAAAAGAAGTTAAGGTCGTTGAGGGGAGTTGGGAATGGCTTATTTTACCCGAAAAAACTTGGGGGAAGCTATTTCAAAACCCCCTTTTGTCCCGGAGGCAGTCTCCATTTGACGGGTTATTCCCCTCCCCCTCTGAAAGAGGGGGATTGAGGGGGAGTTAGCCTCGCCGCAAAAGCGAATACCCCCCTTCCCAACGTCGCTCATAGGGAACCTCCCCTATGTACCCGCAAAACCAAACAGCCCCTTTTTCAAAGGGGGGGAATATTTAAACCGAGTTACCACCGTCCTGGACGAAAAAGCCTCCAGGCCCCAAGTGAAATAAGCCATAAAAAACCCAAGGCCAGCGAAGGCCAAAGCCACCAGGGGCGGTAACAAAATTTTACGTCATGCGCCCCGGCCGGAACCTCCAAGGCGCGCAACAGGCCGTCCGCCGTGTAAATCCTTGCCGGTTGGCCGTCAATCCAGGCCTTCCAACCGGGAAAAACCGTTTCGGAAAAAACAACCAGGGCCTGCCTTGGAAGTTGGAGTTGGAAGCCCTCCTCATTCGGCCCTTTTGGAATCCAATCGCCTGCGCTTTGAAAAACGCCCGAGGACGGTAAAAGCGAACCGTCAACGGAACCCGTTAAAAGGGTCCTTTGGTAGGGGTCAAAATCCGCCGATTGCATTGTGGTCCAAACCGCTTCCTCATCCGGCAGGACATCCGTTTTTTCAGCTACCCAGCAAAAGGGCCTGGGGTCCGGGGAGCGGTAAAACCGGACTGCCCCCCAGGAATTTTGCAGTTCCCCTTCCGGAGGGGCTTGCCTTGGCCCCGTCAGCCATCCTTGCAGGGCCCAAAGCTTCCCGAAGGTCCCTGCGGGCAAGGTCCAGGACCGGGAAAAATTCCCGGGGATCAGCGGGTTGTAACCGTCCACGGTACGGACGCCGAAAAGGCAGGCCGCATCCACCGGCGATTTCGCCCAATAGGTATGGGGGCCGCACTGGACCCCGTAAGGGATATCCTCCGGTACCAGCACCCGTCCTTGCGCCGAGGCTTTGGGGAGGTCGGCCAGGAAAGGCATTTGGGCGGCGTAATCAAAATTGGAGGAAGGGCCGGGGGAAGCCACGTGCCAGAAGGCGGCCAGCATCGGAAAAAGGAAGGCGGCCTCCAGAAGCCCCAGGGACCATGGGTGCGGGCCCTTACGGGCGTCAATCCAAAGGCAGGCCAGGAGCCCCATCCCCAGGAAAGGCAGCTGGAAGGCATGATCGGGAAATTTCAAGATCACCAGTGCCGCCAATAAACCCGCATAAAGGAAAATCCATCCGCGCCACGATCCCTTTCCGCGGGCCTTGAGCGTGGCGCGGAAGCTTTCATATCCCCTTGCGGTGAAAAAGGCGCCGGCGAAGGCATAGAGGCAAAGGAAGCGGAAGGGCGACCGGAGGAAGCCGATACCGGGCAGCCCATCGCAGGCCCAATGGTGGAAAGGCAGGTATTTCCCGAAGGCCAGGAGCAGTCCGAAAACCCCCACCGCGCCCAGGGCCCGCCTCCCGGCGGAACTGCCCTTGAGTCCCGTCAAAATCAGGAAAGGGGCCCATATCCCCAGGTAGCCCATATTGTCCAGGTAAGCGGGATAGGGGGCGAAAGAGGGGCCCATGGGATTGGCGGGAAACAGGAATTGAAGGAGTTGTCCCGGCTCCAAGGAAAAATCCGCGTTGAAGCTTAAATAATCTTTTGCCGAACCGAACCGGCTGGAATGAAGGATGAATTCCAGCGAAGGGACCAGCCACAAGAACAACGGGAAGATCCCCCCCATCAATGCCCCGGTTGCGGCCCGGGAAACCCGGACCTTCCGTAATTTTTTTTCGGTGGCCCACCGCGCCGCCAGGTAAAGGACTCCTCCGTAAAAAACCGTCACGCTCATCTGGTAGTTGCCGCTGAGGAATAAAAGGGCGTAGGAAAGCCCGGCAAAAAACGCCGTTTTGGGTTTTGGATCCTGGAGGAGCCTTTCCAAAAACCCGAAAAACCAGGGCAGCCAACTGAAGGCCGCCAGGAGGGGCGGATGGACGATTTCCCAGCCGAAAAAACCGGAAAGGCCGAAAGTGACCGCCCCCACGCGGCAGGACTCCTCGGAAAAGGAAAAGGCCCGGAGGAAAAAGCGCATCCCCAGGAAGGCGATCGACAGGTGCAGGAAATAAAAAACCCCCAGGCCGTAGGCGGTCGGGAAAAGAAGCGTAACGTACTGGAGGGGGTAGGCTGCCATCGCGTTCGGGTCGGCCCAGAAGGGAATGCCGCCCAGGAGGTAGGGGTTCCAAAGCGGGAAATGACCCCCGGCGATTTGGGACCTTAAAAAATCCCGGAAGGGGAAATACTGCATCAAAAGGTCGTCGTGGAAATAGGCCTTCCCCAAGGCCAGGCAGGGAAAGAAGACGGCCAGGGAAACCGCCGGGTAGAAAAGCCAGGCGATGGAGTTCTTGTTTCCAGCCATTCGGCGGCCTTTCTCGGGGATGGCCCTGGGGCGGATAAAATCCGGCTTGGGAGGGCTCTTTTGAGGGCCCACCCGCCCTTTCCCCTATAATAAAAGAAAAATCCGGACGACGAGGCCTGAATGGGACGCTCCGCCAAACCAATTTCGAAAAAGGCCGGCCGGCCCATCCCCTCCCTTTTTTACAGTGCCCTCTTCCTCGGGGTCTTTTTCCTCTATCTGCGCGGCCTTTGCCCCGCCTTCATGGATGACGATTCTCCCGAAACCATCACCGCGGGTTTCACCCTGGGGCTCCAGCACCCCCCCAATTACCCCCTGGCCGCGCTGCTGGACCACCTGGCATCCCTGGTTCCCATCGGGGGAGCGGCTTTCCGGATCAACCTCCTTACCGCCCTGGTGGCCTCCCTGGGGGTCTGCCTGCTGGCCTTGAACGCCTCCCGCCTTCTTCGGATGGGGTCGGGGGGGGAACCCCGGCTTCCCATGGCCTGTGCCCTGGCCGGAGCCCTCTTGTTGGCCTTCTCGAAAACCTATTGGCAGGAGGCCCTGGGGGCCAAGGGCGGCATCTATATGGTGGAGATGGCCCTCTTGCTCCTTTTATTTCATTTCCTGATCCGCGGGGAATCGGAAAGGGGGGAAACCGGGCCCTGGATTCCCCTGGCCTTCTTCCTGGCGGGAATCGGCTTTGCCAATGACTGGCCCACCCAGTTCATCTTCCTCCCGGCCTTCCTGCTTTTTCTCCTGGTCCGGAAGGATTCCCGCCTTCCCTATCCGCCCCCGAAGTTTTGGATTTGCGGTGCCGCTTTCGGTCTTTTGGGAATTTCCCCCCTGCTTTACCTTCCCTTGCGGGCCCATCTGCACCCCGTCTTGAACCTGGGGGCGCCGGAGAACTGCGGCCTTTTCGTGAAATCCCTTTTGAGGGAATACGTGGACTTCCGGGAGCCCAGCCTTTGGGGGGTCTTCACCGGCATCCTGAAAGGGACCTCCACCTGGGGCCGTTTCCGGGAACTGGCCCGCCTGATCTTCGACCTTCAGTCTTCCCAGATCCCCGTTCACCTGGCCCAGGACATGCCGGCGGGGGCCTTGGTCTTCGCCGTCCTGGGGATCTTTGCCTGGCGCAATTCCGGGGCGAGGCGGACCCTGATGGCGGCCTTGGTCTCCCTCGCCTGCCTCTTCCTCGCCTTTTGCGTGGCCCTGCTCATGCCCGCCGACCCGAACATGCGCTGGTATGTCCACAATTACCTGCTGCCCTCCAATTGGATCGCCGCCCTCCTGGCCGCCCTGGGCGACATGCTGCGCGGGCGCGGCTGGTCCGCGGCCGAGCCCCTGCGGGCGCCGCGCGCGGCGCGGGGCGCAGCGGACGCGGCGCT
>JAJPJW010000068.1 GCA_021324075.1 Pseudomonadota bacterium | reverse complement strand
GACGACCTTCCTGCTCATCTTCCAGTTTTCCCTGGGCCCCCTGGCGGCTTTTTTCGCCGGCACCTTTCTCAACCAAGCCTTCCATTACGTCTATTACAACGTCGTCTACGTGAACCACGAGATCCGGATGAAGACGTCCTTCGGCGTGCACCTGGCGCTGAGCCTGTTGGTTTCGGGCATTGCCTCCCTCCTTCTTTGGTTCGCCTGGACCCTGTTGGGATGGCCCCTGCCCTGGGCCCTCCTCGCCTGCCTGCTCCTGCTGGCCGCCTCCAACGTCCTCTTGAACCGCATTTCCACCTTCAGTTCGGCCAAGATGGCCGAGGTGGAATACAAGGAAATGGACGAGGATTATTACGATGAAATGACGGACGAGACCAAGGTGAGCAAATTCCGGGCCTGGTACCACCGCTCCCGCTACGAGCGGCTGACCCAGTTCGTTTCCGAATCCTTCAAGAAAGGCATGAAGATGGCGGACCTGGGATGCGGCAACTGCTGGTGGAACATCCACCACCTGCCGGTCTTCGGGGTGGACATCAACCAGAAGATGCTGTCCTGGGCCAAGAAAAACAAGCGGCTCTCCGGCTTCAAGGTGGCGGCGGACCTCTCCAAGACGGGCCTGAAGACCAAGAGCTTCGACGTGGTCCTGATGTCCGAGGTGTTGGAGCACGTGTTCAACCACAAGGAAACGCTCTCCGAGGTCCGTCGGATCCTCAAGGACAAGGGGACCTTCCTCATCACTGTGCCCTACGACTTTTTCCTGGGCCCCTTCTTCATCCTCTTCAACCTGAACTGCCTTTACATGGGTTATGTGCGGGGAAGCGAATACCACAAGTACCGCTGCGGCCACATTCACCATTTCACCAAGGCGCGGCTGCGCCGGACTCTGGACGAGAACGGGTTTGTTTTGGAGAAGGTCTTCGTGGTGAACGGGCTGCTGCTCTACGCCACGGCCCGCAAAAAGACCGCTTAAACCCGCGGAGAGTTCAGCGGGAGGGTTGCGGTTTCAACCAGCCAAAACGGGCGGAGCACCAACCGTCCAGCCGGCCGCGGAACGCCAGGCCCGCCAGCAGGGCCAACCAAGCCAAGAGCGAATAATAGAAAGTATCGACGATGATGGCCGGATAGTAGGCCATCCTCACCTTGTGCCCCCCCGCGCTTAAAAGGGGAACGGCCCGGAAGGCGCCGTCGGCCAGGTAAATGGGCTCCTCTTTCCCGTCCACCCAGGCTTTCCATCCCGGGTAATAGGAATCGGAAAGAAAAAGAAAACAGGGCCGGTCGCTGGAGCAGTCCATCTCCACATCATTCCAATCGTAACGGGTGATCTTGGCTTCCCCCGCCCAACCGGCGGATCCGGCAGGCTTTTCCTTAGGTTCCTCGGTCAGGACGACTTCCTGGCGGGGATCCAGCTTCCCGTCCCGGATCTCGGTGATGGCCTGGTTGAAGTCCGGCTCCACGCGGTAGCCGCCCACCATGAAGGCCCGGGGATAAGCTTTTGCGTCGTTCCAGAGGGGCACAGGCATTCCGGGAATGGGCTGCCAGCGGTCCGTGGGTTGGGAGCCCTGGGGCCGGTAATTGTAAGTCAGGCGCACCAGGTCCGAGAGGGGGCTGTCGGGGTGGCTCATGAGTTCCCCCGAGTACCTTTTGCCCATGAGGATGAAAAAAGAGGTGCAATCGGTATAGACCGTACTGATGTTCTGGAGGATCTGGGCTTCGGTATAAGTGCTGTTGGGTTGGACACGGGGATAGCCGGGATCGGCCTTGATCATCTTCACGGCGTCGTTCGGCAAGAAATCCGAATAAAACTGGTCCGAGCCCCCGAAGCCCACGGCGTGTTTCGAGTCGAAGCGGCAAAGATCCACCGCTGTGGCGCCGATGAGCAGGAGGGGAATACCCAAGGCCAGGGTCCTGCGGGCAGGATGGGGAAGGCTCGGTTTGCCCCGCCAAAAGCCAACCCAAGCGTCCAGCGCCAGGCCGGCCAGGGAAGCCAGGGCCAAGGCGGTGACGACCAGGATGCGGCTAGGCTGGCGGTTTTGGGAAAGGCCCGGGATGATTCCGGCGAAAAGGTTGTAGACGTAATGGGTGAGGAGGGTCGTGTCGGCCATGGCCAGGCAAAAGCTCAGGAGCACCGTCAGCCCCAGCCAAAGGACCCAGGGTCTCTTCCAAAGGGTGGCCAGGGCCGCCAGGGCCAGGCAGAAGGGGATAATCCCCAGGTAAATGCAGACCTCCGCATAACCGCCGACACCGTGGTAATTGTCCGGCGTCCCGGCAAAAAAGGGATTGATGAGGAAGTGCAGGTTGGAGGGCACGAAGGCGTCCCGCATGATGTTTTCCCTCGTCCATAAAAGGCGCTCACTGATGCGGGAAAGTTGGAAGGTCGGCGCCAACTGGCACAGGCCCAGCGAAAGCCCCATCCCCAAGAAAGCGATCGAAGCGCCCGCGAAGCCCTTCCAGTCTAATTGGCCCCAAACCCCGGCCCAGAGCAGGAAAAAGCCGGCCGCCATCAGGGTGTACAAGGCGTATTGGGGCGTCCCGTCCAAGGCGCCCAGGCCGAAGGCCCCGGCGGCTACCAACAAGGCCGAAAAGCGGCGGGAGTCCACGAAACGCTTCAGCCCATAAAGGACCAGCGGAAGCCAGGTGGCTCCGTCGATGGAGTTGTGGCCCCCCCAAACGAAATGGGCCATGAAAAAACCGGAAAACCCGAAGGCCAGCCCGCCCAAGCAGGCCCCCAAAGCGCCGCTGCCCAAGCTGCGGATGAAAAGATAGGCCCCCCAGGCGGCGATAACGAAATGGAAGAAGTAACTCCAAGTGAAGGCATAGCTGGTGGAAAGGATGAAAAATAGGAAGTTGAAAGGGGCGTAGTCCTGCGGGTTGCAATTGGCCAGGAGAGGTTGTCCGAAGGTGCTATAGGGGTTCCAAAGCATGGGATAACCCCTTTTGAGGCCTTCGATCCAGGCGTGGCGGTAGACCCAGACGAAGGCCATATCCCCGCTTCCGGGAACCCAGGTGGGATGGGTGAGAAAGGACCAAAGGAAGAGGGCGCTCATGAGGGCGAAGAGGGCCAAGACCAGCAGGGAAGCAAAGCTCCCGATCTGGAAAGGGGTAGGGGACTGGGGTAACCTTTTGAAATCCATCTTCCGGTTTGGAGGGCCCGATAAACGAGTTTTTGACGGAGCCGGGGTTCTCTTGGAGCGGTTTTTCGCTGTCGGTTTTTTCTTCATGATGGGCGGTCCTCCGGGAGAAAGTGTAGCCGGTTCCACCTGAAAGTGGCGAAAAAGCAAGCACAGACGGCCGAAATTCCGTTGAAAATCCCCTCTCGAACCCTAAAAAAACCTGGGCCTTAGAGCGATTTTTTTATATGCTACTGCCCCTAGGCGGCCCTTTGGCGGCGCCTTTTCCGTCCAATTGGGCGGAACTATGAAGACGGATCAGGCCGGGCCCTAAAGGCCGGCCTCATAATATCGGTACATATATTTCCACGGGTTTTTCCTCAAAAACGAATTAAATCCGGCGGAGACCGTCTAAATCCAGTGTTTCCAGGGAGGCTTCATGGCAGCGCGTAAAAAAAAGAGCTCGAAAAATCCCATCAGGGTGAAGGCCGAACCGGCCAAAGCCATGGGGAAAACCCCGGCTTCCGCGGGATGGAGCAAAAACATCATTTGGATCCTGATCGGCGTGGTCGTGGTGGTCTTCGCCGTGGAGTCCATGAACCTCTTCCATGGGGAGACGGTCAAGGACTACAAAGTCCAACCCCTCCAGGTCATTTCGGCGGCTACCGATAAGTGCGGTCCCTTCAATATCTGGGGAATTACACCCATAGGTAAGGACAAGATCATGGCCGTAGACCAGGGCAACGACCGCATTCTTGTCTTTGACCACCAAGGTAACTGCCTGAAGAGCTGGGGCAAACTGGGAAAAGGGCCTAAGGAGTTCGCTGAGCCTTCCGGCGCCACCAGCGACGATAAGGGTAATGGATACGTGATGGATACCTGGAACGGTGCCATCAAGGGATTTGACGAAAATGGGAAGGAAATTTTGGACACTGTTGCCCTTTCGGGCAGTAATTTTTACGGTCCGCGTGGAATCGGCTTTGACGGCCATAATTTCATCGTCGCGAATACCGGTGGCCATGACGTGGTGTTAGTGGGCATGGATGGAAAAGCTGTTGCGACCTGGGGTGGTTTCGGCAAGGAGTCGGGGCAATTCCATGGACCCCTCGACGCTGTTTCCGACCACAAAGGGAACTACTTGGTGGCTGACTCGGAGAACAACCGGGTCCAGTGGCTGGACCAGGACGGCAAGGTCGTCAAGATCTTCAAATTCAAGGCCGGCGTACCGGCGGTGGCCGTGGACCAATCGGGCCGCTTTTTCGTTTCCACCGGCACCGGCACCGGTTACAGCTGCGTCAAGGCCTTCAGCTTCAAGGACGGCTATTTGGGGGACCTGAAGGACGATAAAGGCAACCTTGTTCCCGGCGACCGCAGCTTGGCCGTGAGCCCCGACGGTGTTTTGATGGTGGCTGGAGGGGGCGGCATCGCCCTGTACCAGATTCCCCAGGCCAATCCTTAAATTGTTCCTGTCCCACAAGCCCTTGAAGGTGGTTGACCAACTTGGCCAAGCCTAAACGAAAAGCGAAAGCCCCCCCGCGGAAGCTTTCCGCCCCCCAAAAACGGGGCGGAACTTCCCGGGTTCCCGCCGCCGCAGCCTCCCTGGTCCAACCCCAAACCCATCTGTTGCTTCTCCTGGGTTTCCTCCTCACGGGCGTGGTTTTCCTCCATTATCCGGCCTTCCAATGGCTGGGAATCCCCATCCATCTCACCGCCGACCACCTGAACCTCTTCCTGTTTTTAGGGGCGGTCCTGCTTTTCCTCGGGTTTTGGATGCTCCCCGCCCGTTCCACCGAACTATCCATCCCCCGGTGGGTGGCTTATCCCCTGCTCCTGGCTTTCATGGGGCTGACCCTTTTCCTGCGGTTTTACCGGGCGGATGAACCCATGGGGCGGTATTGGGACGACCCGGCCATTTGTATCATCGACCCCTGCAATATTTTCGAACTGCATGTCTTCCGCATCGATTTCGCCATCGGCCACCGGGAACCCTTCTTTCCCTATGTGGCCGCCGGCTTCTGGTGGCTTTTCCCCCAAATGAAGGCCCTGGCCGTGGAGAGGATGGTCTCGGCCCTCTATGACGTGGCGGCGGTCTGGGTGTTTTACCGCCTGGGGAGGGAAGTCACGGGCCAGAGGCTGCCGGGGCTGCTCCTGGCCGCCCTGGGCGCGGTGAGCAAGCCCATGATCATGCAAAACCTGGGCGGCATGCCCGGCCTGACCCTTCCATTGGTCATCAGCCTGGTCATGTGGTTCCAGTTCCGGGTGATGCGCAAGAGCGACCTGTCCCATTTCCTCCAGTGGGGCTTCATCCTGGGGTTCGGTTTTTACAGCTACATCGCCTACCGGCCTTGGATGCTCTTCATGGCTTTCATGACGCTCCTGTGGATCCTTTTCACCCCCGAGCCCGAGGCGGCCAGACCGGACAAACCCGCCGCCAAGAAATCCAAGTTCCCCCCGGCCGGGCTCCAATGGGCCCTGCGGGTGGTCCTGGTCCTGGGCGTGGCGGGGGCCTTCCTTTTCCTTTTGGACCGGATGTTCGTGATGTTCTTCGACAACCCCGTTTCCCGTTTTTGGCGCTCCAGCACGGGTGTCTGGCTGTTGATCCAGGCGGTTTTCTTCGGTGCCTTCGGCTATTTCTTCTCCATCGCGCAGGGCAAGGAAAAGAAACTGGTGGGTTGGGGCCTGGGCGTGCTGCTGGCCTGCTTCCTGGTTTACCCCCTGGCCATGAACGCCGAGATCGGCATCAAGATCCAGGACAACAAGATCCACTTCCAGAACTTCGCCCAGG
>JAJPJW010000033.1 GCA_021324075.1 Pseudomonadota bacterium | reverse complement strand
TGGTGGTGTCCTTGCCGTTGAGGTCCTTGGCGGGAACAAGGGTGTAGGAAGCGTCGGCCAGCTCGCCCAGGACGCCGTATTTGATCCCCGCGAGTTTCCCCACCGCCACCGCCTGGTCGGCGTCGAATTGGGCCGTCTGCTGCAGGTGCTGTTCGTTGAGGATGTCGTTGAGCTGGGCCCTTTCCATGACGTCGAAGCGGTTCTGGGCCACCAACTGTTCGATCATGTCGTTTTCGGCCATTTTGCAGTAGGCCGTGTCATTGTAAAGATGGGTGGTGAAGGGGAAGACCGCGATTTTGTCCCGGGCCTGGGCGGCGAGCGGAAGGGCGAAGGCGAGCAACAGCAGGGCAAACTTGGGCTTCATAACGGCCTCCTTGGATGGGTCCGGCTGATAAAACCTTCGCTGGAAGGTCTGAAAAAATAACGGGGGGATTATAGCACCCGAAAAGAGGGGCCTTCACCCAACTTCGAGGGGGCCTAGTGCTCATTAGTTTGTGTGAACCCGTGCAATTCACCCTCACCCCATCCTCTCCCCTCGAGGGAGAGGGGGAAAACCCCGCCAAAACCCTCGCCCCTTGGCCGTGGTTTTGACGGGTACATAGGGGATATTCCCTATGGAAGCTGTCAGGGAGACGGGTAGGGTGAGGGGTGCCTTGGGGTCCATGGTTTCAAACTGAGACAATACTCACGGGAATTCGAAGGCCAAAAAACAATGGACCCTTGAGGGGCGGGGAATAAGAATGGCCCATGCGTTTACACTATCCGTGGTTCCTCTTGGCCCTTTCCCTGGCTTTCACGGGGGCGGCCGGCACGGCGGTCTCCAAACCCGTGGCGGCGACATCCCACAACCCCATCCTCACCGGCTTCCACCCCGACCCCAGCCTCTGCCGGGTGGGGGATGATTTCTACCTGACCAACTCGACCTTCGAATTCTTCCCGGGGCTTCCCATCTACCACAGCCGCGACCTGGTGCATTGGGCGCTCATCGGCAACGCCCTCACCCGGCCCAGCCAGCTTCCCTTGAAGGGTGCGTCGGATTCGGGAGGCCTTTACGCGCCCACCCTGCGCTATTGGAAAGGGACCTTTTACCTTATCTGCGACAACGTGAGCGGGGGCGGCAACTTCATCGTGACGGCCAAGGACCCGGCGGGCCCCTGGTCCGAGCCCGTCTGGCTGGGTGATTACGGCATCGACGGCTCGCTCTTCTTTGACGACGACGGTAAAATCTATTACCACCGCGCCGGGGCCGACAACGGCAACGGCATCGCCCAGGGGGAATTGGACCCTGCGACCCTGAAGCTCAAGGGCCCCTTGAAGAAGATCTGGGAATACCAAGGCGAATGGAACGAAGGCCCCCATCTTTATAAGGTCAAGGGGACCTACTACCTCATTGCCGCCACCGGCGGCACCGAAAGCCGGCACCAGGAAGTCGTCGCGCGATCCAAGAGCCCCTGGGGTCCCTTCGAATCGAGCCCTCACAATCCGATGCTGACCGAGCGGGATGACCCGAAGAGCCCCATCCAATGCGCGGGCCATGCGGACCTGATCGACGCCCCGGATGGAAGCTGGTGGGCGGTCTTCTTGGGCACGCGGCCCCACGAAGGAATGTCGGTGCTGGGGCGGGAGACCTTTTTGGCGCCGGTGACTTGGACCGAGGACGGCTGGCCGGTGGTGGGGAAGAGCCATCATGTGGCAATGGAAATGGAAGCGCCCAACCTTCCACCACCTCCCCGGATGCCGAAGCCCGGCGACCGTGAGAATTTTAGAGCCAGTCGGGTGGGGCCCAAGTGGCTCCATATTCGTAATTGCGACCCGAAGAACTTCTCTTTCGAGGAGCGGAAGGGGTATTTGCGGATCAAAGCCGCGAAAGACGGCCTCGACAACCGTTGGGAAGAACCGGCTTTCCTGGGCCAACGCCAACCGGCCTTTCGTTTCACTGTTCGAACCGATATGGAATTTAAGCCGACGCAAGACGGGGAAGAAGCGGGCCTTTGCGTAAGGGCCAATGAAGGCAACCATTACGAGATCGGGATAAGGAAGTCCGGGGGGCAGACCCAACTTTTCGTGCGCAACCGGATCTTAAACCGGGAATACCTCATGGCCCAAGAGCCGGTGACTTTGGACAAGGTCCAACTGGAAATTTCGGGTACGGAAGAGAAGTATCAATTTTCCTGGTCCGCCGACGGCAAGACCTGGGCCCCGCTGGCTGTTTCCCCTTCCGCCGACCTTTCCCGGGAAAAGGCCGGGGGTTTTACCGGTACGGTTATCGGTCTTTATGCCACCGCCAACGGCAAGGATTCCAATGCTTACGCGGATTTCGCATGGTTTGAGCTATGGTCCGATGCAACCCCCAAAATCGGCCCACTATCCAGCCGCCCCGACCCAACCCCTTTAACTCCTCCCTCCGACCATTGGCGCATCCTGACCAACCGGGAAGACTATAAGGATAAGGCGGGCGTCCTTTGGTCTTGGGATGTGGGTTATTCGGGCGGCGAAACCACCCGCGGTTGGAACGGGATCAGCGGAACCGATGACCCGGAACTTTTCCAGCACGAGCGCAATGGCAAGGATTTCAGCTATACGCTTCCGGTGTTACCGGGTAAGTACCAGGTGCGCCTCAAATTCGCGGAGATGGCTGTGAAGAATAAGGGGGAAAGGGTCTTTGACGTTCTGATCAACGGCAAAAAGGTCCTGGCGGATTTTGACATTCTTAAAGAGGCGGGTGGCGCCAATAAAGCCCTCGAGAAGACATTTAAGGACATAGTCCCCGACGCCCAGGGGCAAATCACCCTCCAGTTTGTGGCTTCGGTCCAAACCGCGAAGGTCTGCGCCATTGAAATCATCCGCCAATAAACCTGTTAAGGTATCGCACCCCTTTGGCTGTCTTGACGCTATGACGTCATAATGGTACTTTGGCCTGGAAAGGTGGTGCTTATGGGAAGCAAAGCGACAGTTTACCTGGACCCTAAAATATACAAGGCGGCCAAAGTGAAAGCGGCCCACACCGACCACAGCTTGTCTTATGTGGTGAATGAAGCCTTGCGGTTGAGCCTCAAAGAGGACGCCTTGGATTACGACGCTTTCGAAAAACGCAAGAAAGAGCCGACGCGGAGCCTGGAATCGGTATTGAAAGACCTCAAGCGTGACGGCCTCCTATAACGTCTTCGTGAAAAAAAGCGCTGAAAAAGAATTACGTCAAATCCCCGCCCGAGATCTCGCCAAAATCGTGGAAAAGATCAAGCACCTTACCCAAAACCCCAGGCCCCATGGCGCCGAAAAAATGGAGGGTGAGAACCGTTACCGCATTCGCCAGGGAGACTGGCGCTTCATCTATTCCATTGATGATGTCGCAAAGGTGGTTACTGTGGTTAAGGTTGGGAACCGCCGCGAAATCTACCGGCAGGTGTAAAAAAACCTCTCAGGGGTTAATCCCGCTCCAATTCGTCGCTTCCGTCCAGACCGCCAAGGTCTGTACGATCGAGATACTGCGCTAAGGCTTCAAAATTTCATTCGAAGGATTTCCACTTTGAAAGACTACCCCGTCACGCCCTTGCCCTTTACCGCTGTGCGGTTCCAGGACGTTTTTTGGACGCCGCGCATCCGAACAAACCGCCAAGTGACCATTCCTCTGGCTTTCCGCAAATGCGAGGAAACGGGCCGGGTCCAATTGCTCGAAAGGGCCGCCGCCGCCCTCCGGGGTGAAGAGCCCGCCCACCGGGAGAACCCGGGTTACCCTTTCGATGATACGGATGTTTACAAGACAATCGAGGGCGCGGCCTACGCCCTCAAGGTTGAAGGCGATCCCGCCTTGGAATCCTACGTGGACGGGCTGGTCCGGAAGATCGAGGCGGCCCAGGAACCGGACGGTTATCTTTATCCCGCCCGTATCGTCAACCCCTCCGATCCCCACCCCTGGTCCGGCAAGGAACGCTGGGCCTTGGAAAAGGAGCTCAGCCACGAGCTCTACAACCTCGGCCATTTGTTCGAGGCGGCCGTGGCCTGGCGCGAGGCCACGGGCAAGGACGACCTTTTGAAAGTGTCCTTGCGGGCGGCGGAAATGCTGGACCGGACCTTCGGCAAGGGCAAGCGGTCCATTTGGCCGGGCCACCAGATCGTGGAGATGGGGTTGGCCAAACTCTACCGTGTCACGGGCGACCAGCGCTATCTCAACCTGGCCAGGTTCATGCTCGATTCGCGCGGTCCGGACAGCCAGGAACAGGGGGCCGGCAACCGCTACGTGCAGGCGCAGCAGAAAGTGGTGGACCAGACCGAAGCCGTGGCGGGCGGCCACGCCGTTCGCGCCATGTACATGTACTCCGGAATGGCGGACGTCGCGGCGCTCACCGGCGACATGGCCTACGTCAACGCGCTGGATAAGATCTGGGAGAACGTGGCGGGCAGGAAACTGCACGTCACCGGCGGCGTGGGCGCGCGCGCCGCGGGCGAATCCTTCGGCGCCGATTATGAGCTGCCCAACATGAGCGCCTATAACGAAACCTGCGCCGCGGTCGGCAACGACTACTGGAATCACCGCCTCTTCCTGCTTCATGCCGACGCCAAATATATAGACGTCATGGAGCGCACGCTCTATAACGGTTTGATCTCCGGCGTTTCGCTCGATGGCAAGACGTTCTTTTACCAGAACCCGCTCGAAGCCACCGGCAACGCGGGGAAAGATCAGCGCAGCCCATGGTTCGGCGTCGCGTGCTGTCCGGGTAATATCACACGCTTCATGGCGTCCGTGCCCGGCTACGTCTATGGCCAGAAGAGCGACTCGGTGTGGATCAACCTTTTCATGGCCAGCACCGCCGACATCAAACTCGACAACGGCCGCACCGTTCATATGACCCAGGAGACGCGCTACCCGTGGGACGGCGCGGTCAAAATGACCGTAAATCCCGACAAGAGCGGCGCGTTCACGCTCAATGTGCGCATCCCCGGCTGGGCGCACAATGAAGCTGCGCCGAGTGAGCTATATCGCTTTCTCGATAAAGTCGAAGAGCCGGTCGTGTTGAAGCTCAACGGCCAGCCCGTGCCGTTCAAACTTGAAAACGGCTACGTGGCGCTCAATCGCAGTTGGAAGAAAGGCGATGTGATCGAGTTGACGTTGCCAATGCCGGTGCGTCGCGTGGTGGCCAACGAACTGGTCAATGCGGATCGCGGGCGCGTGGCGTTGCAGCGCGGCCCGATAGTTTATTGCGCCGAATGGCCCGACAATCCGGGCGGCCACGTGCGCAACTTGCTGCTGCCCGATAGCGCGAAGCTCACTGCCGAATTCAAACCCGACCTGCTCAACGGCGTGACGGTGATC
>JAJPJW010000113.1 GCA_021324075.1 Pseudomonadota bacterium | reverse complement strand
GCTGGACGCGGCGGGGATCGACCTCATCCTTTTTTCACGGGCGCTTCCGGCCTTCAAATACGCCGTGCAAGAACCCCACGGTTCCTGGGTTTGGACCCGAAATGCGGGGGCCCTGCCAAACGCTTGGGAAACCGAGAAACTTCGGGAGTTTCCGGACCGGCCTTCGGTCTTTGCCGCGCTCCTCGACCCTAAAGCCTTCCTCGAAAACGAGGTTTATACGGAACGGGACCCGCAGGGCGGGGCGGTCTGCTTGAAGCCCTCTTCCCGGTTCCTGCCGGGTCCGGAGTCCTCTCCCTTGGGCTGGGTGGCCGGCCTTATCGGCCGGATTTTGGATCTTCCCACTTCCATCCAGGGCCGGCGGACCTCGCCTTGCGAGGCCGGCTTCGAAGTGAAGGACGGCAAGCCCGGCTTCCTGGTCTTTGATGAGAGCTACTCACCGGGATGGCATGCCTGGGTGGATGGGATCCCCAAGGCGATCTTCCGGGCCGACGGGCTTTTCATGGCCGTGCCCCTTTCCGGAGGGGAAGACCATCAGGTGGTGTTCAAATATGAACCGGGTTCGTTCCGTTTGGGCCTTTTTATCTCCCTCCTGTTTTTGACGGTCGGTGTCGTTGGGACCCTGGGTCTTCGAGACAGGGGCAGGGGTTAAGCACGGAAAAACCGTTGAAAACCCCCGGTTATCCACCGGAGTAATTTCCCTTAAATTTTTCACACGAACCCCAGACGTTCTAATAAAATTACCTCGCTAAATCCTTTACCCCCGCCTTTCCAAATTAACTAGAACAGGGAAATATGCGATTTTCGTGGAAAACATTTTTAGCCCTGGTTTTGCTTTTGGGAGGTTTTTGGGGCTGCCAAAAAATGGCCGCACCCGTGGCCCCCATCCGTTCGACGGTCCTGGGCGTTTCCGTTCCCATTCCTGCCGGCCAGCGCTCCTTTTTGCTGGGGGCCTCTTCCAACGAGCTTCTTTATACCCTTTCGGCCCCCGGTTCCTCTCCGGTGACCGGTATCGCCGGGCCCTTCACCACCGGCGGCATTGGCGGTTCGATCGATTTCAGCCTGAATCCGACCCTTATTTCACCCAACAGCGTTTTGGCCATCCAAATCAACGACGCCACCACCCACAGCCCCTTGGCCCTCGGCGCGGGGGCCCTGAGTTTTTCGGGCACCAGCGGCAGCGTGTCGGTGGAAATGGGATCGCTCATCCGCAACTGCTACAACGTATCCAATTTTCCCGCCGCGGGGGGCGGTTACTGTTTTGACACCAATACCATCAACGGCCCCGTCACGGACCTTTCGGTGGCCGTTTCGCTGGGCGGCTATGCCTTCCGGAGCTCCACCGGCCTCTCCTTGATGGGCAACGGTGAGCTGGTGAATTTTGCCTTTGTCCCCAGCTCCTTTACGTCCGCTTCCCCCAGCACCCTCACGGCGGGGGATGTTTATTGCGTGAACCTCTCCACCGGGGGCCATGCCTGGGTCCAGGTCCTCAATCCGGGCTCCCAGGGCGTTTCGGGACCGGCCTTCTGTTTTAGGACCAACCCGACCCTTCCTTATTACGGTTACAACTCAACCACCTGCGATAACCTGGGCCGCACCCCGACGGTAACGAATACGCCGACCCTGACTCCTACCGGAACGCAAACCTCGACACTCACGGTGACCCCCAGTTTTACCCCCTCGTCCACCCCGACTTTGACGGCCACAGCTACCGCCACGGCTTTTCCTAATTCGGACATCTCCGGCAATATTGATGGGGCGCCGGTAACTGGCACAACCGCCGGACAGTCCGACCTGCACAGCGTTACCATCGGGTCTGACACTTGGGGAAACGGTGCCCCGGACAAAGTTTACCGGTTTACCTTAAACTCGCCTAAACAGCTTTATTTCAACCTGTGCAACGCCTCTTTTGATACGGTCCTTTATTTGTGCACCGACCTCACCAACCCCTCCGGTTCGCTGGTGGATTTCGCGGATGATTCCCAGTTTTGCGCCCCCGGAAGCCTCCAGACCACCCTGGTGACCGCCACCCTGCCGCCGGGAACCTACTATGCCATCGTGGATGGATTCCAACCGGGGGACGCGGGTTCCTTTGTCCTGTCCGTTTCCACCTTCAATCCCACCGCCTCGCTTTCCGGCCTGCCCGCGCCGGTCACGGCCGCCGAGCCGGATAACGACGACACTTATTTCACCCAGGCCAACAACCTGGGGACGCTCAATCCCGGGGGACAACGGGACGGGACAGGCCGCGTCAAGTATTACGTGGATAGCGTGGATACCTGGGCGGTTTCCATTGCGACGGATTCAACCCTTGTCACTTTTTCGCTGGATTCCTTCGATGACGGGACCGGCAAGAACCGGGTGGCCCTGGACCTCTACGATTCGGGAAACAACCTGGTGGATTCATCGGCGGGCAATACGCCCCTCGACCAGATCACAGATACCCTTCCGGCGGGCACCTACCATATCGCGGTTTATTCCCTCACCGACGGATCGGACGGGAATTACCGGTTGGCCCTAAAGGCGGGCGGCGCCATCGCCACGGTTACTCCAACCCCGTCGATCACCCCGACTTTTACCAACTCACCGACGGCGACTCCCACCAGTACCGTGGTCGCCAACGGGTCGGACATTACGTCCTTCGTCAACAGCGGGAACCTGGTGAACGGGACTCTCGCCCTTTCCGCCGACAACCACACGGCTTTCTACAACAACACGACCTACGGTTCGGGGGGCTATGACGTGGCCTATAGCTTCAATGTGACGACCCCCCAGCGTTATTTCATCAGCGTGAATTCTACCTTTCCTTTTTATATTCCCCTCGTCTATGTCATGACGGACCCGGCCAATCCCTCCTCCGTCATCGCCATGAATAGCTGTGCCAATTT
>JAJPJW010000104.1 GCA_021324075.1 Pseudomonadota bacterium | reverse complement strand
TGGCGGCCTGGTCCTGGGGCTCCTACCTGGGGGAGGAATCGCTGGAGAAGGGAATCTCGGTGCGCATTTCCTCCTGGCAGAGGCCCGCGCCCAACACTTTCCCCACCCTGGCGAAGGCGGGCGGCAACTACCTGAACTCCCAGCTCATGAAGATGGAGGCCGTGCAGGACGAATTCGACGAGGCCATCGCCCTCGACCATTACGGTTACGTCTCGGAAGGGTCGGGTGAGAACGTCTTCATGGTGAAAAACGGGGTCATCTTCACGCCGCCCACCAGCTCGGCGATCCTGGCGGGCATCACCCGCCATTCGATCTTCGTGCTGGCCCGGGACCTGGGCGTCGAAATCCGCCAGCAGGTCCTGCCGCGGGAAGGCCTTTACATCGCCGACGAGGTGTTTTTATCCGGAACCGCCGCCGAGATCGTGCCCGTTTCCCGGATCGACAACATCGTCATCGGCAACGGCAAACGCGGTCCGGTGACCGAAAAGATCCAGAAGGCCTTTTTCGACATCCTCAAGGGCCATACGCCGGACCGGTTCGACTGGCTGACGGCTGTGAAGTAGGGAATGGCCGCCGATCCCCAAAGCCCGCCCGGGCGCATCCTCCTTATCCGCTTGAAAGGCATCGGGGACGTCATCCTTTCCACCCCCCTGGTCCGGGCCCTGCGGAAGGCTTATCCCCAATCCGAAATCCATTTTTTAACGCGGCCCATGGCCTCCCCCGTCCTGAAGCACAATCCCCATATCAACCGTGTTTGGGTCCACCCGGAGAAAACCGCTTCAACCGGGGAGGTTTTCCGGTTTGTCGGGGAGCTGCGCGCCGCCCGTTTTGACTGGGTTTTGGACCTGGCGGCCGAGCCCCGGTCGGCCTGGCTGACCCTTGCCACGGGGGCGCCCTTGAGGGCCGGTTACGCTTTTCGGATCCGCAAATGGGCCTTCAACCGGGTGATCCCCAAGAACAAGGTCCGGAAATACCAGGCGGAAGTGAACCTGGACCTCATCCGGGCCCTGGGGGTCCGGGATGACGGCCACCAGACCGAGATTTTTTTGACCGATCAGGAGAAGCAATGGGCCCAAAAGGAATGGGAGAGTCCGCAACTCAAGGATCTGAAGCCCAGGATCGGGGTCAATCCCACCGGAACTTGGGCCTCCAAGCGCTGGCCGGTGGACTATTGGAGAAGGCTTGTTTCCCTGATCCACGGAGGCTGGGGCGTGAAGCCCATCCTTTTTGGAGGACCCGGGGATGAAGGAATCCTAGGGGAAGTCCGGTGGGGGATGGAAGAACGGGTCTTGGAAATGCCGAAGGCCGGCCTTTTGGAGGCTTCCGCCTTCATCCAAAAAATGGACCTTCTGATCGGCAATGACGGGACACCCCAGCACATCGCCCAGGCTTTCGGCGTGAAAAGCCTCACCCTCTGTGGGCCCCATTGGGGGCTCGGTTGGACCAAGCCCAAGGACCCCCGCCACCGGTTCCTCCAGCATTTCCTGGACTGCGGTCCCTGCGACAAGAACGTCTGTCCTTTCCCCGCGCAGGAAGGACTGGACCGGCATGTCCACCAGGAATGCCTCTTAAAGCTGACTCCTTCCCTCGTCTATTCAACCGCACAAGAAATGTTGGCCCTTCACTAAAGATCCAATCCAACTTCTTCCATCAAAGTTGTTACCCCCGTGGATTGACGCCGTTTAACAGGATGTCTTGGTTGTCCAAGGCATCTTCTTTTGGCGCGGGCGGAAACAGACCGGCAGTTTTACGTTCAATCCGAAAATTGAACCGAGATGTATCAAGCGGGAAAAATTTTCCAAAGACGTTCATTTGTTAGGATTTTTGACGTAAGATTTGGCAAGTCAAATTCCCTACAACATCCAACAAAAAGCGCTTTCCTATAGGAATTTGGAAAAACTGATTCTTTGAATCAATTTTTTTAATCAGATTCAAACGATTTTAGGTTTTCGAAAATCTTCTAGGATTAAGGGACGCCCATTCGTATGACGCTTTCTTCTTTTCGCCAGTGGATTCTCCTCTTCCTCATAGGAGTCCTTTCTTATTCCGCCACCCCGGCTCCTTCCTTTGCCGCCTGCGGCAGCGGTATCGTCATCACCAGCCTGACCGCATCGGCTTCCAGCGTGGTTCCCGGGCAGACCATTTCGGTCACGGTGGTTTACACCCAATCAGGGGGATGGAACCAGGCCTATTTTTTGGCCGCCTTCAACCGGAACCAAACCACCTTCCAGAGCTGCAACACCGCCAACCAGGAATTCGTGGTTTACCAGGGAGCGCCGGGCAACGGCACCAGCGCCGGTCCGGCGGGGACGGGGTTTGCATCGACGGCCACCACTTCCGGGGGAATCGCGGTGACCCAGATCTTTAATGTGACGGTCCCTTCGGACCTGACCGCCGGATCCACCTACAATTTCATCACGGGCGCCAGCGGATGCGACGCCGAGTGCGGCGACTTGGGCGACATGGAAACGCAGGCCCATATCCCCCTGACGGTTTCCATCCCCCCGCCCGGGCTCACCCTTTCGAAGACCGCCGAGGGCAATACGGCCAACGTCGGCGACCTGGTCCTCTTCCGGATGGATTACACCTACGTCAACAACGGCCCGATCACCATCACCGACACCCTGCCCGCCAATGTGCAGCCCACCACCGCCAACGGGGCGGAGATCAGCCCCGGGGGGACGGTGAGCGGCCAATCGGTCACCTGGATCCTGCCCTTCCAGACCGGCCTCCAGTCGGGCTATGTCTGGGTCCTGACCAAGGTCGTTTCCGGAAC
>JAJPJW010000132.1 GCA_021324075.1 Pseudomonadota bacterium | reverse complement strand
GGGGAAACCAGCGCGGGCAGCGCCTCCTTTGACCCCACCCATTCGCTTTTAACCTGGTCCCTGCCGGGGAGCCTTCCGCCGGGCGCCTATTCCCTTACCTACCAAACCCGGGTGAACACCCTGGCCCCTGCCGGAACCCCCGTCATCAACGGGGCCCTTCTGGCCTATCCGGGCCAGGCTCGCCCCCTTTCGGCGGCCGTGACCGTGCCCGTCACGGGGTCTTATACCGTGCGGGTGGGGGTTTACAACGAAGCCGGGGAGCTTGTCAAAAGCCTCCAGGTTTTCCAGATGTCGGGCGCCGTCAACAGCCTCACGCTCCAAGCCCCGCAGATTACCCGTTTGACCGGGGCCGGAAGCGCCATCCTCGTCTATTCCCAAGGGACCCTGCTGGGGTCTTGGGACGGCACCAACGGTGCGGGTGACCCGGTTTCCAACGGCGTTTACCACATCCAGGTGGAAAGCCTGGACCCCTATGGCGTGGCGACTACGGTGACGCAGGAGGCGGTGGTCAGCCGGCAATTGGCCCAGGTTTCGGCGGCCGTTTACAACGAAGCCGGGGAGGTGGTGAGGCACCTGACGGCTTGGGTGGATGACGCTTCCGGCACGGGCATGACCAACGTGACCTTGAGCGCCAAGGCTTTTGCCCCCGGGACTTCCGACCCCTTGCGGATCCTCATCCAGTCCTCCCCGTCGCCCGTCACCCTGACCTGGGACGGCACCAATGACGCGGGGAACACCGTCACTTCCGGCTCCTACCTGCTGTCGGTCCATTGGTACGACGGCCAGGGCCAGGGCACCGATATCTCCCAAAGCGTCCTGGTCACCGCCCAGGGACCCCGGCCGGGGCAGGAAGTCGTCGCCCAGCCCAACCTCTTGCGGGTTTCCAGCGGGCAAAACCGCGTGGAGTTCCTGGACCTTTCGGGGCCGGGACCAACCCTGGAGGTGAGGGTCTATAACCTCGCCGGTGAGCTCCTCACCCATTTCCAAGGCGAAGCCGGGACGGGACGGGCCTCCTGGGACGCCTCCGGTTCGGCCAGTGGGATTTATTTGGCCGAGATTCGGAAAATAAGCGCCGGAGGAGGCTTTGGGGGGCGGCAAATTTTGAAAATCGCGGTGATCCACTAAAATGTGGAACTGACAGAACTTCAACGGTTTTAGTGAAATCTCTTACGGATGAAACTTCTCCCAGCACGGTGTTTTCCACCGATAACGGCCATAGAAGCCTGAAAGCCGTGAAAACGGGCATCTGGACACGAAGGCCCCTGTTTTCCTAACTTAAATTTGACCGACCGGCAATAAGATTTGGCACGGACCCTGCAACTTATGGAACCGGGTCCGTTGTTCTGCCGTCTAACTGAAAAGCCTTGGAGAAGACTTTCAAGGCGAGGTGAGCCATGGAAATTCGATGCGAGGAAGTCCGCCTGAAACTGGCGGATTACCGGGAACACCGGTTGAAGCACCCGGAAAAAGGGATGATCGAGCGGCATTTGTACTACTGCCCCGATTGCATCTTCCATTTGGCGGTCATCACCGCCAAGAGCCTGGACAGGGACAGGGTTCCCGCGGGTTACGACCAGTAGATTCCTGCTTTAAAAACAAAAAAGGCCCGGCTGCCTTCCGGCAGGACGGGCCTTTTTATTTGGGGGGGGTTAGAAGCTGATCCGGCCGCTGGTGTAAGTGTAGCCGGGTGGATTGACGATGGCGGTTCCCGAGACGCCGTCCAGTTGGTAGCCGAAGGTCACCGCGCTGGTGACACCGGTGATCGTGATGGAGAAACCCAAGGTGTCATGGGTCATGTCGCTGAAGGACCAAGGCCCGCCGGGATAAGTGATGGCGGTGGCGGTATAGGAAGTGATGCTGGTCACCCCGCCCGAGACGACGGTGGAAGGCTGGGAATAATCGTAAAAAGCACCCGTTCCCGCGAGGCTGGGTTGGGGCGTCCCCACAACGGTCAGGGACATGGTGTCAACAACGGCGCTTTTGGAAAGGGTCGGCGGGCCCGCACAACCGAAAAAGAGGGCCGGAAGGATCAAGACGGATAAAACAAGGCAATATTTTTTCTTCATTGCCTTATTTTACACCCGCATGGGCATAATCACGCAAAGATAATCCGTATCCCCTTTGGGCCTTAAAATACCGGGGCTGAGGGGCTGGGTCAGTTCGATGTTCACGGCTTCCGTTCCCACGTTTTTAAGCACGTCCAGGACATATTTGGCGTTGTAGGCGATGCTGATTTCCTCACCCTTGTAGTTCACATCCATCTCTTCCTTGGCCTCGCCCATGTCGGGGGTTTTGGAGGAGATGACCAGTTTTCCATTCTTGGCCTGGTAGCGGATGGAGTTAGATTTTTCCGAAGTCAGGATTGCCACCCGGCGCGTGGCGGCGGCCAAATCGGAAGTGGAGGCTTCCAATTTCTTGTCCGATTCTTTGGGAATGACCTGCTCATAATTGGGGAATTGCCCTTCGATGAGGCGGGACACGATTTCAACGCCGCCGGCCACGAACTTGATCTGGTTGTCCGTCGCCGTAATTTCAACGATCAGGTCGTTATCTTTTTCTTCTTTTCCCTTCGAGACGTCGCTGATGACCTTTGAGAGTTCGTTGAGGGTCTTCGTGGGGATGATGACGTTGCACTTTTCATCGGCCTTCCCCTCCAATTTTTTCTGGATGAAGGCCAGGCGGTGGCCGTCGGTGGCCACCATCCGGATCTTTCCGCCTTCCGCCTGGAAGAAGACACCATTGAGGACGTAACGGGTCTCGTCGGTGGAAACGGCAAAGATGGTTTTATGGATCATTTCCTGGAGCAGGGAACCCTTGACCTTAAAAACCTTGTCCTTTTTGACTTCCGGCAGGATGGGAAAATCATCTTTTGGAAGCCCGTGAACTTTGAAATTGGATTTTTGGCAGACCAGGATCATCTTATGGTTTTCGTCGATCTCCAAATCCACCGACGCTTCCGGCAATTCCCTGACGATGTCCGATAACTTCTTGGCGTTGATGGTGATGCTTCCCTTGTCGACAACCTCCGCCTGGACGCTGCAACGGATGCCCATATCCAAGTCAGTGGCCACCAACTCCAATTTTTTATCCCGGGCTTCCAAAAGGACATTGGCCAAAATTGGCATGGTATTTTTCGAAGCCACCGCGCTTTGGACGGTGGAGATGCCTTTGAGAAGGTCTGCCCGGGTTAGTACCACTTTCATGTGGAACTCCTTGCCTTTCGGATTAACGACTGTTGCTTTAAAGGATTTTAAAATTTAAAAAGAGAAGTAGTAGTTGGCTTCGAGGATATGTGGACTGACTTCTGTTTTTGCTTTTAAAACAAGGCTGAAAACGGCTTTTGAAGTTGGGAAAAAACTGGGGGTATTATAAGACAAATCCACAGGCCCGCAACTCTTTTGCCCTTTCACGGGGTTTATCCCCGCCTTCTTCCGCCCTCTGTGGAAAATTTCGGGGATAAGACTTCTTTTAAGCGGGTGAAGTCCACATATCCAGAGACCTGTGGAAATTCCAAATGTGGATAAGTCCGTCCGGGACAAGGCAAGGCTGCTTGGAATGAAGGTGGTTTGAGAGGGCGAAGGAAGAAAGCGCGGTTAGAGGGAGTAATTGCCTTCGGTTAACTGTTTCTTGAGGCTGTTGACCTCGGCCAGGAGAGTGATGTCGGTGGTCAGCAGTTCCTCGATCTTCTCGTAGGCGTGGATGATGGTGGTGTGGTCCTTGCCGCCGAAAGCCGCGCCGATTTCGCTCAAGGAATGGGCCGTCAGCTCCCGGGAGAGGAACATGGCGATCTGGCGGGGGAAGGCGATCTGTTTCGTGCGTTTCTTGGACTTCATGTCGGAGTACTTGCAGTTGTAGCGCTCGGCCACCACCCTTTGGATGGCGTCCACCGAGATGCGCCGCTCCTCGTTGGGGAGGGAGTCCTTGAGCACTTCCTTGACCATCTCCAGGGAGATTTCCTGGCGGGTCAGGGAGGCGAAGGCGATCACCCGCAGCATGGAGCCTTCCAGCTCGCGGATATTGGCCTTGGCGTGGTTGGCGATGAAAGCCGTCACTTCGTTGGGCACCAGGATCCCTTCGCTTTCGGCCTTCTTGCGGAGGATGGCGATGCGGGTTTCCAGGTCCGGCTCCTGGATATCGGTGATCAGGCCCATTTCAAAGCGGTTCTTGAGCCGCTCCTCGAGCTTGATTTCCTTGGGATGGCTGTCCGAGGTGGCCACGATCTGCTTCTGGGCCTCGTAAAGCACGTTGAAGGTGTGGAAAAATTCCTCCTGGGTGGCTTCCTTGCCCTCCCAGAACTGGATGTCGTCGATCAGAAGCACGTCCACCGTGCGGTACTTGTTCCGGAAGTCCTGCTGGCGGCCGGCTTGGATGGACTGGATGAAGTCATTCATGAACTTTTCCGAGGATATGTAAAGAACCTTGATGTCGGGGTTTTGTTCCACCACGAAATTGCCGATGGCCTGGAGCAAGTGGGTCTTCCCGAGGCCGACTCCCCCATATATAAACAAGGGGTTGTAGGACCGGGCCGGTGACTCCGCAACCGCTAGGCAGGCCGCATGGGCGAAACGGTTGCTGTTGCCCACGACAAAGCTTTCAAAATTGAATTTTCCGTTCAGGATGAATTCGGAGTCCCCCGAGGTTTTGGTCGGGGTCGGCATGGTCAAGCGGGGCTTTTCCACGATTTCCACGGTCAATTGGGTCTCGGAGGAGGAGAGGGGAGCGGCCGTTGCGGGGTTCCCGGCCTCTGACGGGCCGGATTCAATCTCAAACTGGATTTCCAGCTGCTCCGGATGGAGGCTCTTGAGAGCCTTTTGGATTTGGGGCTGGTAATGGTCGCGGATCCAGTCCCGGAAAAACTCGTTGGGAACCTGGACCTTTAAGGTGCGGTTTTCCGCCAGGGAAGCCTTGGTGGGTTTGAACCAGGTCTCGAAGCTCTGGCGGTTAAGGTCCTTTTTAAGGCTTTCCAGGCAACGGTCCCAAAGATCGGCGGAAACGGTCATCCACAAACCTCCAGAGAATAAAAAACGCGTGAAAACCCCATAAAATAAGGGCCATTGTCAGTCGATTTAAAATTATCCCCTGTTTATCCCCAGGAGAGTTTGCACGGTTTTTACGAAGGCCCCTTTGGGGGCGGTGCTTCTGTTATCCACAGCTGTGCATAGCTTTGTGGATAACCCCGATCGACGCTTCCAGACGAAAAGGCCCAAATTCAGGGGAAAATCATCCCCTTGGGCCTGCTCCCTCCACCCCTCTTAAAAGGAACATTCCGTTCCGGGGGTAAAAGTCTTTCCAGTTCCGCCCTTTTTGGACCTTCGGTGGAAGCCACTCACAACATATCCACCGTCATCCACATTAATCACCCTGGAATTTTCTCCAGAGACGAAAAAAATTTTTTCGTTTATCGGATCAGCGCCGGTCACGAAAAAATTTTTGGGGAAGTGTTTAAAGTTTTCGAAAACGTTACTTGCTTCACCTCTTTTAAATCTTTTTTGGTTTTAGTCAAGGGAATTGTGGCGTGGAAGCGTAAATATTTTACGCCGGAAAAATCTTTTTCTTTTGGGCTTTTTACCACCGGCCCAAAATTTTCTCAAAAGGATTCCGCACAAAAATTTTGTTCTTTATTTTTTTTGGATGAAAAGTTTTTATTCCCCCTTTTTGAAATCCTTGACAAAGAAAAAAAACAGCGGACCAACTGTTCGTAGTGTCCGCCTCTTTCCGGGGGTTTGTTAAATTTCAGGAGGGGGCCTTGTATTTTGTTTTTTCCGGGGCGGCCCTTTTGCCGCTAGTAGCTGTGCGCGTCCAGCTTGACCTTGCCGCGGAAAATCCAGTAGATGCTGGCGGTGTAGGAGAGCACCAGGGGCATGCCGATGGCGGCGATGACGGTCATGATCCGGAGGGTTTTTTCGGAGGAACAGGCATTCAGGACGGTCAGGCTGTTTTCCGGTGAGGGGTTGGAGTAGACCAGCGCCGGGTACATGCCGATTCCGAAGAGCGCCATGAGGGTCAGGAGCGCCGCGCAGGAGGAAAGGAAGGCGCCGAAACCGTGGCCCTGGGAGACGTTGCGGGGGATGTTGGCGATGGCCAGCACGCTGAGGACCGGAACGGCGAAAAGCACGGGGACTTTTTGGATGGTGGCGAGCATGTGGGGCACGAAGAGCAGGGTGGCGAAGGTGGCGATGACATAGCAGAGGATGAAGAGAATCATGGCGTGCTTTACCCAGCCTTTCAGTTTTTTCTGGAGGGCCCCCTCGGTTTTGAGCACCAGGTAGATGGAGCCATGCATCATGAAGAGCGAAAGGGTGGTGAGCCCCAGGAGAAGCGGATAGGGCCTCAGGAGCCCCAGGAAGTCGCCGGCATATTCGTGGTCGGCCGAAAGGGGGATGCCCCAGGCCATGTTGCCCAAGGCGATGCCGATCAAGAGGGAGGAGGCGATGCTGCTCACCGAGAAACTGGCGTCCCAAAAATCCCTCCACCATCGCATGGGCTGCTTGCTGCGGAACTCGATGGCCACCGCGCGGAAGATGAGCGCCACCAGCAACAGCATGAAGGCCAGGTAGAAGCCCGAGAAGACCGTGGCATAGGCCTCGGGAAAGGCCGCGAAGAGAGCGCCGCCGCCCGTCACCAGCCAGACCTCGTTGCCGTCCCAGATGGGCCCGATGGAATTGAGCAGGAGCCGGCGCTCCTTGTCCGTCTTCACGAAAAGGTGCAGGGCCCCCACGCCCAGGTCGAAGCCGTCCAGGATGGCATAGCCGGAAAAAAGCGCGCCCACCAGCAGGAACCAAAGGGTCGGCCAGAAGGAGTTCATGCGCGGTGCCCCTCCTCCACTTTCATGTGCAGCCCGTGCTGGATCTTGTCGTTAAGCAGGTAGATGAAAAGAATGAAGAGTAATAAGTAAATGAGGCCGAAGAGAATGATGGAGGCCAGGATTTCCCCGGGCCGCACGGTTTTCGAGAGGGCGTCGGCGGTCCTCATCAGGTTGTAGACGATGTAAGGCTGGCGCCCCACCTCGGCGGAAAACCATCCCAGCTGGTTGGCGGCCTGGGGCAGCAGCACCGAGGCGACGAGGACCTTCAGGTACCAGCCGTAATTGAAAAGGCGGCCGCGCCACCAAAGGAAGAGGCCGAACCAGGCGATGGCGATCAAGGCCATGCCGATCCCCACCATGGCGTGGTAGGTCTGGAAGACGAAATTCACCGGGGGCCTTTTGTCCGGCGCAAAGGCGGAAAGGCCCGTCACCGGCCCGCCCGTTTTGCCCGTCACCAGCCAGCTCAGGAGGCCCGGCAGGGCGACCCCGTGGGTCTGCCCGTTTTTCTCGTCCACCCAGCCGAAAAGATAAAGCCCGGCGGGCGCCGTTTCGTAATGGCCCTCATAGGCGGCCAGCTTGGCGGGCTGGGTTTCACTCACCACTTCGGCGCTTTCATGGCCCGAGACCAGCTGAAGCGAAGAGGCAACCACCGCCACCACCAGGGCGATCTTGAGCGAGGCCTGGGCGAAATCCCGGTTCTTCTTTTTGAGAAGGTAATAGGCGCTCACGCTCAGGACGGCGAAGGCCCCGGCCTGCCAGGCCCCCATGAAGACGTGTCCCAGGCGGCACAAGGTGGAAGGGTTCAGGACGGCTTCCCAAAAGCCCGTCACCTCGGCCCGGATGCCCCCGCCGGGCTGGCCCACCAGGTGATAGCCCGCCGGCGTCTGTTGCCAGGAATTAGCCACCACGATCCATACCGCGCTGAAATGGGCGCCCAGGCAGACCATGCAGGTGGCGAAAAGATGGGTGCGGGCCTTGAGGCGGTTCCATCCGAACAACAGCAGGGCCAGGAAACCCGACTCAAGGAAGAAAGCGAAGATCCCCTCGGCGGCCAGGGCGCTGCCGAAGATGTCCCCCACGAAGCGGGAATAAGAGGCCCAGTTGGTGCCGAACTCGAATTCCATCACGATGCCCGTGGCCACACCCATGGCGAAGATGAGGCCGAAAAGGCGGGCCCAGAAGCGGGCCATTTCCAGGTAAAGGCGTTTGCGGGTGAAGAAGTAGGAACCTTCCATCAGGACCAGGATGAGTCCCAAGCCGATGCTTAACGGGGGAAAGATGTAATGGAAGGCGATGGTGAAGCCGAACTGCGCGCGGGCCAGTGTTAAAGCGTCCATAGTCTCCTTGTCCTAAGAAGCGTCGATAGATTAAATCCCCGGCCCAAGGCGTTTCAAGGGTTGGGCTGGATGGCGGGATTGTAGGAAACAAAAGTCCGGGATTTTATGACCCCTCTCATAAAAGAGGGACCATTGACAGCTTCCGGGGCTGGGCCTTTAATAGCCCTACTGTTCAAGGTGTTCGGGAAATCGGTGAGAGACCGATGCGGACCCGCCACTGTGATGGGCGACATTTTAATCCAGAGCCACTGTCCAAAAGATGGGAAGGCCTGGAGTGGAAGCCCTAAGCCAGGAGACCGGCCTTGGATGGAAAATAAGCGAGCCTCGGGGAAAGGGCTTGGCGCTTTGCGGTCGATCCATCTTAAGCAAGGCCTTCCTCCCCGCCGGTTTTAAAGCCTGGGGAACATGCCTCTTTTTGAAATCCAAAATCTTTCCTTCCGCTACCCTTCCCACTCGGGTTTTGAGCTTCATTCGACGAACCTCTCCATTGAGCAAGGCGGGCTGGTCGGCCTCCTGGGCCCCAATGGCGCGGGAAAGTCCACTCTTTTAAAACTCATGGTGGGGCTGGCCGCACCCCAACAGGGCCGGGTGGTTTTCGAAGGCAAGCCGCTCAAGGACCTCCCGGTCCGCGAACGGGCCCGCAAGATCGCCTATGTGCCCCAGGGCCTGCATTTCACCTTCCCCTTGAGCGTCATGGAAATCGTGGAGATGGGACGGCACCCTTACCTGGGGCGGTTGAAGCCCCTGGGGGCGCAGGACCGCCAGATCTGCGAAAGGGCCCTTTCCCTTTGCGACGCGTTGGAATTCAAGGACCGCTCCTACGGGGAACTTTCGGGGGGCGAGCGCCAGCGGGTGCTCCTGGCTTCCGCCTTGGCCCAAACGCCCAGGGTCCTGCTCTTGGATGAACCCACCCTGTCCCTGGACCTGTCCCACCAGATCCTCCTGTTCGAGATCATCCGGAAGCTCCACCGGGAGGAAGGCCTGACCGTGGTGGTGGCCACCCACGAACTGAACCTGGCCGGCCGCTTCCTGGACCGGTTGGTGCTCATGAAGGGCGGCAAGGTTTTCGCCGAAGGCGCGCCCAAGAAGGTGTTGACCCCCCGGAACATCCATTCGGTGCTGGAGGTGGAAGTCGACCAGCTGAAGCCAAAAGGGGGTTTTCCCTATTTTGTGCCGAAGAAGAAGTTGAATATAGTTTCCCCCTCTGAAAGAGGGGGAATAAGGGGGAGTTAGCATTTTGGGATTTCTTTCGAAACAACTAATACCCCCTCAATCCCCCTTTTTCAAAGGGGGAAGGTTTATATGAACCGAACTATGACCACCAAGACCTTCGTCCTTCTCCTCACCCTGGCCCTTTTCGCCCTGGTGCTTTTCGGCTGCCCCCTCATCGGGCCCACCACGGTTTCCTGGGCCAAGGTGTTCCAGGCCTGGCCGCCTTCCCCCGACAACCAGGACGCGCAGATCTTCTTTTCCGTGCGGCTTCCCCGCAACCTCCTGGCCGCGCTGGCCGGGGCCGCCATGGCCTGTGCGGGCATCGTGTTCCAGGCGGTGTTGCGCAATCCCCTGGCCTGTCCCTTTACCCTGGGTGTGGCGGGCGGCAGTTCCTTCGGCGCGGTGGTGGCGATCCTCTTGGGGTTGACGGCGCTCTCCCACGGTTTTTCCCTCGTGACCCTCTTTTCCTTCCTGGGCGCCCTGCTTTCCCTGTTCCTGGTCTATTCCCTGGCTTCCCTGCTGAGGTCTTATTCCGCCATCACCCTGCTCCTGGCGGGAGTCGCGATCAATTATTTCTTCAACGCCCTGGTGCTACTGGTCTATTACGTGGCGGATTTCACCCAGGCCTATGCCATGATCCATTGGATGGTGGGAAGCCTGGACGTGGTGGAATGGGCTTCGGTCGTGAAGCTTTCCCTGGGGATCGGTGTGGGATTCCTGGTACTACTGGCCCTGGCGCGGGAACTCAACCTGCTCTCGGCGGGCGAGGAACTGGCCCAGGTGAAGGGCGTCCCCACCACCCGCGTCATCATCCTCGCCATCGTGGTGGCTTCGCTCATGACCAGTGCGGTGGTGGCCCTCACCGGTCCCATCGCCTTCGTGGGCCTTATCATCCCCCATATCTACCGGCTTTGGATCGGCAACGACCACCGTTTCCTTTTGCCCTGCAGCACCCTGGGAGGCGGGGCATTCCTCATGGTCTGCGACACGGTGGCGCGGTCCTTCTTCGGGCCCAGCGAGGTGCCGGTCGGCGTCTTAACGGCATTGCTGGGTGTTCCGGTGCTCTTGTGGCTCTTGTTCCGCCGCCGCACCTACCTGGCGGTTTAGGGGGATGGAGATGAATAACGGGTTCAATGAAAAGGAACGCGAGGCGGTCTACCGCGTCATCCGCGAGCGGCGGGACGTGCGCCGCTTCAAGTCCGACCCCATCCCGGAGGCGGTCCTGGGCCGGATCCTGATCGCGGCCATGCAGGCGCCCTCGGTGGGTTACAGCCAGCCTTGGAACTTCATCCTGGTGAAGGACCTGGAGGTCCGCCGCAAGGTGAAGGAAGCTTTCAGCCGCGCCAACGAAGAAGCCCAAAAGATGTTCGAGGGCGGGCGGGGCGAAAAATACGCTTCATTGAAACTGGAAGGCATCCTGGATTCGGCCCTGAACATCTGCGTCACCTGCGACCGCAAACGGTTCGGGCCCGTGGTCTTGGGCCGCACCGCCCAGCCCGACATGGACCTCTATAGCGCGGTCTGCGCCGTGCAGAACCTTTGGCTCTCCGCCCGCTGCGAGGGGGTGGGTGTTGGCTGGGTGAGCATCATCAAACCCGAAGAACTGGCGGCCCTCATGCAGCTGCCGGAGGGCGTGGTGCCCATCGCCTATCTCTGCGTGGGCTATACGGACGCCTTCGCGCCCGAACCGGAGCTGAAGACCGCAGGCTGGCTGCCCCAGGTGCCCTTCGCGGACCTCATCTACCATGATGGTTGGGGCGGGAAAAAGACCGACTAAGTTTTAAGAACCCTTGGGCTTCTTGGGTCCGCGCGGTTTGGGCGCAAGGGGCGGCATTTGGGGAAGATCGGGCTGGCCTTTTTCATCCGCCGGGTAGGTGATCTTCGGCGGGTTGGATTTCTTATCCACTTTGGCGAAGGGCGTCATTTCATGGGGCCGGGTGGAAGTCGGCGACATGAGGTGTATCACCGAGAGCCCTCGTACCGTTTCAGCGTCCGCAATGAGGGACCGGTGGCAGCGCCAGGGCACGGCTTCGGCGCACATGACCGCGGTTTTCAAACTGGGTTGCATCTCGTTCAACTTCTCCAACCCCTTTTCAAACTCGGGCGTGGCCATGTAGTCGGCGAAGCCCCGGAAGCTGGCGTTCTTCCAGCCCAGGTTGGTGGAGTCTTTTTTGGAATGCCTTAAGCCCCCCAGCTCGGGCAGGTGGGCGTAGCGGATCTTCGCGTCGTTCAGGGCCGGGGCCAGTTCTTCCTTGTTGAACCAGGGAACCCGGCGGGATTTGGGGACGGTGCGCACGTCCACAATGCGCCCGATGCCGTGGGCCCGCAGGAGTTTCAGGAAATCCTCGAAAGAACGGTTGGAGTGGCCGACGGTGTAAAGGGTTAATGGAGCTTGGGTTGAGGGGGGCATTTCTTAAGGCACCCGGGCGAAAGCATCAGCCGGCCCATCCCAGGCACAAGCTTCGGGATGGAAAAGGTGGGCCAGGATTTCCAGGCCCATGGCCAGCCGCAAGCCCGGCCGGGCGAAATAAGCGTTGGCGTCCACCGCGAAAACCCGGCCTTTCTTCACCGCCGCCAGGTCCCTCCAGCCGGGCCGGGATTTCAATTGCTCCGCCTGCTTCACGGCGTCCTTCGTCCCATAGCCGCAGGGGGAGACGACCAGGACTTCCGGGTTGAGGCGGAGGATTTCTTCCCAGGGGATCCTCACCGAATCCACGTTGGGTTTTGAGATTTCATCCACGCCGCCCGCCCAGCCGATCAATTCCGGCACCCAGTGGCCGCCGCAAAAGATGGGGTCCACCCATTCCATGAAGAAGACTTTCACCTTGGGAAGAGGGGAGGTGGCGGCCCTCACCGTTTCAATGCGCCCGCGGGTTTCGCGGATGAGTTGTTCGGCCTTGTCCCTTGTGCCGGTTTTTTCACCCAGTGCCAGCAGGTCCTTATAAACGTCCTCCAGCGAATGGGGCGTCTGCCAGAGGATTTCCGGCTTGGGATTGAGGGACTTCAAGGCCTGGGTGGCTTCATTGCCCGAGGGTGCGCAAACCTGGCAGAGGTCCTGGGTCAGGATGAGGTTGGGGGAAACGGCGCGGATGGCCTTCTCGTCCACGGCGTAGACGCTGCCGCCCTGGGCCACGCGCTCGGTGACGGCCTTGTCGATCTGGGTGAGGTTCAGGGAAGCCAGGTCCATGGCGCAGCGCACCACCACGGTTTTCCCCTTCACCTCGGGCGGGAAGTCGCATTCGTGTGAGACGCCCACCAGCTGGTCGGTCAGGCCCAAGGCGCAGACCATTTCGGTGGCGGAAGGGAGAAAGGAAGCGATTCGAAATTCGGTGGGCAAGACGGCTCCTATTGAGGGATTTGTTGGCGTTGGATTTCCTGCCTCAAGCACTCCGGGCAGAGGCAGTCATGTCCGGGCAGTTCCTTGGCCAGGGAGGGCAGCTTCTCGCACCAGCAGCCTCCCACCTTGGAGAAACAGTCGAAGGCCTTGCCGCAACGGCCGCAGGTTTTGCTTTCGGAGGGGTTGGACATCCTTTGGATTCTACACTAAGCTTGCCTGCCTAAGACAAGACCGGGAGAAGCTTTTGAAGAATTTGGGACTCCAACACACGACCTTCGTTTTATGTTTAAGCCTCGCTCTTCCCCTTTTCGCCCAGGCGCCGCCCCAGCGCATCATTTCCATGGCGCCCAACCTGACCGAGATCGTCTACGACATCGGCGCCCAGGACCTCTTGGTGGGCGATACGGATTTCTGCAAGTTTCCGCCCGAAGCCGCGAAGAAGGAAAAGATCGGCGGCTGGTACAACCCCAATTACGAGAAGATCCTTTCCCTCAAGCCCGACCTCGTCCTGTCCCTGAAGTTCACCGGCAAATCCGTGGAAACCCTTCAAAAGCTGAAGGTGCCGGTCCTGGTCGAGGACTGCCAGACCATTGAGGACGTGCTGACGGCTTACGACGACCTGGGCAAGGCCTTGGGCCGGGAAGCCCAGGCGAGGAAGGCCAAGGCCAAGCTGGAAGCGAGGCTTAATAAAATCCGAGCCACGCCTTCCCAAGGAAATCCCGTTTCCATCCTCTTCGTCGTGGACCGCACGCCCGGGGCCCTGGACCAGATCTACGGCGCCGGGCCTAAGAACTTCGTGGATTCCATGATCCGCTGGACCGGCGGGGAGAACATCCTCTCCGACGCGCACGTGCCCTATCCCCTGGTGTCCAAGGAACAATTGCTCAAGCGCGACCCGGACGTCATCGTGAACGCCCTGCCCCCGGCCCACGGAAGGTCCGAGGAAGTGCTCAAAGAGACCGCGGTGTGGGGCGCCCTGCCGGCCTTGAAGGCGGTGAAGAACCACCGGGTCTATTGCTTCGACAATCCCGAATACCTGATCCCCGGGCCCAGCATGGTGGGCCTGGGGGAATTCCTCTCGGACGTTTTCCAAAAGGCGCGCAGCCAATCCCATTGACAAGTCCCATGAAGAGGAGTATTTAACCTTCACAACTCAGGGTGTTCGGGAAGCCGGTGCGAATCCGGCGCGGACCCGCCACTGTGAGGGGCGATGTTTTCTTCCGGCAGCCACTGTCCAAAAGACGGGAAGGCCCGGAAAGCTGCCCCGAGCCAGGAGACCGGCCTTGAGAAATCTTCGAATGCTTCTTCGGGAATAAGAAGCGGAGAGCCCTTCCACCGGAAGTCCCTCTGCCTTAACCCCCCCTGAAGTCTTCGGCCTCGGGGAGTGGGCCATGCAAAATTTTTCCAGGCTGTGCCGCGTTTTTTTGCCGCTTTTCCTGCTGTTTCCGGTTTTTTTGTGGGCGGATCCGCCCGTCGTCGAACCCACCGCCAATACCCTCACCGTTGAGTCTTCCGCCAATACCGCCGCCGCCCAGGCGCCGGTCACCCTTCCCGAAACGGTCGTGACCGCGGGCCGCCTGGACATGCCGGCCTCCCAGGTGCCCAATTCCATCACCGTCATCACCGCGAAGGACATCGAGCGCAAGCAGTCGGCCACCGTGAACCAGGCGCTCCAGAACGTGCCGGGCATGGAAGTGGTGCAATCCGGGGGGCCGGGCCAGATCACCTACACCTACACGCGGGGCTCCAACGACCAGGACACCCTGGTCCTGATGGACGGCATCCCCTTGAACGACCCCATCGCCACCGCCCGGAACTACGACTACCTGGACGAACTGAGCCTCGGCGGCGTCAAGCAGATCGAGGTGGTGCGGGGCCCGCAAAGCGTCCTTTACGGCTCCAACGCTATGGCCGGCGTCGTCAACATCGTCACCCAGGATGGCGGCGGGCCCACGGGTGGCTCGGTCCTCTTCGAGGGGGGCTCCTACGGCACGGTGCGGGAATCGGCTTCGGCTTCGGGCGGCGGCTGCCTGGGGGATTACGCCTTGAGCGCCTCCTACTTCGACACCGCCGGCTTCCCCGCGGCGGACAAGGCCTTCGGCAACACTTACAACAATCCGGATACTGATTTTTCCAGCCTGCTGAAGTTGGGCGCCCAGCCGGTCTCCAACCTGCGCGAGGAGGTGCTGGTCAACTACAACCAGTCCCGCATCAGCCTGGACGACGGCGCCGGGTCGGAAGCCCAGCCCCAACCCGTGATGGACGACGCCAACTATTGGGGCGACCAGAAACAGGTCTTGGTGGGAAGCAAGACCCGCCTGAGCCTGGGGAACTGGAATCAG
>JAJPJW010000227.1 GCA_021324075.1 Pseudomonadota bacterium | reverse complement strand
TGGTTTTGGTGGACACGGCCGGGCGGAGCCCCTCCAACGAAGAACAATTGGACGAACTGAAGCGCTTTATCGCCCGGAGCCAACCCGATGAAATTCACTTGGTCCTTTCTGCCACCACCAAGTACTACGATATGATCCGCATCATTGAGCGTTTCGGCGCCGCGGTTCCCATCAACCGCATGATTTTTACTAAATTGGACGAAACCCGTTTTTATGGTGCCTTTTTGAACCTGATGAACAATTTCCAGATACCCCTTTCTTATTATTCGACAGGGCAAAACGTTCCGGATGATCTGGAAGTTCCGGAAGCTCAATCTTTAGCCGACCGTATCACGAAGGCGCTTTTAACCTAGGGGGAACCGTGCAGGATCAAGCTGAAAGATTGCGCCAAATGATGGGAAACGAGAGTGCCTCGGTGAACTTGGACCGGGTGGCTTCCGGCCCTTCCGTCTGCAGGGTGATTGCGGTGACCAGCGGCAAGGGAGGTGTTGGAAAGACCAATATATCCGTGAATCTTGCCTTGGCCATGACCAATAAAGGAAAGAAAGTCCTTTTGTTTGACGCCGACATGGGACTTGCCAACGTCGATGTCATGTTGGGCATGATCCCCCAATTCAACCTTTTGCATGTTTTGAACGGGCAAAAAAGCCTGCCTGAAATTATTACGGAGGGACCGGGGGGGCTGAAAATTGTGGCTTCCGGTTCGGGCGGGGTGCAGGAACTGGCGGACTTGAACGAAGCCCAACGTGGCAAGTTTTTGAGCGCCCTCCAGGATCTCCAACACCAGGCGGAGGTCATCCTCATTGACACGGGAGCGGGTTTGCACCGGAACGTTCTTGCCTTTGTCTTGGCCGCCGAGGAGGTTGTGGTCGTTACTACCCCTGAGCCAACGGCTTTGATGGATGCTTATGGAATGATCAAAATCCTCCACCGGGAAAAACGGGAACCCCAAATCCGAGTGGTGGTCAACATGGCAGGAAGCCCAATGGAGGCCGACGAAGCCGGCCAAAAATTGTCAGTTCTTTCCAAGCGGTTTTTGGATCTTAAAGTCGAATACTTGGGCTTTATCCTCCGGGATCCGGGAATGATCCGGGCGGTGAAAGAGCAAAAACCGGTTATGCTCTCCTCGCCTATGGGGCCCTCGGCCTTGAGTCTGAATCGTCTTGCGGACAGTCTTTTATCCGGAAAAGCGAAGGAAAGTGATGGGAATTTGCTTCAGTTTTTTAAGAAGGTCACCCAAATTTTCGGGGGAAAAGCTTGATGGCCGAGTCCAAAAAACCGCAAAAGAGACGTTTTGTCCGGCTGGAAGTGGTGCTGCCGGTCAAGTACCGGAAATATACGGGCAACCCCAGTTTTCATGGTTCTTTCAATGTGGGGAGGACCAGGGATCTTTCGGTGGGGGGGGTCAAAATGAGTGTCAGCAAGCCGATCCCGGCCGGGACTAAATTGGATATGGAACTTGAACTTGGCGATGATGTAAGGCCCTACATCGTTGGAAAGACTTTAGGCGGCGAGGATAAGGTGGTGGACGGCATCTCTCGAAGAGTTGAAAAGGTGAGTTTTACGGAAGTGGACCCGGAAGCCCAGGATATGATTATGAAGTTTATTTTTGAAAACCAGCGCAAGGAAGTCCGCAAGGACAAAAAAACAAGCGGGGGCAAATGATGGCAAAGCGTGAAAAGGACCGGCTGTATTACGAAATTACCAGGGAGAAACCCTTTGGACTTTTCCAGACCTTGATGGTAGGAGGGGCAGCGGGATCGGTTGTCGGATTCTTAATGGCTTCTTTGGTCGGGGCCCTGGTTGGCATGGAAATGGATGCCATTGTTCTGGCCTTTCTCGTTTCAAGTTTTTTGGGCTTTTTTTTTGGCGCGATTTTCACGTGGTTGGCCGTCCGTTATTTCGGAAAATGGGTTTCGGATGCCGCTCTTGGAGGGGCCAAAACGGAAACGGGACCGACAGAGGAAGCGGTGTTATCGTCCCCTGAAGTACAGATGGAGGAAGCCCAGGACATGGGTAATGAAACAGACAGCGAAGAAGCCAAGGGGAAATCGGTGGATTTTGTTTTTCCCGAACTTTCACCCGACAAGCAATAGTTGGGGAAGATGCCTGACGGGAACATGAACCCAATCTGGGCGCGTTTTTTGAAGCAAAAGAAGGACCTGAAAGCGCGTGATGATTTGGCCAGGGCTTATTTTTTTCTCGTGGAAGCCGAAACGCGCAGGATGTTGGCCCGGTTGCCCTTGAGGGCCTATTGGGAAAAGAAAGAAGACCTGGGATCAGCGGGGGTGATTGGCTTATTACAGGCGCTAGACCACTTTACGCCTCCCAAGGAGAAGCGTCACGACCCTGGCCGGGCTTTCGAGGCTTACGCCCGTTATCGAATCCGCGGCCAGATGGTCGACGAGTTGCGAAGCTTGGATTTTGCCCGGCGAAACCTTCGCAAGCAAGCCCGGGCCATCCAAGAAGCCGAACGTAAGCTGGAAACCCGACTGGGACGGTCTCCACGAGAGGAGGAAACGGCCAAAGCTTTGGGTATTCCCTTAAGCGAACTTTACGATTGGATTGCTGAAATCAACATGTTGAACCTTCTTTCGCTCGATGCGGAAGTTGCGGACGGCGGGGAAGGCGGATCCTGGGCGGAACTTTTGGCCGATTCCAAAGCCGAGAATCCGCTTGATAAAGTTGAGAAACAAGAGAAAATTGAACAGGTCGCGGCGGCCCTTAAGTTTTTAGGGGATGCAGAACAAAAGGTGCTTCATTTCTATTACGTTGAGACGCTGACATTCAAGGAAATTGGCAGAATCCTGAAGGTCAGCGAATCGCGGGTTTGCCAGGTTCATCATATGGCAGTGTTTCGTCTACAGGAGCTTTTAGACGAAAGGAGGAAGCATGGCGTTGCTCAAGGACGTGAACGGATACACGACCATCACCACCGAAAGTGATGGGGTCTATTTGACGGTTTTTCCCCCTTCTGGAAAGGGCACTCGTGTGACCTTGGACGATGTAAAGAAGGAACTGCAAAAATATAGTATAAAGATCGATAACCCTGCCATCCTGAACCAAGCGGTGACACTGGCCAGTGGCAAGCCCCAGAAGGTAACCAGTTCGAAACCCGACAGCCTTCAAGAGCAGGTTTTTGTTGAGATCAGCGATGATGAAATGCAAGCCAAGGTCACCATTGTGCCCCCTCAAAGCGAAAACGACCATTTCACCACCATCGACGATGTCCGTAATACGCTTAAGCGCCGCAACGTGGTCTATGGGGTCGACGAAACACGGCTTGCCGAACTCTCTTCGAAACTTTCCCAGCTGGAAAGCACTAAGAACATCAATGAACCCATTGAAATGGACATCGCTTTTGGAACCCCCACCACCAATGGGGAGGATGCGAGGATTGAATATCTCTACAAAAAAACCGAGGAAGAAGCCCCGGCGCCAGTGGCTGAAGACGAAGAGGGCCGAGTCGACTACCGGGCAGCCCACAAAATTGACAATATTATGAAGGGGACGCTTTTAGCCCGAAAAATCCCCCCTACCAAGGGAATGTCGGGAATGACGGTGACGGGGAAAACCCTGGCTGCGGTAGACGGCAAGGATATTGACGTAAGTATGGGGAAGGGCGTTGTCATATCCCCAGATAACAAGGATGAATGGATTGCCGATTCCGATGGGCAGGTCATCATCAAAGAGAACAAAATCTCAGTATTGGCCCTTTATGAGGTGCCAGGGGACGTGAATCTTTCCACGGGCAATATCGACTTTATCGGGACGGTTATCGTTCGTGGCGATGTAAAGGATGGCTTCAAGGTCTATGCCGGGGAAGATTTGGTGGTGAATGGCGTGGTGGAAGGGGCCGAACTCAAATGCAGTGGGAAGCTCTCCATCGCGGGCGGCGTGAGCGGTAACGACAAGGCCAAGGTTATTTGCGCTGGCGACGCCAACATCAAATACATCCGTAACACGATCGTGGAAGTCGGCGGTAGCTTGACCTGCGGACAAGCCATCATGCACAGCAAAGTCACTGTGGGACAGAAAGTTTCGGTGGCCGGCCAAAAAGGGGTCATCGTGGGTGGACAGGTGATCGCCGGTGAGCAGGTTCACGCGGCTTCCATGGGTTCCAATTTTGCCACCCCCACGGAAATCATCGTGGGCGAGGCAGTGGGCTTGAGGGACGAACTCCAGAAAATGGAAACCGAATTGAAAGTTTCCCTGGAAAACCTGGATAAGACAAAAAAAGGGATCCAATTTTTGAAGGACCTCCAAACAAAAATGGGAGGGAACCTTCCACCGGATAAAAAAGAGCTTTTAACCAAGCTGACACGGGCCCAGTTTAAATTGATGGCCGACAGCAAAACGCTCGCGGAAAAAAAGCAGGAGATGGAGAAAAAGGAACAGGAAAGTTCCGAAGACCGTCGGCGGCATGCCAAGGTCACCTGCATGGGAATCATTCATACAGGGGTCAAAATCACCATCAACAAAGCTTCCCGCCAGATATCGGAAGAGTTGAAATACTGTACTCTCACGGAGTCTGACGGTGAAGTTAAGGTTGGGCCTTTCCGAGGGAACTAGGGACTGACCCGGTAAGAAGAGGCGGCCGGGAGTGGGCCAAAGGTCGGACTTTCTCCTTGGCGACGGATATTGATTTGAGGGACTTACTTAATGGATCTGTTCTTTGTCTTGCAAATGCTTTTCGATGCGGTCCTTCTTTTTGGGATCCTCTTTTTGTTTCATTTTTCGGTCCACCAATCCCAAAAGAAGAAAGAGGAATTGGATATCCTTAAAAATGCCGAGGTCCAAGAGATCAAGGAGAATTTGCAGGAACTTTTGATGACATTGAAACAGCTAGGGAAGGAAGTTTCCGACAATATCCAGGAGCAGGTTCGAATCGCGGAGGAAAAAACCGAGAGTTTCAAGAAAGTGATAGTGAAGCTCCAGCGCGATCTCCAGAAGGTGTCGAAATTAGCCGAGCAAGTGGATTCGGAAAAATTCCATTTGGAAGAAAAGCTCCAGGCGCTCGAAACGGCAAAAAGAAATTCACTATCCAGGCGCGAGGACGCTCCGAAAAAAAGCTCTGAACAAAGCACCGACAGAAGCCAAGTGGGCCGGTTGCCGGTCAAGAAGATCGGTTTTGGAAAGTCCAAGGGAACACTCGGGTTTTCGACGGGCGTGGTCCAAGAAGTTTACCGTCTTTCGGATGAAAAAAAGGAAATGGGGGAAATTGTTCAACGGACCAAATTAAGCAGGGCCGAAATCCAGTTGATACTCAATTTGCGGGGGAACGGGTTTACGACCCCTAATTAGGGGACCGGGCTTTTTGGGCTATGGGGAGTGGCCCACTCCTTCCTTCGTAATTGTTAGGAAAGTGGGATGGTAAAGTTTCATTCCGTTCAACTGAGCGGTTCGCCTCGGCTGGCCGGGGACTGGAAAGCGGGGGCATCGACCCCTGGGTTCTGGTTGGGCCGTATCGAGAAAATAATTGAACCGGGCCGATTCATAGTCCTCTTGGAAAGTGGGGCTCGGGTTACGGCAGAAGGTTCCCGGGCCTTGAAAGTGGACAACCATGTAAGGGTTTTTCCACCCAGGGAGATTTCGGCTGAAAGAACACAAAAGGAACCCGCGGCCGATTACGGGAAAGAAAGCGGAACCTACTGGACGGCTTTTTTACCGCTGGGTTTCGGGGGCAAAAAGGCTTCTACCCGTCTCCAGGTTTTTGTAGAAGAAAAGCCGGAAGGGTTTTGGGGCAAAAAGCCGCGGGCCGTTTATTTTGTTGTTTGGACACAAACCGAAAAATTGGGCGGCCTTCAATGGAGCATTTACTTGAAAGGACGCCAAGTTTCGCTGCAAGTTTTCGCCGAGAAAAGTACCGTGGATAATGTTAGATTAAAGGAATTGGCGGAGAGCGTTGAAAAGAGTCTGAAGAACAGGGGATTTTCGCTGTTGACCCCTACGGTCTACTCGGAACGCCCTTTTAAAGTTCCCGAGGGCTTCCGCCTCAACGTGAAGGGGTGATTTTTGAGCCCGGAACCGCGAATGCCTAGGAGAAGCGGTCGGAAAGCCGCCGTGGCCATCCAATATGACCGATCGGCGATGTCGGCACCCAAGGTGGTCGCCAAGGGGCGGGGTGCGGTGGCGGAGCGGTTGATTGCAATGGCTCGGGAAAACCAGGTTCCGGTGGTGGAAGACAAGTTGTTGGTGGAAGCCTTGGATCAATTGAATTTGAACCAGGAAATTCCCGGAGAGCTTTATCAGGTGGTCGCGGAAATTTTGGTTGCGGTTTACAAAGCGGAGTCGGGTTCGAAGCGAAAGGGTTCGTGATTTTATGAAGCGCCGGGCCTGCCGGCGCGGGAGAGGCTTTCCATTGCAACACATTCAATCGCGCCTTAAAAACCTCTTACCAGGGGCGTGGCTTTTCCTATTGCTGGTGTTGCCGGCCGTCGTTAGTGCCCAAAGCGGTCCTACAACCCAACTGATTTTTGGACAACCCAATTCGTTCGGAATCGGACCCAGGGCCATGGGAATGGGCGGGGCTTTTACCGCTGTTGCGGATGACGCTTCGGCCGCCTATTGGAATGTCGCGGGTCTTTCCCAGCTTACGGCTTATGAGATCGCCCTTTCCAGCGCGCCGGTATATTTTGACAACAACATCGCTCCCGGCGGTTCGAACGCCCCGTGGCAAGGTTTTGACTTCCCTTGGTATGAATCCATGCAGTTCATGTTCCCTATCGCCAAGGAAAATACACTTGGTATTTCCTTTTTCAGGCCCTTCCATCCACAAATGGATTATTTTCCGGGAAACCCAAATCTGAGTACCCTGGACCGGGAGGAAGGCAGCTATATCCTCAATCCCACTTTCCAGGAAAGCATTATTCAATTGTCCTACGCGGCGCGCTTGTCGGCGGTGAAGAATTTTTCCTTGGGTATCAGCGTTAAACGGGTCACGAACGACCAATACTATTTTCTGCCGATTACGACAGGGCTTGAATCCCAAATCCCCGGCCCGCCGAGGGTCATTGGCTATGGCCTGGATATCGGCTTGTTGTACAGAATTCCAATCACGAAGTATTCGGAAGAGTTCCGCATCGGGGTCGCGATCAACAATTTGGTGACGAATGTGACTTATCCAAACGGTTTAAACGTAGGCAATGCAAATGCGGGAGTAACCTTCAGCCCCGGTTCGGGCACCAGCATCCAAGTTCCGCCCCAAATAACCCTTGGCCTAGCCTATAAAAACGACTTTTTGTTCAAAATCCGAAATATCACGGCCCTGGATTTGGACCTGATATCCGATCCTGATTTTACGGACGCCTACAACAAATATCTTCGGTTTGGAACTGAGTTTTGGTTCTTGAAGGATGTACTTGGCGTAAGAGCGGGTTATTCCACCCCCATGAGCAGTCCGGGAGACATCAGCATTGGGGGAAGTATCCGGGCTTTGGGGGGGGATTTTGAGATTGACGCGGCTTATCTTTTCCCAATCGCCCCCCAGGCATCCGTTTCACAAGGGTCTGCGATAGGAACCTATACTACCGGCGGTTATAATTTCGAACCTTTTCACCTGGGCCTTTCCTACCGGTTTGGTGGCGGTCAGGAACTTCCTCCCCCCAAGGTCGGGGCTTTCGTGCGACCTTCTTCTTTTGCGCCCTCCCAGGGAGAGAAAGCCACGTTTTTCCTGGATACGACCGAAGATGTTTCGGTGAACCGTTGGAGCGTATTGATTTACGATTCTTCCAACCATTTGGTGCGGGGATTACGGGGAAGTGGGTCGCCGCCCACAAAGCTGGTTTGGGGTGGGGAGAACGACCAATATGAGCCCCTTCCTCCGGGTGTCTACAGTTGGTCGTTCCAGGTCGTGGACAACCTAGACCATATCGGTTCTACTCCGGTTCAAACGGTTGAAATTTTGGGGCCTGCCCAAGTGGAAACAAAGGACCCCAGTAAGCTGTTGGCCTTGCGTCAACAACAGGCCGGCCTTTTGGCCCAAGAACGACAACAATTAAGTGCATTAGCCCAGCAAAACCTCCAGCGGTTATTGGGAACAGAGCCTACCCCTACCGTTGTTGCCACTCCTCCGGTGGAAGCCAATGGGAATACCCAGGTTCCCGAGGCAGGAGGGGTGCCGGCTATTGGATTCACAAATCTGACACCCGACCAGGTTTTGGCCGCCCATTTCGATAAAAATGGCAACGGGGAGCCGATTGTGGCTGTCAGCTATCGTTCCCAATTGAGTTATGGGCCTTATCTTTACCAGGAAGCGGCGGACGTTATTAAAGCCAGTGTGAAAACCGTAGGAACGGGTTTAAAAGCCATAGCAACTCGTGTATATTATGGCAAAAATGAGTTAACTCTGGTCACCCCAACCGAAGTCGCAGCCAATTATGCTTCGGGCAGGATCAATGAACCTCAGCTTTTGCAATTATCTGATATTCATATCAACGGCGTAAAGGTGGGACCGAATGTTCAATAAAGTTTCAGCCGCGGCCTTTGCGGTTTTTTCCCTGCTGGTTTCGGTGGGGAACGCGGCTTTTGACAAAGGCGGTGTTTCGGGGATGGGGGCCCGGCCTTTGGGAATGGGTGGGGCTTTTGCTTCCATCGCCGATTCGGGAGACGCGATTTTTTACAATCCAGCCGGCTTGATCCAGGTTTTGAGGCCCGAAGTTTCCGGGATGGGGGCGGTGATCCTTAACGGCAAAGAAGACTTGTTCGATTTGGCCTACGTTCAACCCTTTGGCGACCAGATGGCGTGGGCGCTTTCCACACAGCAGCTTCTATTCACGGATGGATCGGAAAACGAGAGGATTTACCTGGGGACCTTCGCCGCCCCCCTGGCCATCGATAAATCAATCTCTTTCGGCATGAACATAAAATTATACGGGGTCGATTCGGCTTCCCAGCCCGGCCAACAGGCAAGCGGCTTGGGCCTTGATATGGGGTTCCTTTACCACCTTCCCATCCTGGATCCCCGTTATGGCAAACAGATCAATATCGGTATTTGCGCTCAAGATTTGGATACCACTATCCGGTATCAAGCTGGCAACCAAGACCCTGTCGCTTTAAGCGTAAAAGGCGGGGCTAGCTATGAGTTTACGGAAGATTTGGTGGCCGCTTGCGAATTTGAAAGCATCAACGACCCCAACCTGGGGAGCCATACCTTGCTCCATACGGGTATCGAGGGGTGGTTCTTCGAGGACCATCTCGGGTTACGGACAGGTTACAGCGATTTCATGACCTTGCCAGGGCAATTTACGGCTGGTATCAGCTATCGGTCAAATACGTGGGGTATCGATTATGCTTATATCGGCCATCCTCAATACCTGGGCTCTTCCCACCGGATTTCGGCCAGTTGGAGGTTTGGGGATTCTTTTTTGGGTAAGGTGAAGAGCTTTATTCCGGAAGGTGTAAATGCCTATGTTCAGGGGGACATCATCACCTTGAAATGGAATAATTCACCCTCCATTTCATTGGCGGGATACAACGTTTATTTCAGCAAAACGTCGGGTGGGGGATACGTTAAGATCAACCAACAACCCATCAAGGCGAATTACTATTCGTTGCGGGGATTAGAGAAGAACACCCATTACTACTTTGTCGTCAGCTCGTTGACGAATACCATTCCGCCGGTGGAAAGCCAGTACTCTCGCGAGGTTCTTGCTGGGACCACTTCGGCGCCGGGAGCGCCGGTGGTCGTTCAAAGTGAAATTCAAAATGAGGGTGTCATTGATATTGGTAAACAAGCGGGCCTGGCTGGTTGGCCGGATCCGGCTAAAAACCAATTGAAAGGTTATAACATCTATATTTCCGAGGTTTCGGGCGGGCGATTTGACAAGGTGAACCCTCAGCCTGTTTCCAACGTGCCGACTTATCTTGTCCGCAAGCTGAAGGTCGGGCAAAGGTACTTCTTCACCTTTACGAGTGTCGGCTTGGATGGGACGGAAAGCGCCCATACGAAAGAGTTGAACTTTGTGGCCCTTCCCTACAGTGCAGTGCTGTCGGGCAACGGTCGTTAATCGAACCGGAGGAGAACAGAATGCCTAGCGGGCTTTACATAGCGGCTTCAGGGATGGATTCGACCCTGGCCCGGCAGGATGTCATCGCCAATAATTTGGCCAACGCCAGCACCATCGGGTTTAAACAAAACCGTTCGGTTGATGTGGCTTTTCCAACCTATCTTATTGCCCGGCTTCACGACCAAAGGATCAACGTTCTCGACGGGACAGCGGAAATCCGGCCGAATATCGGCTTCATGGGTGGCGGAGTGATCCCCCAGGAGGTCACGACGGACTATGCGCAAGGTGCCCATATGGATACAAAAAATCCGTTGGATTTTGCCTTGAACGGCCCTGGTTTTTTTTCTGTTTTGAGCCCCGATGGAAAAACTTTCCTCACCCGGGATGGTAATTTCAACCTGGATGCCAACGGCCGGTTGGTGACAGGCGATGGCCTCCCGGTTTTGGGTCATAACGGAGAAATCTACATTGACGGAAGCCAGGTGGCGGTCGATGCAGAAGGGAACATCAATGTCGATGGAAAAGCGCTCGACCAGCTGCTTGTAGTCAAGGTACAGGATGAAAATAAACTGGTGAAGGTGGGGCATTCGTTGTTCGCCGTGGGGGCCAATAACAAGGTTGATGCGGCCCCGGATGATATTCGCGTTGAGCAGGGAACCTTGGAACAATCCAACGTGAATTCGGTTATGGAAATGGTTAATATGATCGACACTTACCGTTCTTATGAGTTGAATTCCAGGATTATTTCTACTTACGACAACCTGATGAACCAGGCTGCAACAGAAATAGGAACTTTGAGGGTTTAGAAGCGGGTGAAGAGTAGTCGAGGTTGATTGTTTGTGATTAAACGGCCGGACTGCATGACGGAGGCCGTTCCCGTCGCCGAATGACTGAAGCGGCGGAAAATCGAAAAGGGCCATGACGGTTTGTCCCTTTCGAACCTTAAGGAGGCGTTTATGCAGTCGCTTTACACGGCGGCCACAGGAATGACCGCGCAACAGCTGAACATTGATACGATTTCCAATAACCTGGCAAACGTCAGCACCAGCGGCTTTAAGAAGCAACGGGTGGACTTCCAGGACCTCATGTATCTCAATTTGAAACCGGCAGGAACCCCCACATCGCCTGAAACCAATACCCCGGTCGGGCTGCAAATCGGGGAGGGTGTCAAGCCCGTCAATACACAACGAATTTTCACCGAAGGGGCGATCCAAAATACCAACAACCCCCTGGACCTGCTCATTGAAGGCAATGACGGGTTTTTCCAGGTAACACTTCCCAACGGTGAGACGGCCTATACCCGTGACGGTTCCTTTCAAATGGACGGAAACGGGAATATCGTGACCGCTGACGGATATTATTTAGATCCCCCGGTACAAATCCCGGCGCAGACCACCCAAATCCAAGTTACTTCTAGCGGCCAAATCCTGGTGCAGGTCGCCGGCTCCTCGCAGCAGACCCAGGTGGGGCAAATCGAGCTGACCAACTTTGTGAATCCCGCCGGGTTGTCGGCTATGGGCCATAACCTCTTCCAGCAGACTCCTGCTTCCGGAGATCCCATCCAAGGCACACCCGGGGCGGTCGGTTTTTCCTCGATCCAACAAGGTTCCTTGGAATCGTCCAACGTGGATGTGGTGACAGAGATGGTGAACTTGATTGTCGCCCAAAGGGCCTATGAAATGAATTCCAAGGCGGTTTCCACCTCGGACGACATGATGTCGATCCTTGCCAACATGAAGCAATTCCCTTGATCCTGAACTAGCTTGATGAAAAGGCTTATCGGGTATCTGGGTTTTTTTTTGACGGTGTCAATGACTCCGGCGGTTTTTGCCGCGCAAGGGGTGGTTCTTCGCCTTCCCGAGAAAGCCACGGTGATCGGGCCCCAAATAAGCCTGGGTGAAATTGCGGAAGTCCTGTCGGATGACAAGACGGTGGCGGACCGGCTTCGCCGAATGACGGTGGGAAAAGCCGCCCCGGCAGGGGGCAGGGTTAAGCTGGCCCTGGGTTATCTCAAGGTCGCCCTGCGGCGGGAAGGTTACAACCTCCAAGATTTTTCCTTTGGAGGGACCGAAACGGTGGAAGTTCTAACGCAAAGCCAGGATTTCGATCCGGCGGGTTTATTGCCACAAGTGAAGTCCTTTATTTTGGAGCAGACGGGCGAGACGCCGGAGAATGTCGACGTAAAACTGGAAGGGGCAGGAAAAAAGATTACATTGCCGGCCGGGGTAGTGACCGCCAAGTTCAGGCCTTCGTTCACCGGCCAATATGAGGGGTCGGTTTTCTTAACGGCGGAACTGGAAGTGGACGGCCGCTTAGTACGGGTCCTTCCGGTCCGGACGACGGTTGATGTTTACCACCCGGCAGTGACAGTTGTGAAGGCGGTTGGCAAGGGGGAGAAATTTAATCGGGGAAACGTGGCGTTGATCCGCACCCCCAGCTCCAAAATCGTAAAGGGGTGCTTCCGGCAGTTGGATCCCATATTGGGGCGTACGGCTGCGATGCCCTTGCCGTCGGGGACGGTGCTTCGAGTAACGGATATTTACGACCCCCCCGTCATCCGGCACGGGGATGTGGTCCAAGGAATCGTGGAAAGAGGAAACATCGAGCTTTCGGTACAAGTAAGGGCGATCGAAGACGGGAAAGCCGGCGATTCGATCCGGGTGGAAAACACCGATTCCCGCAAGGTGCTTCACGGCAAAGTTTTGGATGAGAAAACGGTTCTTTTGGAACCGGAGGAGTCGGAGCGAAAGACGGGGGTAGGGCAATGAAACATAAACTCTTGTTCATCTTGGCGGGACTTGCGGTCCTGGCACTCGACCAAAAACTATTGGCGGATTCCTTGTACCCCGCCGAAGGAACGGGTTCGATCTACAACGAGAAGCGGGCCCGCCGGGTGGGGGATGTCATCACGATCATCATCCAGGAAAACACCCAGGCAAACCAGGCGGCCAGCAGCCAGCAACAAAAGACCTCGGGCCTGGCGGTGGGAGCCGGAACCGGCTTTTTGGGCGCGGGGATCAGTGGGTTCAACATCCTGAATAACAGCACCAACCAGATCGGCGTGGGAGCCGGTACGGCCAACCAGGGCCAGGGGACCTCCAGCCGCAGCACCACCATCACCGGCCAAATGACGGCCAAGATCGTCTCCGTTTTGCCAGGTGGAAATTACATGATTGAGGGAAGCCGATATGTGGAAGTAAACGAGGAAAAACAGACGATTGAAGTGACCGGTGAAATCCGCCCCGACGACATCACCATCGACAACACCATTTCTTCGCTGCGGGTGGCCAATGCCAAGATCAAGCTCACTGGAACAGGACCCGCTTCGGAATCGGCCAAGCCGGGTCTTTTGACCCGTGTTTTAGGCTGGCTGGGCCTTTTTTAACCCACCAAGGGAGATTGAATATGAACTGCAAATTTAAAACAATGGCCGTCCTCCTTAGCCTTCTTTTCCTGACGGCCGCCGCCGGGGATGCGGCCCAAGTCCGTTTGAAAACCATCGCCAGCATCAAGGGCGTCCGTGAAAACCAATTGATTGGTTATGGTTTGGTCGTCGGGTTGCAGCGCACCGGTGATACCCAGCGGGTATTGTCGACCCTGCAAAGTGTCACCAACATGCTTTCCCAATTCGGCATTGTCATCTCACCTTCCCAAATCCGCACGCAAAACGTCGGGGCAGTCATGGTAACGGCCCAGCTTCCGCCCCTTCTAAAGTCCGGCGATAAGATCGACGTGACCGTTTCCTCCATCGGCGACGCCCGTAGCCTGCAAGGCGGGAATCTCTTGATGACGCCCCTGCAGGGGCCGGACGGACAGGTTTATGCAGTCGCACAAGGCCCACTGGCGGTCGGCGGGTTCTCGGATAACACAGGCGAGTTTCCATTGATCCAGGTTAACCAAACCACTGTGGGACGGGTTCCGAGCGGCGCCCTTGTGGAAAGGGAAGTGCCTTCGACCTTTGTGGACAACAACACGATCTCCGTCCTTTTGGACCATCCGGATTTCGGGCAGGCATCGCTGGTCACCCAAGCCTTGAACCAGCAATTTGGCGAACAGGTAGCGAAGGCCGTGGATGGGGGCCAAATCGACGTCAAGGTTCCTTTCAACTACCAAGACAACGTAGTGGATTTCCTGGGTGCGGTTGAGGACACCTCCGTCATGACGGATTCCCCGGCCAACAGGGTTGTCATCAACGAGAGAACCGGTACGGTGGTCTTAGGGCAGGATGTCCGCATCGACGCGGTGGCCATCGCCCACGGCAACCTGCGACTGGTGATCAAGAAAACGACTCAAATCACCCGAGACGCCGTTTTTGGCAAGGATGAATTGACCCATACCACGACGGTTTCGGCCGAGGATACGGAAAAGCTGGGGAACCTTGTCGTCTTGCCCGAGGGTGCCACCATGATGGATGTTGTGACTGCCATCAACGCGGTCGGCGCAACGCCGCGGGACCTGATTTCCATCCTGCAGGCGGTGAAAGCGGCCGGGGCCCTGCACGCCGAACTGACCATCATTTGACGATAAAGGATGAATTGAATTGAACCTCTCGGTCCAACCCCTTTCTACGACACCGATGGAGCTTCTGGGATCCTCCAAGCCCCTGCCGGTTAATTTGTTGGGTGCGGCTTTTTCCTTAAAGCCCTCCATTGCTTCGGATGCTGCCGGACAGGTGATGTTAGGCCCCTCAGGCCTCAGCCATCTCAGCAAGAGCCTTTCTCCCTCGGCTTTGAATCCACTGTCGGGGTTGCCGGCCCATACGGACGCCGAGCTCAAAACGGTGGCCCAAAACTTCGAGTCGATCTTCATGCAAATGCTCATGAAGGAAATGCGCAATTCGGTCCAAAAATCGAATTTGTTGGGTAATTCCAAAGGCATGGAGTTTTTCGAAAGCATGTATGACGAGCAATTGACCCAGAAACTGGCTTCCTCAGGCGGGATAGGCCTGGGGCACATGATTTACGAGAAACTTAAACAAGTCACCGAGCCCCACCAAAAAACCTTCTCGTGAGCCTGGCCAACTGTTCCCGTTGCGGTAAGGTTTTTTCCCATGTAACCGGCGGCAGGGATATTTGTCCCGCCTGTATCAAAGAAGAAGACGATAATTACCTGAAGATTTTCCATTACCTTTCCACCCGACCCAGTGCCACCGCCCAGGAAATCGCCCAGGCCACCGAAGTTGACGTCAAGGAAATCTACCGTTATGTCAGGGAAAACCGCCTTCGGCTAGTCCAAGGGGACACGGGGTTGCAATGCGAAAGCTGTGGAATCCCCATTACCCAAGGTAAGTTATGTGACAACTGCGCTAAGATCTTGTCGGCAGAAATCAAAATCGATATCGAAAAATTTAAGCAAAATAAGCCCAAAATAGCCACTAATGACCTTATCCGGGACCCCAAATACCTTAAAGATCGTCGAGGAAAGGGAAATTAGGGCCCAAAAAGCCCATTTCCGCCTTTTTTTGCTCTCCGCCCTCCTTTTTCACAATTTCTGAAGGTTTTTCCAACACCCCCCCTCAAGTTTTGCCTCTTTGGACCGTTAGAAATATTGAAAACCTTGGTTCCTAGAAGTGCTTCGTCCTTCTTCGGAAGCCGGGCAGACAGACAAGGAGTCGAACATGCGTATTGATAGTTTTCAAAATATCCCGGCGGTTCTCCAGTCGCTGAAATCCGGGCCCGCTCCCAAGACAGGATCTTCCAACGAGCCGGCGGTTGGAGCGACTTCCGTTTCATTGAGTTCTTTCGCTGAAGTTCTCCAAAATCTCCAAAGGGAGGCGGCCCAGGCCGCGGTCGTCCGCAATGACAAAGTTGAACAACTGGCCCAACAGAACCAACAAGGGAACCTTTCGGTGGACTTGAACAAACTTGCCTCCCACTTGGTGGAGTCCCAAGTGATCAATACCCAAGGATAAGGAATGAACGATCTGGTTCTGTCGCTCATTGAAAACTTGAACCAGGAGGCGGGTCATTACCGCCGGTTGGCGGTTTTGGCCGACCAGCAGAGGGAATTGCTGGTGGCGGGGAACATTGAGGCCTTGCCGGAAAACCTCCGGCTGGAAGAAAAAGAAGTCTTCGCGTTGGGGCCTTTGGTAGCGGAGCGCAATGATTTGTTGAGCAAGATGGCGAAGTTGAACCAACTTCAGAAGATGGGTTTGAGTGACGCCCTGGAGAAATGCCCGCCCGAACGATCGGGAGATTTGCGAAAAGCGGTTGCCGAGCTGGTAGGTGCGGCCAGGAAGCTCGAGGAGATCAACCGCGTCAACGAAAAACTTTTAGGAAATGCGCTATCGGAAGTTAATTTCACCTTGAGGCTTATCCGAAGCGGGGGCAAGGCGAGGACCCTGGCCGCCCCCACGACGGCCGAAGAGAAAAGGCCTTCTTTTGTGAACCGGGTCATTTGAGCGAGGGAGACGGATGATAAACGGCTTTCAAAGCATCAATACCATCACGAGTGGGTTAATCCTCCAGCAATTGGAGCAGGAGATTAACGCCTCCAACATCGCCAATCCTTCCGTTGATTCCAACGGCTATCTGATGAACAGCCTGGAACGGGTCAACACCGGATCGGGAGCTGAGCTGACCTTCGGCAGCGGTAACAACCTCCTCCAAGTCGGAACGGGCCCTTTCGGGTCGTCCATCACCCGTTTGCGCAATTCTTTTTTGGATACCCAAATCCAACAGGAAAGCTCGGTGGTTGGCTATAACGAAATCCTGGCAAACCAGCAAGGCATTGGCATTCTGAACCAGATCAACAGCATTATTAACGGGTCCTCCACCCTGCAAGGGGCCCTTAATTCTTTCGCCCAGGCTTGGTCGGCCTTGTCGGCGAATCCTTTAAGCACGTCGTTGAGGGCCGCGGTAGTGAATGCGGGTGTCACCTTCGCCCAACTCAGCAACAGCCAATACAACCAGCTGCAAAACCTCCAAACTGGGATGAACGGCCAGATCGACCAGACGGTAACCCAAATCAACGGACTTCTCCAGCAATTGGCGGCCATCAACCAACAACTTTTAAGCACGGCGGGGAGCAACCAAAACTCCCTTTTGGACGCAAGAGATTATGCCCTGGACCGTTTGGCCCGCCTGATCAACATCCAAACCAATTTTGGTACGAATGGGACCGTTTCCGTTTACTTAAGCGGCAGCAGCTTGAACCTTGTGGACGCGGCCGGAGCTTCGATTTTGCAAACGAACGCGATGAACGGGCATAACCCGGGCTTGGTGGGCGTGGTATTGCAATCCTCCGAAGGGACCGTCTGGGGGGATGTTTCCAGGTTGGTGACGGGCGGTAATTTGGGCGGTGAGCTTTACGGCCGGGATGTTGTGCTGGAATCCTATACGATGCAGGTCAACCAGATCGCGACATCGGTAATGAATGTGACCAACGTCTTTAACGAATCAGGTTATGCCGCGGACGGGGTCACCACCGGAACCGCTTTTTTTACAGGCACGGGGGCGGCCGACATCAATGTCAACGCCTCCATTGTTACCGATACGACCCACGCTTTGGTCGCCACGGCTTTGGGGCCCGCCAATACGGCGGACGGCTCCATCGCGGGCTATTTGGGCAATATCCAGAACCTGCTTGCGAATAATTTCATCGAAAGCAACCCGAAAATTTACAAGATTGCCGGCGGGATAC
>JAJPJW010000168.1 GCA_021324075.1 Pseudomonadota bacterium | reverse complement strand
TGGCGGTAGGAAACGGCCAGGATGCCCAAAAGATAGACCATGATCAGGTTGGCCAGGTCCACCCGGGGAAAGAGCAGGAAAGCCACGGCAGTGCTGGCCGCCACCCCCAAGAGGGCCCAAACATAACCTTTCCAGTCGAACTTGGGCAGGGCCAGGCCCACCTGGGTACGCCGTTTTTCCCGGGGGTCGGCGGTTTCGCCCTGGGTGGCGTAAACGTCGATATCACCGCTCACACGGATCAGCTCATCCACGGGGGAACGCTTCAAAAGACCGCGCCAGGAATAGCGGGGGGGTTTGCCGATGAAAATCTTGGTGATGTTGCGTTCGCGGGCGTAATCCATGACTTCTGCGGCAAAATCCTGTCCGCTCAGGGTGGCCGTTTCGGCCCCCAATTGCTCGGCCAGGCGAAGGTGCTGGATGGCGTGGGAGCGTGCCTCCTCGGGCAGCCGGGCCTGGGAAGGGGTTTCCACATAAAGGGCGATCCAGCCGGCCTTGAGTGATTTGGCCATTCGGTGGGCCGCCCGCACCAAGTTGGCCGAGGAAGGGCTGGGGGAGACGCAGACCAGGATACGGTCGCCGGTGGCCCAGGTCTGGGTGATGGCCTTGTCGCGGCGGTAGTCCTGCACCTGGTCGCCCACCCGGTCGGCGGTGATGCGAAGGGCCATCTCCCGCAGGGCGATCAGGTTGCCCTTCCTGAAGAAATTCTGCCGGGCGCGCTCGGCCGCCTCGGGCATGTAAACCTTGCCCTCCTGCAGGCGCTTCAGGAGGTCATCGGGTGGAAGGTCGATCAGTTCCACCTCGTCGGCCATCCTGAGCACCTTGTCGGGCAGGGTTTCCCGCACCACGACGCCGGTCACCTGGGCCACGATGTCGTTGATGCTCTCCAGGTGCTGGACGTTGAGGGTGGAATAAACGTTAGTACCCAGATCCAGCAGCTCCTGTACGTCCTGCCAGCGCTTGACGTGGCGGGAGCCCTCGGCATTGGTGTGGGCCAGTTCGTCCACTAAAAGAAGGCCCGGTTTTCGTTTCAGGGCCCCATCGATGCCGAATTCCTGGAGCCGGGTGCCCCGGTAGTCCAGTTCCAGGGGGGGCAGGACTTCCAGGCCGTCCAAAAGGGCGGCGGTCTCCTTACGGCCGTGGGTTTCCAGCAGTCCCACCACGACGTCCACGCCTTCCTTCTTCTTAGCCCGCGCGGCCTCCAGCATGGCGTAGGTCTTGCCAACGCCCGGGCAGGCGCCGAAGAAGATCTTCAGCTTGCCCCGTTTTTCCTGGGCGGCCTCCATTTGGACGCGGTTTAAAAGCGCGTCCGGATCGGGTCGTTTGCCGTTCATGTCCCGATTTTACGTCCTGGCGGGAGAGGGTGTCCACGAAAGGCCCCCTCGATTCCCTTCATTTTAATCTTTCCCATATGCCCCAGGATTCCCTCTTAACAGCATCCTAATCCGGTTCGGCCTTATCTTTCCCATGACGAAGGAAACAGGTGCCCCGGCGCCAATCCGCTTCCCGATGTCGAGGAGGAGTCATGACAAGGGTCTTGTTCCTGTTCAGTCCGGTGTTGTTCGGGGGCCTCTGCCTCTTGTGGGGGGAGACCCTCAACTGGCTCAAAAAAGACGACCTTCGGAAGGGTTTCACCACCACGAGGGTACTGCATCACACGGGGAGGAAATAACCATGCTGGAATTCTGGTGCATCCTGATTTTCGCGGCGCTGGCCGCATCCTCGGTCTGGCTCATTGAGGCCTTGGACCGAATGATCGGAGGGGACGCATGAGCCTCATTTATATCGTCAGCGGGCTGGTATCCGCGGGACTGCTGGGCTGCCTCGTGGCGGCCCTGGTCAAACCGGAGTGGTTCTAAAGGCAGTTCACGGCCTACAGTTCACAGTTGACAGGGAAAATCAAACTTTCAAAAGGCGGAGAAACTTAAATGACGACGAATCAATGGGTGCAACTGCTGTTCTTCTTTGGGGTGCTGTTCGCGCTGGTCAAACCCTTGGGGCTTTACATGGCCGGAGTCTACGGCGACAAGCCCTTTTGGGGCGAGAAGTGGCTGGGCTGGCTGGAGAGGCTTTTCTACAAGCTGGGTGGGGTGAATCCGAAAAAGGAAATGGATTGGAAGACCTACACCCTGGCCATGATGCTGTTTTCCGCCGTCGGCGGTTTCCTCCTTTACCTCCAGATGCGCTTTCAGGCCCTGTTGCCGCTGAACCCGGCCGGCCAGTCCGCCGTGCCGCCGGACCTGGCCTTCAACACGGCCATCAGCTTCATCACCAACACCAACTGGCAGTTCTACGGCGGCGAGACCACGATGAGCTACCTGACCCAAATGGCGGGCCTGGCCATCCATAACTTCCTTTCGCCGGTCATCGGCACGGCCACGGTGGTGGCCCTCATCCGGGGGCTGGTCCGCAAGGAAACCAAGTACCTGGGGAATTTCTGGGTGGACGTGGTGCGCGGCACGGTTTACCTCTTCCTGCCCATGGCGGTGATCTTCGCGCTGGTGCTGGTGTGGCAGGGCTGCCCCCAGACCTTTGCCAACACCCAAAACGCCGCCCTGGTGGAGGCTACTTCCTACGACCAACCGGTCACCAACTCGGCCGGCGCCACGGTCGTCGGCAAGGACGGCAAGCCGCAAATGACCCATACGGTGGTGACGGAGCAACCCATCGCGCTGGGGCCGGTGGCCTCCCAGGAGGCCATCAAGATGATCGGCACCAACGGCGGCGGGTTTTTCAACGTCAACTCGGCCCACCCGTTTGAGAATCCGACCCCGTTGACGGATTTCCTGGAACTTTTGGCCATCCTCCTTATCCCCGCCGCCCTTTGCCTGACCTTCGGGGCCATGGTGGGGGACCTGAAGCAGGGTTGGGCGGTCTTCGCGGCCATGTTCCTGCTGCTGGCGCCGATGGTCTATCTCTGCGGGGTTTGCGAGCAGTCGGGCAATCCCCTCCTGAACAAGATGACGGCCGCAACCGACGGCGCGGCCTTGGCCGACGGCAACATGGAAGGCAAGGAAGTCCGCTTCGGCGTGGTCGACTCGGCCCTCTGGGCCACGATCACCACAGCCACCTCCAACGGCTCGGTCAACTCCATGCACGACTCTTTCACGCCCATGGGGGGCTTCGTGCCCCTATGGATGATCATGCTGGGGGAGGTGGTCTTCGGCGGCGTGGGATCGGGCCTTTACGGCATGCTGGTCTTCGTGATCCTGGCGGTCTTCATCGCCGGGCTCATGGTGGGCCGTACGCCTGAATACCTGGGTAAGAAGATCCAGGCCTTCGAGATGAAGATGGCTTCCATCGTCATCCTCATCCCGCCGTTACTAACCCTCCTCTGCACGGCGGTGGCGGTGGCAACGGGCGGGCCGGGCACCAATAACCCCGGAGCCCACGGCTTCTCCGAGATCCTCTACGGCTTCGCCTCCATGAGCAACAACAACGGAAGCGCCTTTGCCGGGCTCTCCGCCGACACCCTCTACAACCTGATGGGAGGGGTTGCCATGTGGTTCGGCCGTTTCTGGCTGGCTATTCCCACCCTGGCCATCGCGGGCAGCCTGGCGCGCAAGAAGGTGGTGCCGGCCGGCGCCGGGACCCTGCCGACCCATACGCCCCTTTTCATCGTGATGCTGATTTCCACGGTCATCATCGTGGGCGCCCTGACTTTTTTCCCGGCGCTGGCCCTGGGGCCCATCGTGGAGCACCAGAAGATGGTGCACCCGTAAAGCGGCCGTGAAAAGGAAAGCGCGCCGAAGCGCGCGGCCGAAAGCGGCCCGGACCCGGAGGACGCAGGCGAAGGCTAAGGACAGGGGCCGGAAGGCCCCCGCAATGGAACCTAAAGGAGCGTTGAGACCCATGACAACCGAATACGTGAAGGAACGAAAATTATTCGAGGGCGGGATCACCCGCAAGGCCATGGTCGAGTCCTTCCGGAAACTGAACCCGGGCCATATGGTCAAGAACCCGGTGATGTTCACCGTTTATGTCGGCAGCATCCTGACCACCGGGCTCTGGCTGCAGGCCCTCACCGGGAAAGGGGAGGCGGCGCCGGGCTTCATTTTCGCCGTGTCCCTCTGGCTGTGGTTCACGGTGGTTTTCGCCAATTTCGCCGAGGCCATGGCCGAAGGCCGGGGCAAGGCCCAGGCCGCCACCCTGCGCAAAAGCCGCCAGGAAGTGAAGGCCAAGAAGCTCGCCAAGGTGGACAAGGATTCGAAGCAAACCGAAGTGCCCTCCGGCGACCTGCGCAAGGGCGACCTGGTGCTGGTGGAGGCGGGTGATTTCATCCCCGCCGACGGCGAGGCGGTGGCGGGTGTGGCCATGGTGGATGAATCGGCCATCACGGGCGAATCGGCGCCCGTCGTGCGCGAATCCGGCGGGGACCGCAGCGCGGTCACCGGCGGCACCAAGGTCATCTCCGACTGGCTGATCGTGAAGGTTTCCTCCAACCCCGGCGAATCCTTCCTGGACCGCATGATTTCCATGGTGGAAGGCGCGAAACGGCAGAAGACCCCCAATGAGATCGCCCTGAACATACTGCTGGCGGCCCTGACCATCGTGTTCCTCATCGTCTGTGCGACCCTCCTGCCCTTTTCCTTCTACAGCGTGGCGGCTTCGGGGGCGGGCCAGGTAGTGACCGTCACCGTGCTGGTGGCGCTTTTCGTCTGCCTGGCTCCCACCACCATCGGCGGTCTTCTCTCCGCCATCGGCATCGCGGGCATGGACCGCATGATCCAGGCCAATGTGATCGCCATGTCGGGTCGGGCGGTGGAAGCCGCCGGTGACGTGGACATGCTGCTGCTGGACAAAACCGGCACCATCACCCTGGGCAACCGGCAGGCCACTGAATTCCTGCCCGCCGAAGGGGTTTCCATCCAACAACTGGCCGAGGCCGCCCAGCTTTCCTCCCTGGCGGACGAGACCCCCGAGGGCCGCAGCATCGTGATTTTGGCCAAGGAGAAATACGGCCTGAGGGGCCAGGAAATCCATGAACTGAAGGCCAGCTTCGTGCCCTTCACGGCACAGACCCGCATGAGCGGGGTGGATATCGGCCGGCGCCAAATTCGAAAGGGGGCCGCCGAGGCCATCGAGAAATACACCCTGGACGAAGGAGGGCGCTACCCGGACGACGTGCGCACGGGCGTGGAATCCATCTCCCGCCGCGGAGGAACGCCCCTGGTGGTGGCCGAGGGCCGGAAGGTATTGGGCGTCATCCACCTGAAGGACATCGTCAAGGGCGGCATCCAGGAGCGTTTCGCGGAACTGCGGCGCATGGGCATCAAGACCGTCATGATTACGGGGGACAACCCCCTGACCGCCGCCGCCATCGCGGCGGAAGCGGGCGTGGACGATTTTTTGGCCCAGGCCACGCCGGAAGCCAAATTAAAACTCATCCGCGAATCCCAGGCGGGCGGGCGGTTGGTGGCCATGGCGGGAGACGGCACCAACGATGCGCCGGCCCTGGCCCAGGCCGACGTGGCGGTGGCCATGAACACGGGCACCCAGGCCGCCAAGGAGGCGGGCAACATGGTGGACCTGGATTCCAACCCCACCAAGCTCATCGAGGTGGTCAAGATCGGCAAGCAGCTCCTGATGACCCGAGGTTCGTTGACAACCTTTTCCATCGCCAACGACGTGGCCAAGTATTTCGCCATTATCCCGGCGGCCTTCGCGCTGACCTGCCCGGAACTCAACGCGCTCAACATCATGCGGCTGACCACGCCCCAGTCGGCCATCTTGTCCGCGGTTATTTTTAACGCGGTCATCATTGTGTTCCTGGTGCCCCTGGCCCTGAAGGGGGTGCGGTACCGCCCGGCCTCGGCCTCCAAGCTGTTGCAGGACAATTTCCTCATCTACGGCGTGGGCGGGCTCATCGCGCCCTTCGTGGGCATCAAGTTGATCGACATGATCCTCGCGGCTTTAGGTTTGGCTTAAATTAAAAGGAGGACTCAAATGTTCAAGGAACTCGCAACCCAATTCAGGATGTCGGTGGTTTTCATGGTCATCTTCACCGTTTTTTGCGGGCTGCTTTATCCGGGGGCCATTACGCTCCTGGCGCAGGTAGTCTTTCCCCAGCAGGCCAACGGCAGCCTCGTCACGGTGAACGGAAAGACCGTGGGGTCGTCCCTCATCGGCCAGCCTTTCGACGAGCCCCAATATTTCTGGGGCCGCCCCTCGGCCACCTCGCCTTTCGCCTATAACGCGGGCAATTCCAGCGGTTCCAACCTGGGCCCGACCAACCCCGCCTTCCTGGGTTCCATCAAGGCCAACGTGGACGCCCAACGCAAGGCCAACCCGGACATGGCGGAGAAGCCCGTGCCCATGGACCTGGTGACGGCCTCCGGCTCCGGCCTGGACCCCCACATCAGCCCCGCAGGGGCCGAATACCAGGTGGCCCGGGTGTCCAAGGCGAGGGGTTTAGATCCGGCCAAGGTCCGGGACCTGATGGCGCAAAACACCCAGGGCCGGTGGCTGGGTTTCATCGGCGATCCTGGTGTGAATGTGTTAAAACTGAACCTTGCCTTGGACGCCCTCGGCGGTTCCAAGTAGTTCTTTTTTTATAGAAAAGAGTTTCGAATGGGTGGAATTTGGCTCCCTGCAACCGTCATCATCGTGGTGCTGGGTTTGAGCGTTTTTTACGTTTTCTTCAACGATTAGTCTTTTTGACTCCCAAAATTCAATGAGGATTTCCCATGAATACTTTCCTGTTCCTGGTTTCGGCCGCGCTATTAGAAGTAGGCGGCGACGCCCTGGTTCGATTCGGGCTTAAGTCGGGAAAGGCCCTGGGATTCATTCTCGGGGGCATCTTGTTGTTCGGATATGGGCTTTTGGTCAACCTGCCGAAATGGGATTTCGGCAGGCTGCTCGGGGTTTATATCGTCCTGTTCTTCATCATTTCACAGGTAACCGGTATTGTATTTTTTGGGGAGTCCGTCCCCATGGGACGGATGGTGGGAGGCGCCTTGGTCGTGGCCGGGGGCATCTGCATGATGGTTTGGAAATAATCCGGCCGCATTGGGCAAAAGCCAATTTTGATGTTTTCTTTATTTTTCCTTCGGATCAGTTTAAGACCTGACCCAAATCATGTTCCGGCCATGCGGCGGGGACTACCCTGGTGCCGCTGCGGTCGTTCATTTTGTTGGGGGAGAGAGACATGAATCCATTGTTCGTTCCTGGCATCATCATCGTGACGTTTTTAGTCCTGTCGGTGGTTTATCTTCGCAGTTACAGCAAGTAAGCGGAAGCCCGGATTGGCCCCAGGCTTTTGAGGTTGACGCAAATCCCCGGTCGGTGAAAACCAGCCGGGGATTTTTTGTTGGGGCGCCCTCAGCCGATGCCGGCTTCGTTGCGGATGGCCCCGGGGTCCAGGATCTTGATCTTCTTCTTGCTGCGCAGGATCATCTTCTTGTCCTCCAAGTCGCCCAGGTACCGCATGAGGGTCTCATCGGCCGTGTCCGAAAGTTGGGCCATGTCGGAACGGGACAACTGGATGTTGAGGAAGCCCTCGGCGCTCACCCCGTAATTTTTCATCAAAAAATGAAGCACCCGGGCCACCCGTTGTTCGGCCGGGACCTGGACCGCCCCCAAGAGCCGGTCTTCCACGTCGCCCAACTCCAAGCTCAAGGTCTTTAAGAGCAGGTGGGGTAGAAGCTTGTCCTTTTTAAGGAAATCCATGAAGAAATCCCTTTCGATGAAGGACAGCTTGCTGTCCACCAGGGCTTCCGCCGAAACCTTGTAAAGCTCCCCGGCCAGGAGCGCCCGGTAGCCGAAAAGGTCGCCGGCGGCGCCCATATAGGTGATGTGCTGGCGCCCGGCCTTGCCGGATTTAAAAAGCTTCACCAGGCCGTGGTGGATGTAGTAAACGCCAAAGGGCTGGGTGCCGCTGTGAAAAAGGGCCTGGCCCGCCTTGTAGAGATGGGAGATGACGGTGGGGGAGCCCTTGGCCTCCGCGGCGTCGAGGAACTCCTGGAGGATCTTCTGTTTTTGGGAGAACAAGTCGTCGTAATAAGTCGGGTTCATAAAAGCAATTTACCACCATGCCGATCATCTTTAATAATCAAAATAATCGGGAGACCGGTATTGTACTGATTTCGATCATCTGTTTTTCAATGGAAAATCAGCACAAGGCCGGGCGCCACCAAGGACTTCACGACGGGGGCGGGGTGGGTTGGGGCCTTAAAGGATCCGCACCGGCACCACCATCATGTTGATGCCCTTGAAGAGCAGGCGCCGCTGGATTTCCAGCGAGGTCTGGTTGTGCAGCAGGCCGCTCCAAAGGGTTTCCTTGGCGAAGATGAGCTTGCCTGAGAAGAAAGTGGCGTCGGAGAACTCGGCGGCCACTTGGTCACATAGCTCCTCCATGCCCGCGATCACGTCGATGTTTACCAGGTAGCGGTAGTCAGCCCGGTAGCCCATCTTGTGGGCCAAGGCCACGTATTTTCGTAGGTTGTCCTCGGTGTTTTTCCTCAAATTGTCCATCTCCTCCACACCCTTGAACTTGCTGGAGTCCACCCGCCCGATGGAAACGAAGAGGATGTCCTGGAACCGGTTCCCGAAGAGTTTCTGCACCGAAAAAATGGCGTGGATGCCCAAGCCGTTGTAGCTCTCCACCATGATCACCGCCACGGGTTTGCCCTTTTCACAGGGACCTAGGGCGGGCTCGCTGGCGTCCCGGCCGGGCAGGGGCAGGTTGATGAGGGTGTCGTCGAGGCGCCGCAGCGCCTTGCGCACATCCATATAGTGCCGCTTCACGAACAAGCAAAAGAGGATGAGCGCGCCGGTCATGAGAAGGGTCATGAAGCCCCCTTCCAGGAACTTGGATGCGACCGTGGCCACCAGAATGGTGGAAGTGAGGCAGAGGCCGAATCCGTTGATGAAGAACCGGCGCCTCCAGTCCTTTTGCTCCTTGCGGGCCCGCCACCAATGGACGCACATGGAAAGCTGGGACATGGAAAAGGTGATGTACACGTTGATGGCATAAAGCAAAACCAGGATGTCCACGTCGCCCTTGGTCACGATGAGGATGAGGAGGGTGGGGATGCCCATGGCCAGAATCCCGTTCATCCTCACCAAGCGGTGGGAAAGGTTGGCGAAGCGGTGGGGCATCCAGGAATCCACCGCCATGTTGGAAAGGACGTTGGGACCGTCGATAAAGCCCGTCTGGGCGGCGATGAAAAGCAACATTCCTTCGGAAAGCAGGGTCAGGAAGATCATCCATTGGCCGAAGGAAGCCCAGGGGCCGAAAATGGCCTTCGACAGGGTGCCGTTCATGGTCTCCCCGTCCACGGCCGGGGTGTCCCACAACATATAAAGAATCAGGATGCCGCCTGCGGTGAAGGCCAGGGAAACGGCCATGTAGAGCATAGTTTTCTTCCCGGTCTGTACCCGGGGTTCGCGCAGGTTGGCCAGGCCGTTGGACACTGCCTCGATGCCGGTATAGGTGCCGCCCCCCAGGCTGTAAGCCTTGAAGAAGATGACGAGAAAACCGAAGAAACCCAGGGAACCGATGACTTGGTGGGTTTCCTGGAGGGTGCTTTGGGCCACAGTCATCATTTGGGACCCATGGCCGATGAGGCCCGCCAGGATGAGGATGACATGGGTTCCGACGAAAATCAGAAAGATGGGCAGGAGGGTCATGACCGATTCCTTGATCCCCCGCATATTGAGCCAGATCAAAAGGACGGTCAAAAGCACCTCAATGGCCAGCTTCAGGGTCGGCACGAAAAAGAACAGGTTGACGTTGAGGGTGAAGAAATGGGGGTCGAAATCGGCGATGGCGTCCATCCCGGCGGCGATGGAAGTGGCGATCGTCAGGATATAGTCCACGATCAGGGCCGATCCGGAAACAAGGCCCGCTACGGGGCTCAACAGCTTGCTGGCCACCACATATCCCCCGCCCCCGGAGGGAAAGTACTCGATGATCTGGCTGTAACTGGCGGAAATAATGAAGACCGTGGCCATCATCATGAGGGCCAGGAAGAGGGCGATATGGTGGTACTGGGCGCCGAGGGCCTTGTAGGTTTCCTCCGGGCCATAGGCCGAGGAGGAAAGCCCGTCGGCCCCCAGGCCCACCCAGGCCAGGAAAGCAATCAGACTAAGCTTATGGAAGATCTGCGAATCAAGAGGATTTTTGGCCCTGCCGAAGACGAGTTCTTTTACTTTTTCCACCATGACGCACCTCGCAAAAGGATTTCGCGGGCCGTCACGATGATCGGGACGTGCCCTCCGAAGCCTACGAGGTTAGCTGTCGGGCTCGGCGCGAAAGGCTCGCCGCCCTTGTCCTTGGAGGGACAAGGATTAGCCCCAAACGTCTTGGGTCCCCCGCCCGTTCGGAAGCTCCCCCAAAGGGCGGCTTCAAAACGATTCGGCTGTATTGAGGTGAAAATTTAAGGTTCTTTTTGATGGGAATCAACCAAGGAAGGCTTGGAACGTTGAATCTTAATAAAATCTTAATTTTTCCATGGCGGTTGTTTTCCGGATTTTCACCATAAAAAGGGCCTTTAACCACCGGAAAGGCAAAGGGTCCTCAAGACCCGGCGGGTTCCGGGGATGAATCCCCCTTCGGCCGGAAGAGGAACCAGACGGCGGACATCATCACGAAGAAGATGATGTCGGATTGCTTGAGCTGCATATAGGCCTGCCGGAGGGCCAGGGATTTTTCCCAAGGGAGGAACCTGAACTTCAGGATGATGGCGGCGAAGGCCGCCCCGAGGGAAAGAGGAACCAGGGGAAGGCCGATCCTCCCGAGGAAAACGGAAGAGGGACGGGAGAGGCGCCCCAAGAGGGGCAGGAAGAAAAAATAAGCCGTTAGGATCTTGGGAAACATGAACTTGGGGTCGAGGAGCGGGTGTTTTTTCAACAACATGAGGTTGTGGATGTTGGTTTCGGCCTGCATATTGACATGCACCAGGGCGGACGATGTCCGGAAATAAAACAGCCGCTGTCCCCAGCTAATGGTCTCCCCGCCCACGAAGAAGGCCCCTGTCGCCATGACGAGGAGGAAAAGATTCCTTTTCGATCCGAACAAGTTGGAATCCCCGGTGCGCCGAAGATAGGCCGTGAAAAACAGGATGGCGGCGATGAGGCAACAAAGCGATTGTTGGCACTCGGAGAGGTTCCCCCGGCCGGCCAGGTAAACCATGCGGTGATAGGGAAGGAACAGGGCAATGGAAGAGACGGCGCAAAAAACCGCAATGGCCGCCAAAATCGATTTCTTCAACATTCATGGATCTTTCCGCCGGAGGAAACCACCGGCCTATCGGCCTATTGGGCCCCTGCTTTTTTCAGTAATTGGACAATGTCGTCGTGCTGGTAGGAAACCGCATAGGACAAAGCGGTGTTTCCGGCCCGCTGCCGTGTGTTGATGTCCGCGCCTTTTTGGATGAGGGGCCCGACGATTTCGGCGTTGCCCCAGGCCACCGCCAGCATCAGCGCCGTATTACCGGTACGCCATTCCCGCGCATTGACGTCGGCCCCCTTTTCAACCAAAAGCCTGGCCAGTTCGGGATTGTGGTTGTAGACCGCGAAGAGCAGGGAGGTCCAGCCGTCCGGCTGGGTCTTGTTGAGGTCCGCCCCCTGGCTGATCAGCCCGGCGGCCTTCACATTGTCGTTGCCGATCACGGCGTCCAGCAGGTCGTCCCCGCTGTCGGCCAGGCAGGCGACGGGGAGCAGAAGCAAGACCAGCCCGAAGGCCGTCCCCGAAATTTTCCCCATGCGGCCTCCCTTGAAAACAGCCCGGAGTTATCCGGGTATCGTTGGAAATTTATACCCTTCGGGGAGGTAATGCGCCAGGAAATTTGTAGGACGGGAGGGGGGGAGGGTCAGCCGACAATGATCAGGTCGGCGGACTCGGGAAGCCGGTCGGCCAGGTTCTTGAGCATGCGGCCCCGCACCATGCGCCAGAAAAAGGTGCGCTGGGAGGAACCCACGAAGACCTGCTTGACGTTCAATTGCTGGGCGGCCTCGGCGATGGAGAAGCCCGCGTCCTCGGCCATGCGCCATACGGGGATGCAGCCGATACCCCGTTTTTCCAGGGCCGCGCAGGACCCATTCAAAACCTTGACGGCCTCGGCGCTGGGCTTGACCTCGTTGGGCAGGAAAAGGCCGGGCATTTCATCCACGTAGATGACGTAGACGTTCCCCCGCTTCAGGCCCTTGGCGTAGATCGAAGCATCCTCCAGCAGTTTTTCATTCACGTACCGCAAGGCCACCAGGATGGGCGAGGATTCCATGGCGGAGGCTTCCACGGCCTCGTCCAGGGTCAGGATGTTGGAGGCCTCGGGAAGGTCGGCTACGGAGGACTCGGCCTCGGCGAATTTGTTGGCGGCCTTTTGGGCGGCGCCGATGCGGTGCCAGACGCCCGTGCCCACCAGGATGGCGGCAAGGGTGCCGCCGAAGAGGAGGGCGTCGGGCTTGTGGAACATGTTGATGACCCAGGCCGCCAAGAGGGCCAGGGTGGTGAAGGCCCCGGTCCAAAACTTGAATCCCCGGGAACCGTCCCGCCACCTGAGCTTGTCGATGGCCAGCGAGGAAAGGGACAGGGTGCCCAAAAGGCCGAAATTATAGAGGTCGCCGAGGGCGTCCACGTTGGCCTTGGTGATGAAAATGATGGCCATGGGCACCAGTCCCGAAATGAGGATGGAAAGGTAGGGTGTGCCCAATTTGGGATGGCGCTTCCTCAAGAAAGAAGGGAGGAAGCCCAGATCGGACAACCGTACGTTGACATGGTAGTTGCCCACGATGGCGGTATTGCAGGCCATGAAGAGAAGGACCGAGGCCGCCACGACCACCGCGATGCCCAGGAAGGGGCCGCCGACGGCGAAGCCTAAGGCGGACAAAAGGGAATCGGACTGGGTTTGTTTGACGTTCTCCGGCAAAAGATAAAGGGCGGCGGCGGTCATGGGCGAGGTCATGACGGCGATGGTGCCGATAACCCACCACATGGCCTTGGCAGCCGTGGACTTTACGGGGGTTTTCATGGAACCGGAGATCTGGGCCACGGACTCCAGCCCCGAATAGGCCAGCCAGGTGGTGGCGTAGCCGATCATGATGGAACCGAAGGTCAGGGGGATGCCGGGGTGCACGATGCTGTGCCACCAGCCGCTCCAGGAGAGGTTGGCGTGGGTGGCCACGTAGAAATAGGCAATCCCTAAGAGCAGGAAAGTCACCACGATCTCGGCGGTAGCGAAGGTGGAGGTGACGGAGGCCGATTCCTTGATGCC
>JAJPJW010000129.1 GCA_021324075.1 Pseudomonadota bacterium | reverse complement strand
TGATGGTCGTGTCGGCCGTCAAGGTGACGGGGGCAGCGGTCCCGGCGATGGTGAGTTTTCCCGTCGCGGTCATGCCATAAGCGCCGTCCTTGGCTCCGGCCTTGAGGGTCTCCTTATCTAAAGCAAAGGTTATGTCGGGGTTTGTGTCGGCCTTGAGAGCCTTATGGGCGTTGTCGTCCAGCCCCGACTCCCGGGACTTGAAGCTTTGGACCGGCACCACCAAGGTCATGGAGGCCACGTCACCGGCCTGGAGGGCCTTGGCCAGATCCTTGGGGGCCTTGGGTTTCAAGACCGCCGATCCAGTCAAGGCGCCTGCCCGCATCTGGTATTGGTGGAGGGTGGATTCGCCGACCATATAAAGGGCGCTCCCCTTTTGAAGGGCCAGGCCGGGCCCACCCTGGACGGTGTCGGCCGCCTTTTCATACCAGTGGGTCTGGCTTCCCGAAGCCAATTGGTTGCCCAATTGGTTGCCGCCCCCGCCGTTGGTGTCCGCCATCACCGTCAGGGTCGAAAGGGCCGTGAGCCCCACTAAAGCAATCCAAGCCTGTGTGAACTTTTTCATGTCCGTGTTTCTCCTTTTTTGAATGACTTCCACAACCCCTATAGCAACCCCGGTGCCAGGCCCTTCGAAAGGAATAAAGGCCGTATTTACGGGGTTTTCCGGGTTCTTCAGCGGAGAGGCACCGGAGGCTATGGCGTCCCCGCCATAGCGTCCTCACCCGAAACCCTTTTGCCGCCGTTGGCGAACTGTCTTGGGGGAGGTTAAGGCAGGATCCAAAAATTTTTTATGACGCCGGTCATAGGTTGCGTGGAAGAAGACGGTGAAAATAAAAAACGAAAGGAGGGAGCCATGGAAACGACAAAGGATGTCAAGCCCGAATGGGTTAGGAACCTCCAAACGGACTCGGAAATATTTTTGGATGTGGGCCGCTACCTGCGGAACGGAATGGACCCCATGGAAGATATCCGCGAACTGCTGGCGGATTTAAGGCCCTGCCAGCACCTTCACCTCGCCCGTTCACGGGAACCGGTTTTGTTTTACCGGGCCTTCCGTCCCATGGGCTTCGATTGTTACGTGGAACAGGAGGGACCGACCTGGGACGTTTATCTAAAAAGGCGGGCGTAATAAAGGAGGGAGCCATGAAAAATATTTTTTCCAAAAAGAAGAAAATGTGGATTATTGAATCCTTGAAGATGGCCTCACTTGGCGGTTTGGAAAACTCGTTTTTTCCGATGGGATTTCAACCGTGGGCGGCTGTTAACGGGAGTATTCATGAAAGACACCTTTCTGCAGACGACCACCGGCGGATGGGGGTGTTGGGAGGAAAAAATGAATACCACTTCCATAAAACGACCGGATTTTGACGAGCCCCTTTTTTCCATAGGGATTACAACCGGCCCCTCTTTCGACCGGCCATCCTATGTCCTCAACGACGCGGCCGCCGAATGGATCGCGCAGGTCTTCCAACTCTGTCGACCCGACCGAATCCATTGGTGCGACGGATCGGAAGAGGAATACAACGCCCTTTGCGGCCAAATGGTGGCGACCGGCCAGCTTCAGAAGCTCAACCCCCGGCTGCGTCCCAACAGCTACCTGGCCCTGTCCGATCCCCAGGACGTGGCCCGGACCGAGGAGAGGACCTTCGTCTGCTGCCGGCGGAAGGACGAAGCCGGACCCACCAACAACTGGATGGACCCCCGGGAAATGAAGGCCAAACTTACCGGTCTTTTTGACGGCTGTATGCGGGGGCGGACTCTCTATGTCATTCCCTTTTCCATGGGGCCATTGGGCTCCCGGCTTTCCAAAATCGGCATCGAACTGACCGATTCCCCTTATGTCACCGCCAGCATGAGGATCATGACCCGCATGGGGCGGGCGGTTTGGAATCAGCTCGGCGAGGGGGACTTCGTCAAATGCCTGCACTCGGTGGGCAAACCCTTGGGCCTCGGAGAAAAGGACGTGCCGTGGCCCTGCAATCCCAAAGACAAATATATCGTCCATTTTCCGGAAGAAAGGGCGGTCTGGTCCTTCGGGAGCGGTTACGGCGGGAACGCCCTGTTGGGGAAGAAGTGTTTCGCCTTGCGCCTCGCCTCCGTGATGGGACGGGATGAGGGCTGGCTGGCCGAGCATATGCTGATTTTGGGGGCGGAAAGTCCGGAGACGGGAAAGACCTATGTGGCGGCGGCCTTCCCCAGCCAATGCGGCAAGACCAATTTCGCCATGATGCGCCCGCCCGAGGGACTGGAAGGGTTGAAAATCACCACCCTGGGTGACGATATCGCCTGGCTCAAGCCCGGGGAGGACGGCCGCCTCTATGCCATTAATCCCGAAGCGGGGCTTTTCGGAGTGGCGCCCGGCACCTCGGAAAAAACCAATCCCAACGCCATGGCGGCGGTACGGGAGAACACCCTTTTCACCAACGTGGCCCAGACCCCCGAAGGCGACGTGTGGTGGGAAGGAATGACCGAAACCGAACCGCCCGGACTCCTGGACTGGCAGGGAAGGCCCTGGAGGCCCGGTTGCGGCCGGCCCGCCGCCCACCCCAACGCCCGCTTTACGGCCCCGGCCCGGCAGGTGCCCAGCATCGATCCGGACTGGGAAAACCCGCAGGGCGTCCCCGTCAGCGCCTTCATTTTCGGCGGCCGGAGGCCCACCACCGTGCCGCTGGTCTACCAGGCCTTCAACTGGAACTTCGGTGTCTTCCTGGGGGCCACGCTGGGCTCGGAAACCACGGCCGCCGCCGAGGGCGCGGTGGGCCAAGTGCGCCGGGACCCCTTCGCCATGCTTCCTTTTTGCGGCTACCACATGGGCGCTTATTTCCGGCACTGGCTCGAAATGGGGCGGCGGCTGAAGAACCCGCCGCGGATCTTCGGGGTGAACTGGTTCCGCAGGGGAGCCGACGGGAAATTCCTCTGGCCCGGATACGGCGAAAACGCCAGGGTCCTCAAATGGATCGTATCCCGGGTGCACGGCAAAGCCTTTTCCATCGAAAGCCCGGTGGGCTGGATCCCCCGGTTTGAAGACATGGACTGGAAGGGGATGAAAGGCCTGACATCCGACGATTTCTCCCGGATGACCGAGATCGACCGCGAGGAATGGAAGGCCGAACTGCTTTCCGAAGAAACCCTTTTCGAAAAGCTTTACGACGGCCTCCCCCGGGAACTGACCTTGATCCGCGAACTGCTGTTGTCGGCGCTGTGGAAGTCCCCGGAGGTTTGGGACCTGGACGGCATCCCCGCCTTCGGGACCCATAATTCCTAAAACCGACGAAGCGGATCGGAATGGAGGAGGAACCATGACGGAATTTGGCCAGGAAGTTCACCTTGAACGTTTGAGCTGGTTCATCCACCTGCGTTGGGCGGCGGTGGCGGGGGCCATCGCCATCGTTCTGGGCGGGCCATGGCTGGTTCCCCTGGCCATTCCTTATGGAAAAATCGGGGCCTGCATCCTGGTGCTGGCCCTCTTGAACGCCCTTTATCCGGTCTACTGGGACAGGCAGAAAACTTCCTATTCCTCGCCGGAGGATTACGCCCGGAAGGTCAGGCGGTTCCTTCACTTCCAAATGGCGGCGGACCTGGTTCTCCTGACAGTCATGCTTTTCTTCAGCGGCGGGGCCACGAACCCCCTCATCCTGCTTTACCTTTTTCACATGGCCATCAGCGCCATCCTTTTTACACCCAAGGAAAGCCTGTTCTACGCCGTTTCCGCGCTGGCGCTTCCTTGGGCCCTTTATTTCCTGGAAGGCGCCGGACCGGTTAAGGCCGACGCCTGGGGCCTCCCCGGTTTTTACTTCGATTACGAGAGGCCCCTGTTGTGGGGATATTCGGCGGCGGTGGCCGGCCTCTGGTTTTTCCTTTCCCGCTTGAGCGGGGATTTGGAGGCGAAGAAACAGGCCTTGCGAGAGGCGAACGAAAAACTAAGGGGTGCCAACGAGGCACTGAGGCAATTGGACCTGTTCAAGAACCAATTCCTCAAGCAGGTTGTCCTGCAGCTCAAAAAGCCCGCCATTGAAATGGATTTCGACTTGTCGACGGTCGAAGGGGCCCTGGGCTCCCAAAGCGAAAAGGCCCTGGAAGCCGTCCGTACGGCCAAAAAACGGATTTGGGTGCTCCTGGAACTCGTCGACGACCTGGCCTGGTTGTCGAACGCCCAGGCCGGAGAAGCACCCTTGAAAAGGGAATGGGTGAATGTTTATGAGGCCCTGTTGGGACGCATCCAAGCCGTGGAGGAAGAGGCCAAACAGAAGGGGGTCACCTTCCAGCTTCACGGGGATTCACAGGTACAACTCCTGGCGGACCCCGAATCCTTCCAACGGGTCGCGGACAACCTTTTTTCCAACGCCGTGAAATATACGCCGGTCGGACGGGGCCACGTGACCGTGAATTTCCATCCCGAGGGCAACTGGCTGGTGCTGAGCGTTGAGGATGAGGGCATTGGGATCCCCCCGAAACAGCAAACGAAGCTGTTCCGGGAGTTCTTCCGTGCTTCCAACGCCAAGGCCATGGAAAGGTTCGGCACCGGCCTGGGCCTTTCCATCGTCCGCCAAGTGATGGACCGCCACGGGGGGCGTGTGGCCCTCTCCAGCGAGCCCAAAAAGGGAACCAGAGTGGAAACATGGTGGCCCTTGGATCATCCCGGCGGGGTGATTCATTCGAGTCCCTAAGGAGGCAAGCATGAAAAAGACGATTGGATGGATGGGACTGTTGTTGCTGGCGGCCTGGCACTGTCAGGCCCAGGAACCGGCTCCGAACCAAAGATGGATCGAGCAAGCGGACGGGGGGTTCGTCTTTCCCGTCAGCCCCGGTGCCTCCCAAAACTACGGCCGTGGATTGGGCGGGGACATCCTGGTGGGTTACCGGATCGACCGCCGATTCAGCCTGGGCTTGGACCTGGGCTATTACGATTTCGACCAGAAGACCCTGGGTGCGGCAGGCGGTGAATGGGTTTACACCTCGCTCTTGGGAGTGGCCCGCTACACCGTCGGGACCGGCTGGGTCCGTCCCTTTCTTTTTGGGGGGATTGGATTGGCCTTCAATAATGTTTCCATGGGTGGAGGAGCGGGAACCAAGGCGAATCGTTCGGAAACGGGCCCACTTTTATCGCCAGGCGCGGGAGTGCTTTTCATCCTAGGCGATGGACTGGCCCTTTTCGCCCAAGGCCGCTTGGATATGGACTTTGTCTCCCCGATGGGCGGGTTGGCGCCAGAAAATCCCACCCTTTTCTTCCCGCTCAAGGCCGGCATCAGCATCTTTCCGGAATAGGGCGGCAACAAACAAGAGGAGGTTTGCGATGAACACTCTATTGGATCGCCTAGCCTGGAGGATGACCCGTTGGCTTTGGGCCCCGCCTTCCGGGATGCCGTTTTCGGAGGAAGAATATGCCTCCTGGATCAGGCCGGAAGGTGGTCCCCTGAAACACCGACGTTGGAAAAGGCCGGTGCTTGGAAAGGGCTTCCCCAAAACCGGCCAGCGCCGGAATTTGGGGACTTTTAAGACGATGGCCGCCGCGAAAAAGCACGAAAGGGAAATCCAATATTTTAAAAAAAGGCCTTGAAGAAGGCAGGGGGATTAGAATTCCGAAGGTTGTGGTTTCAACGACCGCAAGAACCACTCCAAAACCGCCGAATTACAAAGGGCCATCAGGCTAAAAACGTAGGCCATCACCAGGCCGCTTGAGACCCCTTTTAGCTTCATTGCCACCATCATTCCGCCAATGGCGACCGTCATGATGACTGAAAAAACCATCATGATCGGAAAAAAGAGGTAACCCCAAGCCTTCTTTCTGAAGAGTTGCAGGGAGGAAATGGCCATGGCCGGGAGCACGATGGACAAATCCAGTATGTGGATGGGATTGGTGACAAGCCCGGCCTCTGACAGGTTTTTGGGAAGAATCCCCGAGATCAGGGCTGGCAGATCTTCCGAAAGCCAGAGAAAATAAAATAGGGCGGTGATAGCCAGGAAATAAATGGCAGGGATATAGGTGGTTTTTTTCTGGTCAAACCAGGAATCCACTTGGGCGGTCCTGAATTCCATGCCGAGCAGGATGAGCGCGTAAACCGACAATCCCAACCCGGCGCAGTAGAGGAAATACAGGCGGTTGAAGTGCATGAAAAAACCGTAGACCAGGTAAGTGTAAACCGAATAAACGAGGGTGCCGCCCAGGAAAAAAGGAACACCCTCCTCCCCTTTTGGGCCAGAAAAGTACAAAGGACCAAAAAAGGCGCCACGAATACCAGGTCCACAAAATCTTGGCCCAATCCCTGAGCGGCCCAGGAGGGGGTCTCCTTGGCGTAAACTTCGGAAAGTAAAAGGCCTCCCAAACTTGTGGCCGCGATCACCCCTGCCAGGGAATAGGAAAGCGCCGGTATAGTCTTATTTTTAAGGAACACTTCCATTTTTTCACCCGTCAGTCTTCCAGTATCACTTGGGTATCCCCAAAGACAGTATTCAGTTCCAATTCCAAATGGGGTTTTCCTTCCTGATAATTCTTGGTTTTGTAGAGGTAATTCCCAAAAGCGGCAGTGTTCCCGTCGGGAAGGCGGATGTTGCCAAAAGCCGAGCTGGCCTTGACCAGGGCGGGCAGGCCCGCCTTTATCCCCACCGTCGAGGAGCCAAAGATGGTGTTGGCCTTGAGAAAGACATCCTTGTCCTTCACTTCCACCCGGGTCAGGTCGATATTCCCCTTGCTGAAAATGACGTTGTATTCGCCGTTTCCAGCGTCCGCCTTTACCCCGGCTTGGCTGAAGACCACGTCACAAGACTTTCCCCAGGGCCGCCTGTTCCCACCGGCGATGACCTGGATACCCAGGTAGACGAAGAAAACCCCCAAGAATATCCTTACCACCGGGATGTCCACGTTCAGGGTGTGTTTCAGGATGACCGAAAGGCCCAGGAGGATGAAAAAAGACCCCCACAATATCCCCGAAAAGATAATTCCCATTTTCATTGTTCCTCCTCCTCTTGAAGTTCCTAAGTCTTATTTCAATGCGGGTTCCGGAAATGCCTTATGACGCTCATCATTAATGGGGCCATCGATTCGAACCGATAATTGATTTAAATTGGAATTCTTGCCATGCCGGCCATGGCCGGTCAAGGCGGCTAAAAATGGATCGTCCGGAAGAATATTCCAAAATTGACTTTAAGGGCTTGGATGGCGGGGAGGCGGCCCGCCGCCTGAAGATCTATGGCCCCAACCGGCTGAAGTCCGAAGGAAATTTCCAACGGTTCAAGGAAATAATTAAAATCCTGGCCGACCCCATGGCCATCATGCTTATCCTCGCGGCCGGGGCTTATTTTCTCTTGGGGGAGGATCGGGACGGCTGGATCCTATTGATCGCCCTTTTCCCGGTCCTTGGTGTGGATGTGATCCTTGAGGCCAGGTCCCGAAAAGTATTAAAAAGATTATCCAAGGCTTTGGAGCCCCAAGCCTTGGTCATTCGGAACGGGAGTGAAACCGAGATCCCTTCGGAGGATCTGGTGCCGGGCGATCTTTTGGTATTAAGGGAAGGCGACCGGGTACTGGGGGATGGGATTTTAAGGCAATGCTCCAATTTTTCATTGGATGAATCCCAACTCACGGGGGAATCGGAACCGGTATCCAAAAAAGCCGGGCCCGGACTATCCCCTCCCATTTCCGATGACGATTATTATTTCTTCGCCGGGTCACAGGTCCTGACGGGGCAGGCCTATGGGGAAGTCTTTCAAACTGGATCCAAAACGAGGTTCGGCCAAATTGCCCGGTTGGTATCACAAGCCCCGGAGGAAACAACTCCTCTTCAGAGGAAGACCGGCTCCCTGGTTAAACGGCTGGCTTTCGCGGCGGTTTTGGCGGCCTTTGGGGTCATGGGATTGCAATTGTATAGGGGCGTAAATTTTTATCAGGCCATCCTTTCGTCGGTCAGCCTCACCATCGCGGCCATTCCCGAGGAATTCCCCCTTGTCTTCACTTTATTCCTCTCCCTGGGGGCTTGGAGACTTTCCAAAAAGGGTGTCCTTGTCAAAAGGCTGACCGCCGTGGAAACCTTGGGATCCACCACCGTCATTTGTGTCGATAAAACCGGTACCCTGACCCAAGGGAACTTTGTCCTGGAATCCCATATGCCCCTTACCCCCTGGGCCAGCGAGGATGCGGTATTGGAGGCTTCGGCCTTGGCCTGTGAGTTGAAGCCGGCGGATCCCATGGAAAAGGCCATCCTTGAGCACGCCAAGGAACATGGGGTCAAGGTCCTCAAAGTCCAAGAACGTTGGGAATTGATTCATGACTATGACTTCGATCCAGTGGGAAAGCACATGTCCCACGTTTGGCGAAAAAAAGACGCCCCCCCCATTTGGCGGATAGCGGCAAAAGGGGCCTTGGAAGGCATCTTGGAGCATTGCGCCATTTCGCCCGAGGAGAAGGCCATGGCGGAAAGGGAAAACGGGCGGTTGGCTTCCCATGGCGCCCGCGTCCTGGCCGTCGCCGGACGGGACGCGGGTTCCTTCACGGGGCGGCGGGATGAGGATGAAAAGGGGTTGAGGTTTTTCGGCCTGCTGGCTTTCAAGGATCCCTTGCGTCCCGATGTCCCCCGGGCGGTGGCCATGTGCCAGGGAGCCGGAATCCGGATCAAGATCATCACGGGAGACCACCTCCTCACGGCCCATGCCATTGCCGACGCGGCGGGGATCATTCATGAACCTGAGGATTTGATAAATGGAGCCGGTTTGGAAAAACTCCCACCGGAAGAAATGGTCCGGAAGGTGAAAAAAGGAGTGGTCTTCGCCCGGATCCAGCCGGGCGAGAAGTATTCCATTGTGGAAGCGCTGAAAAAATCCGGGGAAGTTGTGGCGATGACGGGGGACGGGATCAACGACGCCCCAGCCCTGAAAAAAGCCGATATCGGGATCGCCATGGGTTTGAGGGGCACCGACGTGGCCCGGGCCTCGGCCAGCATCGTCCTTTTATCGGACAGTTTCGTTTCCATTGCGGCCACTGTGGAAGAGGGACGCCGCATCTTCGCCAATATCCAACGCTCTTTCCTTTTTTTGGTGGCTTTCCACATCCCCATTATTTTTCTGGCGGTGCTGTGCCCGCTCTTGGGGTATCCATTGTTTTACCTTCCCGTGCATTTGGTTTGGCTGGAGTTGATCGTCCACCCCGTTTCCGCGCTGATCTTTGAGGGTGAGCCAGCGCCCCCGGACACGATGTCGAGGCCCCCCAGAGATCCTCAAGCACCCCTATTGGCAAGGGTGCCTTTGGGCCTCTCTGTTTTATCGGGGGTTCTTTTGTCCTCAGCCGTTTTTGCTTTTTATCTCGCGCGGCTTCCTTTGGGGGCGATCTATGCCCGAAGCGCGGGATTGGCGGTTTTGATCCTGGGATGCCTGCTTTTGGTATTTTCCGAGAGGTCGGTGGAAAAGGCCTGGTGGAAAATGCCCTTTCCCAAAACAATCCGTTTTTGGGCGGTTTGGCTTGCAGTGGCCTTAAGCCTTCCCATTATTATGGAAACTCCATGGTTGGAAGGTGTTTTTCAAGTATGCCGACTAACTGCGGTGGATTGGGGACTGGCCTGCTTGTTAGCCGTAGCCGCCATCGGTTGGCGATCCATGGGTCGTCCCCATTTTTTCATTTCCGACAGCCCCCAATAAAAATTTTCCGAACGAAACTTATTTTCTGATTTTTAGATAGGACGATGGAGCTTTTTCCAGGATGAGGAGGATTATAAATCCACCCAAACTGACAGGGCTCATATTGGCCAAAACACCTTCGGTTTAGATTAAAACCAAGACGGAGCCAGGAGGAGACAATGACACGGACAGTGACGAAGCAAAAAAGGAGTCTGGCAAAAAAAGTGTCGACCCGGGACGAGCCGGAAAAGGCGCCCTATTTCAACTGGCCTAACCGGGGCCGTCCTGCGGACGACCCGACGACTGACTGGTATGAGGCCGAGAATAAATGGCGGGATAACATCGTCCCCGAGAACAACGATTAAGGGGCGGGCCACCGGTGCGAAAGAGGCGGACATGAAAAGAACGAGGGGTAATGAAGAACCGAACCTACCATTTCTAAGGACGACCAATACAACCTAGTGGAGATTCACGATGAAAAATCCTTTAGACAGCCTGGCCTGGAGGATGACCCGGTGGCTTTGGGCCCGCCTTCAGGGATGCCGTTTTCGGAGGAAGAGTATGCCGCCTGGATCAGGCCGGAAGGCGGTCCCCTGAAACACCGACGCTGGAAAAGGCCGGTGCTTGGAAAGGGCTCCCCCAAAACCGTTCCAAAGCATGTTGATGAATTTTTTCACCGGGGCGCCTTTGAGAGGCATGAAGTCCGTGCCCGTCACACCCACAAGGCGGTTTTGCCTTTCCGCGGGAAAGGTTTCAAGACCGGGCAAGGACGCCACTCGGGGAAAAAATGAAAGATATGTTTTGGATGGCGGGTCTTATATGAAGCCGTCTTATTTAAAAGGGTGAAGGTGTCAAAAAACCTTCCCGGTATTGCTGCAGACGTTGGTTGACCCCCGGCCGCCATGGCGGCCGGGGGTTTTATTGGGCGCATCCGGTTCCTCATGAAGGCCTTGAAACGGTTCGGGCCTCCAACTCCGCCTGGCCATGAAGGTTGCCATAACTTCTGCGGGAAGAAGTGGAACCCAACGGAATGGGCCTAACCCCTTAACGGAAATCTTCGAGCAAGGTTCAATGGGTTTTGGCCCGCCGGGACGGTTGGTAGGCGCAATAGGGATCGGCGGCCATGATTTCACCCGTCAAGGCATAACCCCTGGCCCTGGAACCCCCGCAAAGGTAACGGTATTCGCAGCGCCCGCATTTTCCCTTGAGGGAATCGGTGTCGCGCAGCTTTTGGAAAAGCCAGCTTTTTTGGTAGATATTGGGCAGGGGGCTGTCCTTCACATTGCCGGCGGATAAGGGCAGGAATCCGCTGGGACAGACGTCGCCCGTATGGGAAATAAAAACGAAACCCCGGCCATCGCCCACGCCCCGGGCCGTCCGGGCGAGAACCGGGTCGGGTTTCGCCTTGAGGGCTTCACCTAATTGGTCGGGGGCCACCCCGTATTTCTGCAGGATGACCCGACGGAAATGGTGGGCTTCGGTGGTTTTAACATCGAACCATCCCTGCTTCAGGATTTCATAAAGCTGGTTGAGGACGCCTTCCGTCTCACGGGCATTCAAAGCCTGGGCTTTGCTCCCCCGGCCGGTAGGAACCAGGAAAAAGACCGACCAAAGGTCGATGGAAAAGCGGCGGATCAGCTGGGCCATTTCCCAGATTTGGAACTTGTTATGGCGGCCGATGGTGGTGTTGACCTGCAGGCGGATTCCCATCTGCCGGATAAGGTCTGCGGCTTCCAAGAAACGGTTGTAAGTGCCGGGGATGCCCCGGAAGCTGTCGTGGGTTATGGCCATTGCCCCATCCAAGGAAAGGGAAATGCGGTGGACCCCCGCATCCCTCAATTTTTCCAGGTTATCCGCGTTCAACAAGGGTGTCACCGAAGGGGCGAGCGCGAAGTTGATGCCGAGTTTGGAGCATTCCCTTGCCAGCACCATCAAGTCTTCCCGTTTCAAAGGGTCCCCGCCCGTCATGACGAAGAGGGGTACTCCCCAGTCGGCGATTTGGTGGATCAATTCCAAGGCCTGCCGCGTATCCAATTCGCCGGGAAATCGCCTGGATGCGGCTTCGGCCCGGCAGTGGACGCAGGCCAGGTCGCAGGCCCGCGTGGTTTCCCAAATGGCGATATAGGGCCGGTCGGCATAAAGCTTTTGCGGACGCTGGTCTGAGAGGGTGGCTTCCATGGGTTCTCCCTTCTTTTAGCTCCTTTCATTAGACCCGGAGCCCTTTGGCTCCAATATGACCTGAGTCATAGGCCCCATTCCCCACTTTGCGGATACTCCCTTACTTTGACCTAAGGAGTTTTTCTTGAGTGAACCGGTGATTATCCAAGGCGGGATGGGCGTGGGGGTTTCCAGTTGGAAGCTGGCCAAGGCGGTGGCCCGGATGGGCCAATTGGGGGTGGTTTCAGGAACGGCCCTGGAGAATATCATGGCCCGGCGGCTTCAAATGGGGGACCCGGACGGTTCCACCCGAAGGGCCTTGAACGCTTTCCCCAATCCCTTGCTGGCCCAAAGGGTGTTGGAAAAATATTTCATCCCGGGTGGGAAAGCCTGGAACGCGTCTTTCAAGAACCCACCCATGTTTTCATTGGACCCTCCCGTGGAACTGGTGGAACTGACCGTGGCCGCCAATTTTGTGGAGGTATTCCTAGCCAAGGAAGGGCATGGGGGACGGGTGGGCATCAATTATCTCGAAAAGATCCAGCTTCCCACCCTGCCGTCACTTTATGGCGCCCTTTTGGCGGGGGTGGATTATGTGCTGATGGGCGCGGGCATCCCGCGCGCCATCCCGGCCCTCCTCGACCAGCTGGCTTTCCACCAACCCGTCGAGTTGAAGATCAATGTCCAAAGCGCTTCTTCTGCGGATGATTTCCATGTCCGCTTTAACCCGGGTGAAATCCTGGACAATCCCGGGAGGGCCGTGAAACGGCCGAAATTCATCGCCATCGTTTCCTCGGAGGTTTTGGCGGTCACGCTGGCCAAGAAATCCTCGGGCCGCGTGGACGGTTTTGTCATCGAGGGACCCACAGCCGGCGGACACAACGCCCCGCCCCGGGGGCCCTTGCATCTGAACGAAAAGGGCGAGCCGGTTTATGGGCCCAAGGACAAGGTGGACTTGGAAGCCTTCCGCAAATTGGAACTTCCTTTTTGGCTGGCGGGGTCCTACGCCGATCCCCAAAAATTGAAGGAAGCCCTGGCCCAAGGAGCCGCAGGTATCCAGGCCGGCACGGTTTTCGCCTATTGCGAGGAATCGGGCATGGCCCGCCGGATCAAACGGAGGGTTTTAGCCAAGGTTTTGAGGGGTCGGGAAGAGGTGCACACCGACCCCCTCGCCTCCCCCGCAGGTTTTCCTTTCAAGGTAGTGCGGTTGGAAGGGACGGTTTCCGAGGAAGCCCTTTACCGGGCACGTCCCCGGATCTGCGACCTGGGCTATCTCCGGACGCCCTTTAAGCGCAAAGACGGCTCGGTGGGCTACCGCTGTCCGGGCGAGCCCGTCGAAACCTACCTGCAGAAGGAAGGGAAGCCGGAAGACACCCGCGGGCGCAAGTGCGTTTGTAACGGGTTGATGGCGGACATCGGCCTGGGCCAGATCCAGAAAAGCGGGCATGAGGAAAAACCCCTGGTCACTTCCGGGGATGACCTGGGACGGATCGCCAAGTTCCTGAAGGGCGGCGGGCTTTCCTACGAGGCCGCGGACGTCATCCAATATCTTCTGGGGGTTGTTTCCCCGTCGTTGAGCCCCGCTTAAGAGGCCCGAGTTTTGCAGTGTTGTTTAACTTTATGCAGGGATGTGTGAGCCATGACTTAAGTCATGGCTTCCGGCGTTGAACTCGCTTAAAACGTCTGTTAAAAGATAGGCAATATTCCTTTTGAACATGGAGGCGGATGGTGGAAATTTCCAAGGCTTGGCGGCACGCGGCGGTATTGGTGGTCATTTTTGGGTTCACGGTTTTGATGTTCATGGGGAAGAAAGTTTACGAGAACGCCCCCCCCATTCCCGCTAAAGTAGTGGATCCCTCTGGAAGAACGCTTTTCACTGGAGAGGATATACTGGCAGGACAGGCGGTTTTCCAAAAATACGGCCTGATGGATTACGGCTCGGTATTCGGGCATGGCGCCTACCGGGGGCCGGATTTTACCGACGACTACCTGCATATCTCCGCATGGATGCAGCGTGACACGAAGGCCCAGGCGGTGTTCAAAAAAAATTATGCCTCCTTGCCCGAAGACCAGAAGGCCCGAATCGATCAGCAGGTGGTCGCCGACGCCAAGACCAACCGGTATGACGACAACAGCTTGACCCTCACCCTGACCGGGGAACAGGCCCAAGCCTGGCCCGCCCTCACGGCCCGCTATGTGGATCTTTTCATGAACAGCGGGGGGGACCACAGCCTCCCCAAGGACTACGTGAAGACCGCCGGCGAAGTCCAGAGCCTGACCGACTTTTTCGCCTGGACCGCCTGGGCCGCCTCGACCCAAAGGCCGGGAAAGAATTACAGCTACACCAACAATTGGCCCCCCGAGGATGCGGTGGGCAACCGCCCCACCCGGGCGGTGTTCCTCTGGAGCGTCCTCTCCCTGATTTCCCTTTTAGGAGGCTGTGCCCTGGTGCTCATGTTCTTCGGGCGGTTCGACTACCTGGGCTGGGGTGGGGACGAACCGACGATCAAAAAAAGCCTTCCGCTGAAGGATTTCAAGGTCACGGCGAGCCAGCTGGCGACCTACAAATATTTCCTGGTAGTGGCGGCCCTCTTCGCCTTCCAAACCCTCATGGGAGTCTTTACCGCCCACTACTTCGTGGAAGCCACCGGGTTTTACGGCATCGACATCCGGGATATCCTTCCCACCACCATCACGCGCACCTGGCACCTCCAGCTTTCCATTTTCTGGGTGGCCACGGCCTGGCTCGCGGCGGGCCTCTTCATCGCCCCCTTCATCGGAAAAAGGGAACCCAAGTACCAGGCTTTCTGGGTGAACGTGCTCTTCGGCGCGGTGGTGCTGGTGGCCGTGGGTTCCATCGTGGGCGAGTATTTGGGGATCAAGGACAAGCTGGGCAACTTCTGGTTCTGGTTCGGGCACCAGGGCTGGGAATACCTGGAATTGGGCCGTTTCTGGCAGATCCTCTTGACCGCGGGCATGGGCATCTGGGCCATCCTGGTCCTGCGCGCGGTTTGGGGTAGGCTCAAGGGGCAGGATTGGGGGAGCCTTCCTTACCTTTTGGTTTACGGCATCCTGGCCATCCCCTTGATGTTCTCGGCGGGGTTGCTTTATACCCCGAAGACCAATTTCGCCATCGCCGATTTTTGGCGTTGGTGGGTGGTCCACCTGTGGGTGGAGAACTTTTTCGAACTTTTCACCACCATCGTGGTGGCCTACTTCTTCGTGATCCTGGGGCTGGTGACCACCAAGACCGCGGTGCGGGTGGTCTACCTGGACATCATCCTTTACCTGGGATCGGGACTTATCGGCACGGGCCACCATTACTATTGGACCGCTCAACCGGCCATCAACCTGGCCCTGGGCGCTTTTTTCTCGGCCATGGAAGTGGTACCCCTGCTCCTTTTGACGCTAGAAGCCTATGACTTCGCCAAACTGAGGCGGGGCGAGGCGGGGACCAAGGAGGCGGACGGCTTTTTCGCCCACTATTGGGCCATCGTGTTCCTGATCGCCGTCGGCTTCTGGAACTTCCTGGGGGCAGGCGTTTTCGGCTTTCTCATCAACCTGCCCATCGTCAGTTATTACGAGCACGCCACCTACCTGACGCCGAACCATGGCCACGCGGCCTTAATGGGTGTTTACGGAAACCTGGCCCTCGCGGCCCTGGTTTTCGTGCTGCGGTTCCTGGTGAAGCCCGAACATTGGTCGAACCGCATCCTCAAGATCTCCTTCTGGTCGCTGCAGGTGGGGCTGATGCTGATGCTGGTCCTGGACATCTTCCCGGTGGGCGTATTGGAGATGGTCCAAAGCTACACCCGGGGCTATTGGTTCGCCCGAAGCGCGGATTTCTGGAACCAGCCCATTGTCCAAAAACTCACCTGGGCCAGGGTGGCGGGGGACCTTACTTTCGTCGCGGGCGGGGTGCTGCCCCTTCTTTATTTTACTTTAAGGTCGATGTTTTATTTAAGGAAACCGGACGCTAAGCCGGAATAAAGAGCCGGATTTATTTTCCGGCGAATTCCTCGAGCCCCTTGGGGTCGGTCAGGCTTAAATTACGCTGTTTATCGATGGATACCCATCCTTCCTTCTCCAGCCTGG
>JAJPJW010000137.1 GCA_021324075.1 Pseudomonadota bacterium | reverse complement strand
GGAGTGTCGGTCGGGATCGACGTATTGGTCGAAGTGAAAGTAGCCGTATCCGTAGGTGGGACCGAGGTGTTAGTAGAAGTATTCGTCGGTGTGTCGGTGGACGGCACGGAAGTATTGGTGAACGTATAGGTTGGCGTATCCGTCGGCGGGACGGCGGTATTGGTAGCCGTCGAAGTCGGAGTGTCGGTCGGGATCGACGTATTGGTCGAAGTGAAAGTAGCCGTATCCGTAGGCGGGACCAAGGTATTGGTGAAGGTACTCGTCGGTGTGTCGGTGGGCGGCAGCGCAGTGTTAGTAAACGTATAGGTTGGCGTATCCGTCGGCGGGACTGCGGTATTGGTGGCCGTTGAAGTTGGAGTGTCGGTCGGGATCGACGTATTGGTCGAAGTGAAAGTAGCCGTATCCGTAGGTGGGACCGAGGTGTTAGTAGAAGTATTCGTCGGTGTGTCGGTGGGCGGCACGGAAGTATTGGTGAACGTATAGGTTGGCGTATCCGTCGGCGGGACGGCGGTACTGGTGGCCGTTGAAGTTGGAGTGTCGGTCGGGATCGACGTATTGGTCGAAGTGAAAGTAGCCGTATCCGTAGGTGGGACCGAGGTATTGGTGGAGGTGCTCGTCGGTGTGTCGGTGGACGGCACGGAAGTATTGGTGAACGTATAGGTTGGCGTATCCGTCGGTGGGACTGCGGTACTGGTGGCCGTCGATGCCGGTGTGAAAGTCGAAACGGACGTGTCGGTCCAAGTGGAAGTTGCCGTATCCGTCGGCGGGACTGTCGTGCTGGTGGACGTCAAAGTCGCGGTATCCACCGGAATCAAAGTATTGGTGGAAGTAGCCGTATTCGTTGGCGGAACCTGGGTATTGGCGAAAGTATAAGTCGGCGTGTCCGTCGGAGGGACGGATGTGTTGGTGGCCGTCGAAGTGGCGATCGCAAGGGCCGTATTCGTCGAAGTTGAAGTAGCCGTATCCGCGGGCGGAACCGCCGTGTTGGTGGAGGTGGAAGTCTGCGTATTCGCCGCCGGCACCGGCGTATTGGTGGGGGGGATGACGGCACTGGTGAAAGTGGAAGTCGGCGTGTTGGTAAAAGGAACGGAAGTGAAAGTAAAACTGCTGGTGGGGGTGGAAGCCGGCGGAACATTCGTGAAGGTGGGGGTCTGTGTCGGTGGAACGGGGGTTGAAGTCCAGGTGAAACTGGGGGTATTGGCCGGCGGCGGAGTGGGCGTGGAAGTCGGCGGGGCGGGAGTAAAACTGAAAGTAGCTGTTGGAGGAACTGCCGTAAAAGTTGCAGTATTGGCGGGCAAGGGGGTTGGGGCCTTGGTGGGAACGAGTGTGGGGACGAAGGTGGGGACCTGGGTAGGCAAGGCCAAGGCTGTGTTAATGGACAAAAGGACAGCGCCCAGGAAAAAAACGGCTGTTTTGACTTGAGTTAAACGGTATGGATTGCGGGTCAAAGAAAACTCCAAGAGCTTCCTCCACATCAGTCGGGTTGTATTGGAACGTATTGGGAAGCGTCGAAACAATGTTGGGGGAAAACGTTCTGGAAAATCACTAGTATTTTAACAAAGGACGGGCAAACAAAAACCTTAAATCGTTTTTTTACCCAAAAATAACCTTTAAACCAGGCATTCTAGGTTTAAACCGGCACATTGTTGAACATTAAACTAAAGAAAGGGCTGAATTAGACGGGATCGGGAGTTAAAACCCACCCAGTTTAGCTTTTATCCACCGAATACATGATTTTCCAGCTTCCCTCTTTTTTCGAAAGCTTGAAGCTCCGGTCGGATTTTTTGGGGTGGGAATCACCCTTATCCAGGCGGGTCAGCGTGAAGGTGGCCGTGGCATCATCGCCGTTAATGACCAGTCCCGAGAGGGATGCCTTCAGTTCAAAGCTCCCCGGTTCACCGGCGACAGCCTTCTGGTACCACTCATTCCACTTGGAGCGGTCCGGATACATGTCGTCGAAATAGGCTCCCATCTTCGCGGTCGATCGGCTTTCCAAAGCCCTGCAAAAATCCTCGGTGAAATGTTGCAATTCAAACCGGTCGATCGAAATTCCACGGGGCCCGATGGGCATATACCAATGGATCTGGGTCAGGGCCCCCTGCAGGGATTTGATGAATTTTTTTCCCTTGTCCGTCCCGGCGGCGTCGCCGGGCATCAGGACATGCGCCCCGATCAGGATGTCCCCTTTGTTCAGCGCCCATTCCTCGTCCGCCCACTCCTCACCCCTTGCGTCCATGACCCGGTAAGGAACCTCGATCCAGGGTCCTGCATCGGCCGTCTTCCATTCCTGGACCGGCTCCTTTTTGCGGACCTTGAATTGGTGGTTCTCCAAGTCCTGTTCGGAGGCGTCCTGCCAGCTTTTCTTGGAAAAACCGGCGGGGTCCCCCATGACCTGGACGGAAATGCGCGCGATCATCTCGTGGTCCGCATCGGAAAAACGGGCCACCTCGTCGACTTCCTGCTCCGCCGAAAGCCTGACGTAAAGCCATTTGGATGGAAGGGGGAACCCAAAACCATAATCGGTCTGGACAAATTGGCCGTCGTAAAGGCCGCTGTCCGCCCCCGGCGGCAAAGGCAGGTTTTTTTCATTCCACTTGGATTTGGATTTACAGCCGAAAGTGAAAAAGACCGCCAGGACCACAAGGCCGAGTTTCCAAAGAAGGGACTTTCCATCGGATTTTGGATTTTTAACGGTGGGGGCTTCGCTCAATGTCAGGGCACCTTCACTTTATTTAACACCTGGGCAATCAGGTCGTCGGTCTTGAGGTTTTGGGCTTCGGCTTCATAGGTCATGATCAGGCGGTGCCGCATCACATCCGCCGCCAAGGCCTTGACGTCTTCCGGGGTGGCATAACCACGTCCGTTGAGGAAAGCGTGGGCCTTCGCCGCAACGGTCAACCCGATCGAAGCACGGGGACTGGCCCCGTACTCAATCAGTGGCTTCAGCTTCTCCAATTGGTAATCCGCCGGCTTGCGGGTGGCGGCGACCAGGTGGACGATGTATTCCTTCAAAGGTTCGCTGACGTAAATGTTGTCGACCGCATCCTGCGCCTTGAGGATGGCCTGGGCGGAAAGGACCTCCTTCGTCTTGATCGCCTTGCCGGCGGTCATCCGGGTGATGATTTCCTTTTCGTCCTCGAACCCCGGGTACCCCACCTGGACCTTCATGAAGAACCGGTCCACCTGGGCCTCGGGCAGGGGGTAGGTCCCCTCGTGTTCGATGGGGTTTTGGGTGGCCATCACGAAGAAAGGCTCCTCCAACTTGTAGGTGTCCGGCCCGATGGTCACCTGGTGTTCCTGCATGGCTTCCAAAAGGGCGGATTGGACCTTGGCCGGAGCCCGGTTGATTTCATCGGCCAAAACCAAATTGGCGAAGACGGGCCCTTTTTGGGTTTTAAAGTCCCCCTTGGCGGGCATATAAATACGGGTCCCTAAAAGGTCCGCCGGCAGCAGGTCCGGGGTGAACTGGATGCGGCTGAAGGAAACACCGAGGGCCTCTGAAAGCGTCTTGATGGCCAGGGTCTTGGCGAGCCCCGGCAGGCCCTCCAGCAGCAGATGCCCCCTTGCCAGGAGCCCCAGCAAAAGCCGGTCCAACAGGCCTTCCTGGCCTACGATCACCTTGGCCACTTCCTCGCGGACCTTCGCGAACTGTTCGCTCAGGCGCTGGCCTTCCGCGCTTAATTCCTCGTTTTGAGTTGCCATTCCAAGACTCCTTCAAGATTGATAGCCTTCGGTTTGCGGCGGAACATCAGCTTTTAGGCGTTTTCGGCAATAAGGCCGAGGCCAGGGCCCTCAAGTTGTCCCGGCCGGTCAAATTACCGTCGGCGTGGAGTACCCGGTCGCAGGTTTTCAGGCATTTTTCGATGGCTGATTTCTCGTCCTCGGAGGCTCTGCGCTTCCCCATTTCCCGCAGGATTTCCTCGGTCGTGAAATTCACCGCGGAAAACTGGTAACGGTATTGGAGGCATTCCCGGACCAGTTTGGAAAGCCCCAGGCAGAATTCCTTCGAAGTGAGGTCCTCATTCCCCAGTTTTTTCCAGGCGTCGCGGAACTGGGCTTCAATGCCCATCGGTACGGGCGCCCCGGCTGGTTTCCGCTTCGGCTTGAAGAATTGCCAGAGGAAGAAGCCGGCCACCAGCAAGGCCAGGAAGATCCAAAAGATTATTCGGATGACATTGACGACTTCCGGAAGCAGGGGTTTCAACCCCCTCAGCGCATCCTCGTCGGGAGGCGGGTTGTCGGCCGGGGGTTCCGTTGGCGGGTTGTTCTTTTTGCCGCCGAACAGCGAAAACCCGGCTTTTTCCGTCACGGTCACATTCACCACGTTGGATTTGATCTCACGTTTTTTTCCGGCGGGGTCCTGGTAGATCAGGACCGCAGGACCCAGGGTTTCGTCCCCCGTCGTCGTGGCCGCCAGGGTGAGTTTGGTCGTGTAAATCATCGTGGACTGCTGGTTGACCATGACCACCTGGGTGTAGGAGGTTTGCCCGCGCACCTCGAAATGCTGCGGGGTCGGGATCGAAGGGCCGCTGACGACCGAGGAGTTGCCGTTCCCGATCTGCTTGAACTCGATGGTGACCGTCAGTTTGTCCCCCACTGAAACCTGCCGGCCGTCCACGTCCATCCGCAGCCCGATGGCCTCTTGTTGGGCGCAAAGGGCCAGCGGAAGAAACCCCAGGACTGCCGCCGCGACCGTCCGAAAAAAGACGCCTGTTTTTTTCATATCCATTCCCTCGCGTGATTGAAGGCCCCTCAAAATACCAAGACCCGGGGCCCTTTTGCATTTAAAATCCGGGCGTCACCAGTCCTGCGGGACGTCCGTTTTTCCCTTTTGGGGCTGCCCGAAAAAGCGCCTCATGAACTCCTGCTGTTCACGGGGCATGTAATTCCACATGTCCGACTGCTGTTGTTGGTCGCGGTTGGGATTGGCCGAATAATACTGCTGGGTGTTCTTCTCCTGGTCCTGGAGTTTCTTCATCAAATCCTGGACCTGCTGGTCCGACATGCCCATCTGTTTTTTGGCCTCTTCCTGCCGCTGCTGGTCCTGCTGTTTTTCGCGGTTGGCTTGGTCCTGGTCCTGGCCCCTCTGGTCTTTCGGGGGCGCATTCTGGGACTGCTGGGATCCCTGGTTTTGGCCCGGCTGATGGCCGTCTTGCTTCTGCTGTTTTTGGTCTTTTCCCTTATCGGCTTGTTTTTTCTGGCCGGATTGGTTTTGCTGCTGTTGGTTTTGGTCCTGTTTTTGGGATTCTTGCTTTTGCTGGTTCTTGTCCTTTTTCTGGTCCCGTTTCTTCTTATCGCTCTTGTCTTTTTTAGGATTTTCCTTCAGCTTTTTCTCGGCCAATTCCATGTTGTGTTGGGCATCCCCATCCTGCGGGTTCAATTGCAGCGCTTTTTGGTAGTCGCCGATGGCGTCCTTGTAGCGGTCCTGTTGGAAAACCGAATTGCCAAGGTTGTACCAACCCTGCTCCAAGTTGGGATTCTTCCCCAAGGCCTGCCCAAAGGCCTTCTCCGCATCCTCGTATTTCCCCTGCTGGTAAAGGGAGTTGCCCAATCCATAGAGGCTGTTGATGTCGTTGGGGTCCCTCTGGGCTTTATCGCCGAAATATTGTTCGGCCTTTTCAAAATCCTTGTTTTGATAGGCCTTTTCCCCCGGCGAATCGGCCAGGGCGGAAAAAGGGCCGCTCCAGGCCAGCAAGCCCAGGAGCAGGTATACGGGTAAATGTCGCTTCATTTTCAACCCTCAGCCTTTCTTCCCTCTCAAATCAAGACGGACAGCAACAGGGCCCCTGCCGACCAGGCCCCCAGGGCCGGCGCCAATTCCTTGCGCCGCATGACCCCTTGGCCCTTCATTTGGGTCTTCCGGAGGCCGTCCAGGGCCCCCTCGATGGAAGCCAGGTTTTCGGTATTGTCCCCTTGCACAAAGGTCCCCCCCGTCAGGTCGGCGATGTTCTTAAGGGTCCCCTCGTCCAGATGGCTGATATGGACGTTGCCCGCCCTGTCCGTCTTATAAACCGCCTCGCCCCAAAAAGAAACCCCGTCCGGGATGGGGCTTCCCTGCCGCGTCCCGATCCCCACCGTCACAACGGGCACCTTCATGTCCTTGGCTTGCTTGCAGGCCTCCGTCACGTCCGAGGCGCCTTCGGTCGTTTCGCCGTCAGTGATGAGCAAAATGGCCTTGCCGCGCTTGCCCTGGTCGTCCTTGTCGAATGCCGCCAGCGCCGCCAGGATGCCCTTCCCGATGTCCGTCCCGCCGATGTCCACCGAATTGACGTCGGCCTTGGAAACGACCAGCGAAACCGCCTCCAAGTCGAAGGTGAGCGGGACCTGGACCAGGGCCTCGCCTGCGAAGGCCACCACGCCCACACGGTCCCCTTCCTGCTTTTGCATCCAGTTCAAAACGGCGTTTTTGGCCGCCTCCAGGCGGTTGGGGGTGATATCGCGGGTCATCATGCTTTTGGAAACGTCCAGGACCAACATGACGTCGATACCGTTCAAGTTCAGGTCTTCGGGGACGGGTTCACCCTGCAACCGCAGGGCGCCCAAAAGGGCCAGGAGGAACCCCGTCAGCAAAAGCCCCCCCTTTAGCACTCTGCGGGTCCAAACGACGTCCGGCGACAGGACCAGGTTGTGGTCCCCCAAAAGGGCCAGGTCCCGGCGGTCCCGCCAAAAGGTGAAAAGCGCCCATCCCGCCCACAGGAGGAAAAGGGGCAGGAGGTACCAAAGCCAAGTGAGGTTTGCGATATCCATCTTTTCTCCAATGCCGGAGGACCGCGCCTAAGGCAGGGTCCTTAAAACGGTCGTTTCCAGGCCGATGTCCAAAACCAGCAGCAAAAAAGCCGCCAGGAGGAAATAGGACGCCAACTCGTTGTATTCCCAGTGCGTGGTGACCGAGACGTCCTTCTTTTCCAGCCTGGCAATGTCGTCCAAAACCGACTTGAGGGCGTTGGTATTGTTGGCGTTGTAGGCCTTGCCCCCCGTAATCCGGGCGATTTCATTCAACAAACCCATGTCCAGGGGGTCTTCATAAATGAGGTTTCCATTTTGGTCCAAACCATAAACCTTGCGGCCGTAGGGGGTGACGAATACTTGGGGGACGCGGCGGTGGGTGTCGCCCAACCCGATGGCGTAGATCTTGATGCCCTTGCTGGCGATCACCCGCGCGGCGGTCAGGGGGTCCACCGACCCCGCATTGTTGGCGCCGTCGGTCAGCAAAAGGATGGCCTGGCTGTTGGGTTTTTCTTCCTCCGCTTCGGAAGAAGCGTTGACCTTGAAGAGTTTCGAAAGGAGGGAGGACGAGCCCCCGGACGGAGTCGGGCCGCCCGCCTTTCCGTTGCCGGTTTGAAGGCGGTTCAAGGAGGAAACCAGGGCGTCACCAATGGCCGTCCCGTCCCGCTTGATCGAATGGGGCGCCGGCTCCACGTTCTCCAGCAGTTTCTTGACGACGGAAACGTCGGTGGTCAGGGGACATTGGGTGAAGCTATAAAAGGCGAAAATGGTAAGCCCCACCCGGACGTTTTGGACTTCGTCGAGGAATTGGGAAAGGATCTGCTTGGCGGCCTGGATCCGCGTGGGTTTGAGGTCGTCCGTCGTCATGGAGCCCGAAACGTCGAGCGTCACGAAAAGGTCGGTCACCGGCCTTTTTTCCTCCGTTTTCTTCTGCCCGGCCTGGGGCCGGGCCGCGGCGAAAAGGCAAAGGGCCAGGACCAGGAAGCGGAAGAACCAGGGGATCCACTGGGCGGACCAAAGACCCCCCGAACTCATCTCCACCAGTTGGGGATTCCCAACGAGGAGTGTGGAATGCCGGGCCCGCGAATGCCAGAAGGCGGCCAAAAAGGCCGGCGGCAGGGCCAGGATTCCCCAAAGCCAGTCGGGATTGGCGAAGTGGAGGGTTTGGGGCCCCATTCAGCGCCTCCCCATCCGGTCGATGCGCCGCCGGAAAAATTGGTGCAAAACCGGAACCACGTTGTCGCCCGCCTTCAGGTCGAAGCGGTCCACCCCCTGGGCCGTCAGGGCTTTCAACTGGCTTTCCCGGAACTCATGGGCCTTCTGGAAGGCGGTGGAAGAGCCCGGGGAAAGGTAGCCCACCCGGCCCGTTTCCGGGTCGCGGACGGCCAGCCGGGCCGGCAGCTTGAAATCCTTCTCCAGGGGGTCCTTGACCACCGCCGCGATGAAATCATGGCGCCGGGCCAGGACGGCGGCCGTTTCCATCGGCAGGGGCTCGGTGAAATCGGAAATGAGCACCAAAACGCTGCGGCGCTTGAGGACCTGCGTGAGCATCCGGAACGCCGGCTTGTAAAGGGTCTTCTTGCCTGCGGGCTTGAACCGGAGCAGTTCCCTCAGGGCCCCCATGGTGGCGGCCTTGCCCCGCTTGGGGGGCACGTAATATTCGACCCGGTCCGTGAAGATGAGCAGTCCCACCCGGTCCTGGTGCTGGACCGCGGCGAAGGCCAGCACGGCGCAAAGCCGCAGGGCCGTTTCCCGCTTGCTCATGGGTCCCGTTCCATGCCAAAGGGAGGCCGAAAGGTCCACCGCCAGGACCATCTGGAGTTCGCGCTCTTCCACGAAGGTCTTGACGAAGGGGGAATTCAGCCGGGCCGTGACGTTCCAATCAATGGAACGGAAATCGTCTTCGGGCGTGTATTCCCGGACCTGGTGGAATTCCAGCCCCCGGCCCCGGAAGGTGCTCTTATAGGAGCCTTTGAGGAGGGTGTCGACCGCGCCGCGGGTGACGATTTCCAGGCGGCGGACTTCATTTAAGATGGCTAAGGGATCAGTTGGACTCATGGGGGTTTAGACGTCCAGGTTGCTTTCTTTGTTTTCCGGCCTTCGTGGGGTTATTTCCGGGATTTCGAGGATTTCTTTTCAACGACCCACTCCGGGGCGAGATGGAAAAGGGTGAAAAAAACAACGCCGAGAACCGCCGCAATGGAAAAATTGATGCCCAGGGCTTTGACCGAATCCAATCCATAGTAATTCTCGATTGAATTGTAGACCTGCCAGAAAGCCCAGATGGCCGGACCCACCAGGGCCGTAATAAGGACATTGGCCCAAAAAAGTTTCTTCTTTTGTTTATCGATTCGGGAATTCCAGGCGAGGCCAAAACCGGCGCTGGCCAGGAAGACCAATAGGGAAAGGGCGAGGACGATCTGGTTGGCTTGTTCCTCGGTGATCAATTCTTTCATGGTCTCAATATCTCCCGGAGATGAATCGTTGAACCCCGGCATCCGCCGCGGCCAAGGGCCGGTTAAGAGTTGAAAAAACCCGGGACGGCCCAAAGCAGGACGGACAGGAACATCAGCAGGGTGCCCCCCAGCATCACCAGGGCCCAAAGGGTGTCCTGGGGTTTGGGGGTGGAATCGGATTTCCAAAGCCCGAGGTTGAAAAGGACGTAACCCGCGATAATTCCGACGATCCATCCAGGGGCCATTTTGTTTCTCCGTTCTAGTTATTCGGGCAGGGGTCGGGACTGCCGCAAGCGCCGCAGCCGGGGCCGGAGGCCTCCGCGCCCTTGGGTTTGGACTCCGGGGCGGGAGCCGGATTCTTGTAGTCGTTCTGGTAGAACCCCGAACCCTTGAGCACAAAGCCCACGTTGGCCGAAAGAAGGCGTTCAACCTTCGATCCACAGGTGGGGCAGGCCGCCAAGGCGTTGTCCTTGATGGACTGCCAGAGCTCGAAATGCCCGCATTTTTCGCATTGATATTCGTAAGTCGGCATCTTCAACCTTTTCAAATCTGATGGGACCCAATGATAGGGTCAAGCCCGGGGGGTGTCAACGCCGCCTGGCGGCCCTTCAGTCGCCGGGAACGGCCGCTGCTCCTTGGGAAACGGCTCCCGCCGTGCTGGGCTGGTAAAGAAAAATCCAGTCGGAGTAGTGCTGGGCTCCGGCGAAGCTCTGGAACGCAGGGGGGAAGCCGTCCTGTTGGAGGGGCTTGTCCTTGGACTGGCTGGCGACGCCGGTGATGCCGCCGTCGGGATTGCGGACCAGGGACCATCCCGCCCCGAAGGGTTCGGAATAAAGCGCCCGCAAATAGCGCCGGTGCGAAAAACGGGGGTCGGAAAGAAGGTCTTCCAGGCGGTGGGGATAAACATGCGTCTGCCCCGCCGGGCCGGCCAGGTAATAGGCCCCGATGGCCCGGGCGTAGGCTCCGCCCCGGAAAAGCAGTTCACTTTCCTTGTCGTGCTTCACTTCATAGGAGGTCAGCACGGAGACGGCGGCGGCCAGGATGGCCATCACGGCGACCGCCGCGATCACCATGACATAGGCATAGCCCCCCTCGCCTTCCGGACCCTTCTCTCCCAGCCTTGCGGTTTTCATTTCGAGGCCTTGGCGGGCCCCGTTTCCCAGCTGTTGACGTCGGCGTTCTCCCCTTCCCCGCCTTCCTTCCCGTCGGCCCCGTAGGAGACGATCTCGTATCCCCCGTTATGGCCCGGCGAGCGGTAGGTGTAGGGGTCGCCCCAGGGGTCCAGGGGGATTTCCTTCTTTAGGTAGGGTCCGTCCCATTTCTTGGCCGAGGCGGGTTTTTCCCGCAGGGCCTGCAGGCCTTCCTCCGTGGTGGGATAGTGGCCCACGTCCACGTAGTAATTGTCCAGGGCCGCCATGAACTCCTCGATCTGGG